>JANXMS010000068.1 GCA_025354525.1 Acidobacteriota bacterium
CTGTTCGCCATGAAACGCTCGCGACTGCTATCGGAAGACTACCAGACTTTGTGAAACATTTCTACACCTTTTTGTTGTGGACGCCCCGGCGGAATCCGTCGAGCGAAGCCAGAGAGGCCGCTCGCCGCTAATCAATTACGATCAATCACTTCGGTAACCGCCGCCCGCCTGCGACTGGGAGCAAAACCACTCAGTTCGTACAAGTTCAGCGCCAGAAACTGTTCAATCTCGAATATGTCTATTCGGTCTGCAATTCCCGCATTGCCAGCGAGTCCCTCCGCCACGGCCACTCCAGCTTTTCGCGTGACGACCGGTTAGATTCGTTATGCAGTCTCGGATCATCGGTTCTGAAGGGGCACTCGTCACATGAATGGCCCCGTCGTCGATCAGGAAATCTCCCACTCGACCCTTTGGCGCATCGGCAGTTGAAAAACTATGGTGCTAGAATCGTCTCCGATCACATCGCGGACCATTTGCCGGAAGCTTCTCGAAGCATCGAGCGAAATCCGGAACGGCTTCGCGGCAAAAAACTCTCGCACCCTCCCAATCCAAAAGGCTTCGATCGCATCCAAGTCTGCCGCGCTATTTGCTTGCAAATAGTTCAGAAACTGCACATATTCCCGCATGTGCTGAATGCTCCCCCTTGAAGTTCGTCCCCCTTCCTTCGCGAGCACTTTGTCGATCTGGTTTCTCTTCAGAATCCCTTGCACGGCGGCGATCCCCAATCCGAGAACTTGGCCATCCATTTTCGTCATCAGTTTCGAAGGATCTAATGGAAGTCCCAACGTTCTGGCGTGGTCCGTGACGACCAACGCTACACACAATCCTCCCTTTTGTCGGAACGCTCCTTTTTGCACAAATTCCTCAAGCTTCGCTCGAAGCATCTAGGCCACCTCTCGGGCAATGCTCACTTGCGCTGCCAAGATCGGCTCCAGGAGATTGGCCGCCAAAAACCGCACGACGGGGACGGCCACCCCGTCTCCCGCTAAATGGTACGCGTCATTGTATCGCTGCGGCATCGGGTAGTCTTCGGGTAATCCCATTAGGCGTGCGGCCTCTCGTGTCGACAGCAAGCGGGAACGAACCGTGCCCTTATCGGTAAAAAGTAGCACTTGACGGCTCGATCCTCCACCAGGGGTCCGCAGGCACCCCGCCAGATCATCAAACCGAATCTCCGCTCGTTGCCTTCGTATCCCGCCTTCGACGCGTGTCCGCTTGTAAACGGCACCCACCATTGGTATTCCGCTGCTCTGCGCCGCTTCAACTTTCTGACGGTGAATCGGGCTCATCAAATGCAGCAGTCGGTCTGTCTCCAATCGGCTATGCCAGTCGACGCCTGTCGGCTGCTCCTCAATGATATCGATCAAACGGAGCGTCCTCCCGGGCGGAGTGGGGACCTTCCACCAAATCCAACGCTCCCGACTCGCCTGGGACAACAGTGTGAACGCAGCTTGCAAATGTCGCGGATGCCACAAGTCCCCTGGCGTGTCACCCATCAATGCGCTCGGAACCACCAGTTCATCCCGGACGGCAACTACGAATAATCTTGGCCTCGATTGCGGCAAGAAATGAACTGCATCCATAACCATCGGGCCAACCCGGTATCCGCCTTCGACAATCGTATCGACCAACAAGGAAAAGTCCCTTCCTTCGTTAGCCGTCAATGCTCCACAAACATTCTCAAGCACTACTATCGCCGGGGCCCGATTCTCTCGCTGTAGGGTTTCCATCTGTCGCCAAAATCCCCAAAACGCACCCGAGCGAGTCCCGTTCAAACCAGCGCCGTTGCCAGCTAACGAAAGATCTTGGCAAGGAAATGAGGCCCATGCCAAATCCGCACACCCGCGAAAGTCTTCACTTCGCAAATCGCTGACGTCACCGATCACGATCTCCTTCCCGCCCCACCGCTTGCTATACGCCGAGCCCTTCGCCGCGTCAATGTCGTTCGCCAGCCGACACTCCCACTGAGGCCCCAAACCGGCGCGCGCCATCCCACCCCCACAAAAAAACTCGAAGAACGAAGGCATCTTTCTAACTTAGTGTACGGACTTCGCAATCACTTGGGTCAATCCCCCTTTCAGGCACCGGATTTGGCGCAAGTGGGAAAAGGGGCATCTGGAGCATACTCTGCTTATCGGTGCGACCTTAGCTGGCTATGAATGCGGCCAGCAGTACGATGCTAGGCTAGTCTCGTGCCCAAACTGCCTTCGCTTCTGCTGATTTTCATTGCCCCCCTCGCCGCCCAGGACGGCCTCTTCGACGCCCACGGCGATCTCGGCCTAACCCCGAAACCCGGCACCTCCCTCTATCAACCCATCCCCGCCGAATATCACATCACCGGCGGCGGAGCCAACGTCTGGGGCACCCAAGACGCCTTCCACTTCCTCTGGCGTCGCGTCTCCGGCGATGTCACCCTCCAAGCCGACGTCCGCCTCCTCGGCCCCGGCGTCAACGCCCACCGCAAGGCCATGCTCATGTTCCGCCAGGATCTCGACGCCGACTCCGTCTATGCCGACGTCGCCGTCCATGGCGATGGCCTCACCTCTCTCCAATACCGCGCCGTCAAAGGCGGTCCCACCGCCGAAATCCGCTCCCCGGCCAAAGGCCCCCTCCGCCTCCGCCTCGAACGCCAAGGCAATCAGATCACCATCATCGCCGGATCGTCCGTCGGCCCCCTCACCCTCAAACTCACCGACCCGGCCTACCTCGGCCTCGCCGTCGGCTCCCACGACGCCAACGTCCTCGAAACCGCCGTCTTCTCCAATGTCACCCTCCAAGGCCCCAAGCTCGAACCCCGCCCGCTTTACCGCAGTCGCGTGATGATCCACGATCTCTCGACAAAAAAGAGCACCCAAATCCACGAAGCCCGCGGCGTCATCGAAGCCCCCAACTGGTCCCGCGACGGCCAGTTCCTCCTCGTCAATGCCAACGGCAATCTGCACCGTCTTCCCATCACCGGCGGCCCCCTCGAAGTCATCGACCTTCACGGCGAATACCGCTGCAACAACGATCACGACTTCTCCCGCGACGGCCGTCAAATCGCCTTCTCCGCTTCCAGCCCCACCTCCCGCCAGTCGCAAGTCTTCCTCGCCAACGCCGATGGCACCGGCGTCAAACTCCTCACCCCCGCAGCCCCCAGCTACTTTCACGGCTGGTCCCCCGACGCCCAATGGCTCGCCTTCGTCGGCCAACGCGACGGCAAATTCGAACTCTACCGCGTCTCCGCCCAAGGTGGCCCCGAACAACGCCTAACCTCCGCCGGCGCATACGACGACGGCCCCGAATACACCCCCGACGGCAAGTGGATCTACTTCAACTCGAACCGCGGCGGCGACTGGAACCTCTGGCGCATCCCGTCCACCGGTGCCGGCCCCAACGATTCCCTGGCCCAGAAAATCACGAGCGATGAACTCGAAGACTGGTTCCCCCATTTCTCCCCCAACGGCAAACAAATGCTCTTCCTCTCGTTCCCGAAAGGCACCACCGGCCACAACGGAAAAATGCCCGGCATGAAGCTCCGTCTCATGAAAACGCCAAAAGGAAAACCGGGAGCCATCAAAGACGTTGTCACCTTCTTCGGTGGCCAAGGCACCATCAACGTCAACTCCTGGGCCCCCGACTCCAAACGCTTCGCCTACGTCGTCTACGAGCCCCTCTAGCTCCCGAGCTCCATCAGCTACACTTAAGTTTGGGAGGACCTTCTTGATGACAATGACCCAGAAAAAGCAGTTTCTTGAGTCAGCGGGCTATCGCTACAGTTTTGAGCGGAGACTCTACATCAACCGTCTTGAGCGCAAGGCGTTCAGCGTTGAGTTCATCGACGACTCCACCGAGGACAGGCTGAGAGAGGCGCTAGATACTCCCGCGCCCTCATCTGGAAACTGGGATTTCAAATTCAACACAGCACCGTCGCCCTCGGTCAAGCTTCAACTCGAAGCGCTTCTCGGTTGATGGCGGATCGGAAACCCGAGGACTGGCTCCGCGAGGAGTACTTCGTACTCCTACCTCACGTCCGACGAGTCATCGTGGACCTGGAAACGCGAGTCAGGCACGAACTGCTCCCTCTGATGGCGGATTTGAAAAAATTTGAGCGAATCGTCATCACCTCGCGAATCAAAGATTGCGAGAGCGCCATTACAACCCTACAGGAGAAGCAAGAAGCGTTTGTGTTCGATCCAAACAGGGGTGGAACGTACACCCTAACGGATCTGCGAGACCTCGCTGGAGTCCGCGTTCTCGCGTTTCCTCGTGCGCGTTGGCTGGAGGCGAATGACCTCTTGCGAGCCGTGGTTCCCTTGTGGGAGTCGCGTCCCATGCCCGATCCTGTCTCGGGAACGACCTTGGTTCACAAGTACAATGGCTACTGCTCCGCCACGGACCAAGTTCGAGCCGAACTCCAAATTACTCCCATGTTAATCGGTCAATTCCTCGATATTGAACATTCCGCCATCTACAAGCCATCCCCAGAACTGGAGGCCGCGAAGCCCTTGATGCGTGACCACACATACGCAGTTTTCTCAGCTCTCCAAGCCTTCGACGCCGAACTGGAGCGGCTCATCCAAGAGTGGAACTCCACCTAAGTGCTCCCCGCCACCCTCCTCGCCCTCTGGACCCCCGCCCTCCTCGCCGGC
>JANXMS010000124.1 GCA_025354525.1 Acidobacteriota bacterium
ACGACTTCGGGATTGGGATGGGGGGAGGACGGCGCGGGGATGGAGTCAAGAGATTTCTGTTTGTTCATGGGGAAGAATCCTTCCCGCCCTGCTGTGTAATTAGGGAACGAAAAGTGTCTCAGTTATGTTGGCACGGAGGGCGTACTCGGGAAGATGTTGAAGCCATTGCATCCATGCTTCACAAAGCAGCTGCATTGAAGGATGAAGTTAACCCATTCGCTGGAGGCTGGCAGACGCATGGTGCTACGTATGACGACGCCCCATCGTTTTAAGCGGATAACCCTTACTGAAACTGGTAGACGTAGGGGTGTTGCCTCGGCTGAAACCGGAGAAATCTGTTAACGCCGCGCGGAAAGCGGTCGAAAAGACCTTTCGAGCAAGTCCTTCAAGACACAAAGTCTGAATTAAAGCGCAAACAAAGAATCGAAATTGGGATCCGGACGAACTTAGCCTATTTGACCGATTGCAGCTCACTAGCTAATGCCACAACTCCGATTGCCTCCGTGACTTCGTCAAGCGGAAAACGTTCCGTACCGGGATACACCAGAAAACGTCTTGCGGGCTCGAGATCCGCGCACGCCGAATAAAATCCGCGTTCAAGCTTGGGAGCGGAACTGCGCTTCACTTCAATTGCCCAATTCGCCCCACCAGGCATCGTAAGAACAAGGTCGACCTCGGTACCATTGGATGTCCGATAGTAGTGCGCTTCGGTACCGTCGGGAGCGGTATTGACCAGCGTCTCGATAACAAAACTCTCCCAGGTTTGGCCAACAACTGGATGTCCAAGTAGGGATTCCTTGTCTCGAATTCCCAGCAGAGCATGTGCGATACCGCTATCACGAACGTAAACCTTGGGCGACTTGACAAGACGCTTGCCCAAATTGCGGTGCCATGCAGGCAATCTCCGAACCAATAAAAGGTCAACCAAAAGGTCTAGGTAACCTGCGACTGTCTTGCTGGTAACACCCAGACCACTTGCAAGGTTGGCAACGTTGATTACTTGACTTTGATTATTAGCCAACATGGTCCAGAAGCGCCGAAGTGTCTCAGCCGGCATACGGGAACCGAATTGGGGAACGTCTCGCTCCAGGTAAGTTCGGATGAAGTCCCGCCGCCACTCGAAACTAAGATCGTCCGTCGCGGCCAAAAAACTGCGGGGGAAGCCTCCCCGCACCCAGAGTCTCTCCAGTTCCGCGCCGTCAACTTCAAGCGCGTCAAACGGCCCAAGTTCAAGGTACGAAATACGACCCGCCAAGCTTTCGCCGCTCTGCTGCAGCAGGTCCATAGCCGCCGAGCCCAGCAGCAAGAACCGCCCATCTCCGTTGTTTTGCCTCCGACCCTTGTCGATGATGCCGCGTAAACGCTGAAACAATTCCGGGACCCGGTGTACTTCGTCCAGGATGACCAAATCTCTTTCGTGATCGGCAAAGTAGAGGGCGGGGTTTGCGAGCTTGGCCCGATCATCCTCATCCTCAAGATCTAGGTAAACGCACGATTGTTGTCTGCCGGTCGCCAGCGCGAGCGTAGTCTTTCCCACTTGGCGCGGACCCAGCAAAACCACGGCCGGATTATTGCGCAGAAGGTGATGCAAACGAGAGCCGAGGCGACGGGACAGCATGTATGCAATTATAGAGCCTACCTCCACATTTGCATACTTGCGATCAGTAGGCATTCTACTCGGCACTGATCACTCCCCTGTGCGCCACTCATCTCGAATGCGCCAGTAAGACGAGACAGGAAACGGAACGATTCGCCGATCTGGCGGTCCGGGAAGCCAATTCCGACCGCGCCAACGCCACCCCGCCGACGGCAGTTCCGACCGTTCACATTTATTTCTCCCTTGTTTTCAACATCTTGAAAAATAGCTGTTCCGGAATGCGCAGAACCCGCACGTTAGGATCAAATCAGAAACTGCCCACTGCGCCCGTCCGGCCCTGTGGGCTTTTCTATTTCCCAACTGGAGATCAAACCATGCCAGATCAACTCACAAACGACGGCCTCACCGAAGAAGAGCAGCGCAAAGCCCGTCGCGCCGAAATCAACCGTCAAAATGCCCAAAAAAGCACCGGGCCCAAAACCGATGCCGGGAAAATGAACTCTCGGCTCAATAGCCTCAAAAATGGCAGCCGAACCGTCGTCGTCGACTTCACTGACTCCTGTGGGCTCGCCTTGCTCTCGGGCGAAGACGCTGCCGAATATCGCAGCATGATGGCGGAATACTCCCGCTATCTTTCACCCAAAGGTCGGGTCGAATATGGTCTCGTCCAAAGAATTGTCGACGCCCAATGGCGTATCGTTCGAAACTCAAAGCTCCAGACGCTCGAACTCGAAGCCTGCCTCAGCGAGGTTCGCGAAATCGAACACCCCGGACTCGGCGCCCATCTGGTCGGCACCGTCGATCTCATCAGCGCCACTCGAATGGCCTTCGATTCGAAAATGCCGCAGCAACTCCAACGCGAAGAAGCGGCCTTGGCCCGGCTCATCAATGCAAGTCTGCGAGAGCTAAATATGCTCCGAAAGCTGAATCCAATCCCCAAGTCCCCGGTTCGGCCCCGTACCGAATACCTCGGGCCCGACGTCGGCCCAGTCGGCGAAATCTTCAAAGCACAGGATGCCGAAGCTGAACAAAACAAACAGGAAGTGACACCTGCGGCCACCGAGCGAAGCCAAGAGCAAGCCGGCTGGAGCCCCGTTCTGGAGCGCCCCGCCAAGCCGTTAGTCCGTACCGCCGGCTCCAGCCTCGAAACCAACGTGTTTTCGGACCAGCCGGGGCCTCCCTACTAGCCAAAAACACCGGCTCGATGCCATCGCCCATCGCAAAAATCAACCCGGTACGGCGGAGCTCTACCCATTCGACATATACTGGCAGCCGTCGGAACCATCCATGCTACGTCGCCATCTGCTCCTCTCCGCTGCCCTCCACGCCGCCAGCCCCGACTCGGTCGAAACCACCGCCGGCCACGTCCGCGGCCACTCCTCCAACGGCGTCACCGTCTTTCGCGGCATCCCCTACGCCAGCCCCGCTCGTTTTCTTCCCCCCACCAAAGCCGCCCCTTGGGCCAACGTCCGCGACTGCACCCACACCGGCCCCCGCTGCATCCAAGGCCCCGGCAACATCTTCCTCAGCCCCACCATCGGCGAATACTTCCGCGGCTCCGCCGACCGCGCCGAACTCGCCTCCCAGCCCGATAGCGAAAACTGCCTCGTCCTCAATGTCCTAACCCCTTCCCCTCGCGGCAAACGCCCCGTCATGGTCTATATCCACGGCGGCGGCTTCGTCGCCGGCTCCGCCCATCTCACCCTCTTTGCTGACCGCTTCCCCCTCGAACAGGACGTCGTCCTCGTCGGCGTCAACCACCGCATCAACGTCTTCGGCTACCTCTTTCTCGGCGATCTCGACCCCCAGTTCTCCACCGGCAACATCGGCCAACTCGACCTCATTGCCGCCCTCCAATGGGTCCGCGCCAACATCGCCAACTTCGGCGGCGACCCCCACAACGTCACCATCTTCGGCGAATCCGGCGGCGCCGCCAAAATCAGCACCCTCCTCGCCATGCCCGCCGCCGCCGGCCTCTTCCACAAGGCGATCCTCGAAAGCGGCTCCCTCCTCAAAGTCGCCACCCGCGAAGACGCGACCGCCGCTGCCCGCGCCCTTCTAACCAAACTCGGCCTCGCTCATAACCAAGCCGCCAAGCTCCGCGACCTCCCGCCCCGCGATCTCCTGAATGCCGCCGTCCCCAACCAACTCACCCCCGTCATCGACGGCCGCACCCTCACCCAACAACCCTGGGACCCTCAAGCGCCCGCCGCCTCCGCCCACGTCCCGCTCCTCATCGGCTGCTGCAAGGACGAAACCTCCCTCGGCGCTCTCAAAGATGATGCCCTCCACAGCCTCACCGCCGCCTCCCTCCGCGAACGCATCCTCCAAGCCAAAGTCGCCCCCGACCAAGTCGACCCTCTCCTCGCCGCCTATCGCCGAGAGAACCCCAACGACTCTCCCACCGACTGCTGGTTCCGCTTCGCCACCGACCGTGACGCCCGCCTCAAAGCCATCCGCCAAGCCGAACGAAAGCTCGCCCAAGCCCAGGCCGACGTCTTCATGTACCACTTCGCCTGGAATACCCCGATGCTTGAAGGCCGCCTCCGAGCCTTCCACACCGCCGAACTCCCCCTCGCCATGCGCCTCGTCCGCTATCCCGCCGCCGAGCCGCTCTCCCGCCACCTCGCCAGCGCCTGGGCCGCCTTCGCTCGCCGAGGAACTCCCAACGCCCCAGGTCTCCTCTCCTGGCCCAAATTCACCCTCGAAAAGCGCGCCACCATGGTCTTCGACGCCCCCGTCAGCACCGCCCAGGAAGACCCCGCCCGCGACTCCCGTCGCATCCTCCACGCCGCCCGGGATTGACAACCGCCAGCCCCGAAGTCCCCTCCTGGCCCACATAACCCCTCGAAAAGCGCGCCACCATAATCA
>JANXMS010000165.1 GCA_025354525.1 Acidobacteriota bacterium
ACCGCAAGGAGGGCCCAGGGCCCAATGGCCAGTCCATCGGAGCGCAGCTCGGTTTGGCTGCAAGACCGTTGACACGAAGAATTCATAACGACGGGATGCCGCGAAGGTTTCCTTACCTTAACTCGGCACCCCTTCGGTTTCAGTCGAGCCGAAACAGACGTGATAATCGAGGTTGACGCGGACTTCCGTTTTCCACTTCCCAAACTCAAAACGCGTGGCGGGCAAAGGCTTCAGTGCGGGCCGATCCAATTGCGCGAACAGACTGGCGCGGTTGCCGTCGCGCTTGCGGAACAGGCGTTGGTTGAGACCGACCAGTAACTCCGCAATCGCCTGGCTACAGCAAGTCTTGACTTAACAGACGGCATATCCGCGACGTCTGAAGAGATCAGGAGCAATGTCGGGAGAGAGGAGGGGGGAAGAGCCTCGGCGAGATCGACGACAAGCGCATGCATTGACGGGGCCCTGAGCTGGGACAAACGTAGTTTGACGTCCGCCCAATACGGGGCCGGTAGTTCGGGTTTCCAGAACGACTCCATTGAGGCGGGTATCGCTCGAGCTTCGGCGAGCGAAAAGAACTTACGCTGGCGCACAGCAGCGATGATCCAGCGCTGGACCACTGGCTCGCCGACTTCGGCCTTCGCCTTTTCTCTGGGACGATACGGCCGAGCGGGAATAAGGGCAATCTTATGTGCTTGGCTCAATCCCGGTTAGTCGGCTTTAGGTCCGGCTCGTAATATCTGGGGTGCGGGACTGCGGACTTTAAGTTATCCGGCACCACCACCTCGGCTTCTCCTCCGAGAAACTCGAAGGCCCGGATATGGGACCCGATCCAGTTCCGTAGATCCTGTCCCGCAGTGGCTTCGGCGAAGGTATAGCTGCGGGCACCTTGGACGGCCACGAACACGGCGGCCTCCTGGACTTGTCCGGTCTGGCAATCGTAGATTGGAATCGTGGCACCGGCATAGTCGACAAACATCTTCTCGCCGACGCGGTGTTCGTGGCGCAGCACCGGGTCTCGCTTGTTCAGCCAGCGCCAGTACAGATCGCAGATCCGGCTGTAACCGTAGCCCTCCGGATCGTTTTCGCGCCGTTCCTGCCTGATCAGGGCCAGCGTCAGGTTCCGATGCTGCTGCAATTCTTGGAGGATTGGGGGCCAATCCGGCTCTGGATTCTTGCGCCACCCGGTCGGCGCGGACCGTTGGGGAAATCCATCTGGTTGTCGTTCCAGTCTGCTGGTAGTGGCCACTGGACGCTGGCCGCGGGGGCGACCGAGACGTACTTGTAGACGGTGCTCCTGACGGATCTTCCCCCCGGAACAAAACGCTATTGTGTCCTCTCAGTCGATGATTCGGTGTGGCTTGTGATTCGCCGCCGACTGCCTTTCGCCTGACTGCGTTTTACTTGGCAGGCAAGCTGACTCTGAGTGCATCGAGAATCTTGCGTTGGTGCTCGTCGGGTTTGGGCAGGCGCGTGACCTCCGTCTTTTCGTCTCCGTCATAGAGGAGAAGAGGCAGGCGGCCCAATGCCGCCAGCGCGTCGGAAACGGTCACCGCATGCGGATCTTGTGCCGTAGTTCCAAAAACAGCCGCCAATCTGCGCTCCAGCTCCCGTTGCAGTTTCAGAGCAAGCAGGCAACAAAAGACGTGTCCGCGCGTGCGGCTCTCCTTACGAACAAACAAGGGCCGGATCTCCAGCAACCCGGTCTTCATCGTTCGAAAGTCCCGCTCCGCTTTCTGCAATGCCATGTAGCTGGCGTGAACCGCTTCGGTGCCGAGTTGCTCTTTGAGAACATCGGTCACAATGACGTAACACCCGGCCAGTTCCAATCCCTCCAGCTCTGCCAGTGCCTTGATCGTTTCGAAGACGCGCCGTCCATCCAGGCAGAGTGTAATCACCCCAGCCATCTTGTGCCGCTTCACCCACGCTTGCAGCGCCCGCAAACCCGCTTCCGGCTTGCGTCGAGCCGATTGCTCGACTAACTCATTGCGCCGCGAGATCTTGTCCCGTAACTTTGTTAGTTTATCGTCTAGCCGGTGCCGAATGCGCTTGGTCTCGTCAGGATTTTTGCGCAAGATATAGCGCACGC
>JANXMS010000243.1 GCA_025354525.1 Acidobacteriota bacterium
ACCGGGTAGCCGAATATCCGCCGCCGGCCGACGCAGCAACCGAATCTCCTCGCCCGGAATCAACCGAGCCAGCGCGGGCACCATTTGACTTCCAACCGTACCCGTTCCCCCTGTCACCAAAATCATTTCGAACGCTCCCGAATTGGCGCGTAATGTCGGGCTAACCAGTGAGGCGAGGCACCCAACCAATACAAAATTTGGAGACCTGTCCATTGGGCGAACATGCCCAAGGGGTTTCGATGCTCGAAACGACGGCAGGACGCTGTTAAGACCGAAGGCAGGCGCTCGAAGCGTCCTGCTTGGCGCAGACGACGGACAAGGTCGACATCCTCAAATAGTGGGTAGTTATGGAAGCCGCCAACCTGTTCATAGACATCGCGGCGGACGAAGATTCCCGAGTCGCCGTAGCAAAGGCCCAAAGGACGCAGGAGCGGATAGATCCAACTTAGGGTTCGAGCTGAGCGGCTGTCACCGCTGAACCGAAGAGTAAAGTTGCCGCCGATCGCCGCCGGATCAGCGAGAGCCTGCCGGATGGCGGCAAGCGATTCGGTGGCGGGTTCGCAGTCGGCATGCAGGAACCACAGGACTTCGCCGGTGGCCAAGCTCGCCCCGGCGGCTTGCTGGGCTCCACGGCCCTTCGGTGAGCTGACCACACGACCGGCGTGAGCCGCCGCGGCAGAGGTGCCGTCATCGCTGCCCCCGTCGGCAACGATGATTTCGATGGCGTCGTTCAGGCGCTGCAAGGCGCCGAGGAGCCGAGGGAGCGCAATCTCTTCATTGAGCGTAGGGATAATAACGGATATGCGCAATTCTGAACTTCGCAGAATATGTATTATGTCAACTACCGGAAGCGATGGGTCGCGTATCGGGGCCTTCTTGGCTCGAGTGTCCGAGCCCTCTACTTCCAGCAGGATCTCTCGGAACTCTGATTCTACACCCCTGCTGAACGTCGTCAATGACGAACTGCTCGGCGGCCGGAGTGGCCCAAGTCTCGCGGCCATTGACCCTCACGAACCGTTGACCCAGCCACCCCGTTGGCCAGCTCGTGATCCAGGCGTCCGAGAGCCGGTCGCCTTCGCCGATTGCGGAGCGCTCCGGCACCAGACGGGCTGAAGTCAAGTTCCTGCGCCAAGCGTAGCGAGTCGAGAACGTTTCGAACTACTTGCCCGAAAAATCCGTCGGTCCCAGGTAGGCGGAGTTGGCCACCGTGGTCGTCACGTCAGATACTTCCGGCCGCTTCGCTTGGACATCGCGCACCTACAACCCTACGTTATAACTCCCAGCCCGCCCCCAAACGCCCGTTGTCCCAGTTCCCTTCTCGTGATCTCGGGCGAGGGCGAGTCCGGAGTTATGTCAACTTCTCGTCAATTAGGGGCGGAACAGCCCCCTTGGGAAGAGGATTTGAAGTTCGCTGGCCGAAGGCATCGCGGCGTAGTGGGCTTCTATCGAGTCTCTACGCGGATCGAACCGCGGCAACTTGTGCAGTTGCGGAGTTCCCTGCCCCTATTTTCATTGCCGATCTGACGTAAACTTCATCCATAGGAGTCTTTTATCTTGCTGGTTCGCTATCTTGCCCTCGCTGCCTTCCTGAGTGCCCTTGCTTCGGCCCAATCCCCGCTCGGCACCATCACCGGAACCGTGATCGATCCACTCGGTGCCGGTGTACAAAATGTCGAAATTGTCGCCCGGAACATCGGCACCAACCTCACTTTTAAGGGTTCTTCGTCATCCGACGGTACGTACACGATTCCGGCGGTTGCCGTCGGGTCGTACGAGTTGACCGTCAGCCACGCGGGGTTCAAACGGATCCAGCGGACCGGACTGACTGTTGAAGTAGCACAACGATTGCGCGTCGACTTAAACCTGGAGATAGGGCAAGTCTCTGACAGTGTCGTCGTCTCGGCGGAGGTGGCCCGAGTCCAGACAGAGGATTCCAGCCTCGGCACCGTAGTCGAACAGCGCCGCATCGAACAGCTTCCGTTGAATGGTCGTCATGTCTTCAACTTAGTTAAGGTGGTGGCCGGGGTCACCCCTCGCTCGAACGCCACGGACGGCTTCGCGGAAATCAGCAACCAAACCTTTTCGCAAATTCGCATCAATGGCGGACCGGCGTACGGCAATCAGTTTTTCCTGGACGGTGTATCGAACTCCGCAGCCGTTCATAACGAGATCAGCGTGGTGCCGATGGTGGACGCCGTGGCGGAGTTCCGCGTTGAAACCAACGCGTTGAAAGCCGAGTTCGGGCAGACGTCGGGCGGCGTCGTCAACGCGGTAACCAAGTCCGGGACCAACGAGTTTCACGGCAGTTTGTACCATTTCCTGCGCAACGACTCCCTGGACGCTCGTAACGCCTTTGCGACGCAGCCCGACCCACGGACGGGTCGGATTAAGCAGGTTCTTCGCTACAACCATTTCGGCGGCACGGTGGGCGGCCCGGTCGTGATCCCTCGGCTTTACAACGGCAAGAATCGCACGTTTTTCTTCGCCGGTTATGAGCAGTGGAAGTGGCGTTCGACGGGGGCCCCACGCATCGGCACGGTGGCCACGGAACTCGAACGCACTGGCAATTTTTCCGCCACGCGGACGCCCCAAGGCAACATCATCCCGATCTACGATCCGGCCACGACAAAGCCGAACCCGGCCGGGTCCGGCTTTGTCCGCGATCTGTTCCCCGGCAACATCGTCCCCACGAATCGCATGGATCCGTTATCTCTGAAGGTGCTTTCCTTCATGCCGTTCGCTAACGCGCGCCCGACTGATCTCAATACGAATGCCAATAACTTGGTGTCCCTGGTGGGTTCGTTATCGGACCAAGGGGTGACCAACGTTCGCGTCGATCACCGCTTTGGCGACGCGGATTCGGTGTTTTTTCGCTATTCCAGCACGCGGAATACGCGGAACGACCGCGGCTGGGGCCTGGGTGTGGCCGACCCAGCCGCCCGGGACGATCAACGCGACAACCACAACGCCGTACTCAGCTACATCAAAGTGCTTTCGCCCCGAATTCTGAATGATTTCCGCTTCGGCGCGACCCGGCAATGGCTCCCGTTCACCCACCCGAGCTTCGACCAGGACTGGCCGAAGCAACTCGGCTATCCGTCGATCATTCCCCAAGACCAGTTCCCCCCGGTCGCGATCGGCGGCCTCCTCGGCATCGGCAGCGCTGCGTTTTCGGCCGGCCTTCGAGCTCAACAGGTGATTCAGATCGCCGACAGCGTGAACGTTACCAAAGGCAGCCATAATCTCAAGGCTGGGTTCGATTTTCGCTGGTGGCGGCTGAGCTTCATCAACCGCTCGCAGCCTTCGGGTTCGTTCAACTTCAATACCGACCTGACGAACAATCCGCTGAGCCCGGCGGGGACCGGCATCGGCTTGGCGACTTTCCTGCTGGGCGAAGTTTCCAGTGGATCGTTGGGCGTTCGGCCCTTCTTTCAATTTCGGGGCAACCCCTTCGGAACGTATCTCCAGGACGATTGGAAGGTAACCCGCCGGCTGACGCTGAACCTGGGCGTGCGGTACGACACAAGCTTTGGCGGTACGGAGTTACACAATCGTGCCTCGAACTTCGATCCGTTTGTCGTGAACCCGGAGACTAAGATGTTGGGCGTGTTGAATTACGCAGGCGTCGGTTCAACCCCGGCTAATTTTGTTAATCGCGACAAGAACAACTTTGGTCCTCGGATTGGATTCGCGTGGGATCCGAAAGGCAATGGAAAGTCGGCTATTCGCGGGGGTTATGGTCTCATCTACTCCATGGTCGAATCGGGCAACCTGACCCCGGACAATGCCAACGCGCTCGGTTTTTCGGTCGATACTCCGTTCACGTCGTCGCAACCCGGAATTCAGCGCGTATTCCGCTTCAGCCAAGGCCCGTCGTCGCTCGTTCAACCGCTCGGCCCGGCCGGTGGCCCCAGCGCATTCCGTGGTCTGGATGTGCGAGCTCAGGAACGCAACGCTACGACACCGTACATCCAGCAATGGAACGTCGCCCTGCAGCAGGCGCTGGGCGGCGGATGGGTCGGTTCCTTCGTTTATGCCGGCAATAAGGGCACCAAGCTCTTTGGAGCCAACTACAACCTGAACCAGTTGCATCCGTCGTTTTACAGCCTCGGCCTCGGCTTGCAAGACACGGTGGATAACCCCTATTTCGGCCAGATCCGCACGGGTCCGTTGGCGGCGGCGCGCATCCAACGGCAACAGCTTTTGCGGCCATATCCTGACTACAACGGCGTCTCGACGTGGGCGAACACGGGACTGTCGACGAGCTACCACTCTCTGCAGATCACCGTAGAAAAGCGGTACGCCAACGGTGTTTCGGCTTTGTTCAACTACACCAAGAGCAAGCTGATCAGCGAAAGCCAAGCGATCGGCGGCGGCAATGATGGAACGGGCGGCGCAAGCGACTATCGCGTCGGACGGTTGAATCGGCGGATTGATCGGGCGATTGACGCCGATGACGTGTCGCAACGCTTTGTCGCCAGCGGACTGTGGGAACTGCCTTTCGGCCACGGACAACGGTTTGGCGCGGCGATGCCGAAGGTGGTGAATGGTCTGTTTGGTGGCTGGCAGTTGAACGGAATCTGGACGGTGCAAACGGGTACTCCGCTGGGGGTCCGCGGCACGAACAACTTTACGGGAATTGGCTATCCAAACATAGTCGGCAACCCTACGCTGCCAAGCGATCAACGCACGCCGGTCCGTTGGTTCAACACGGAAGCCTTCGCCAATCCAGCCGATTTCACCATCGGCAACGCGCCGCGGACGCTGCCGACGACGCGTGGACCGGGGCTGAACGACCTCAGCTTTTCGCTCTTCAAGACGTTCAAGATTCGGGAGCGGTTCCGGCTCGAAGCTCGTTGGGAGATGTTCAACGCCATCAATACGGTGAACTACAATCTGCCGAATACGACGTTCCAGCCGAACCGCCCGGTGGCCGGCCAGACGGCGACCAACTTGAATCCAAATTTCGGCCGTATCCTGGGTGCCTTGGAACCGCGTCGCATGCAACTTGGTCTCCGCTTGGCCTTCTAACATGAAACTACTCATTCTACTTACCGCTGTCAGCTTCGGGCTGACCGCCCAGACCTCCTATGACCTTGTCGTGTACGGCGGCACCTCCGGCGGGGTGATGACCGCCGTTTCTGGGGCCCGGCAAGGTCTGAAAACCGTGTTGCTCGAACCCGGCCAACACGTCGGCGGCATGGCCACAGGGGGCCTGTCCCGAACCGATGTGGGCAAACGCGAAGTGCTGGGCGGTCTGGCGCTTGAATTCTACTATCGCGTCGGTGAGCGGTACCAGATGCGCCGGTTTAACAATCCAGTGGCCTGGTTCTATGAGCCGCGCGTCGGCGAAAGCGTCCTGCGGGAGATGCTGGCCGAGGCCGGGGTGACTGTTCATTTTGGCCATCGTCTACGCGAGAAGACGGGCGTGGCTAAATCGGGGGCCGTGATCACAGAGATCACGACGGAGAACGGATCCCGGTTCCGCGCTAAGATGTTTGCCGACGCGACTTACGAAGGCGATCTAATGGCGCAGGCCAAGGTGAGTTATACGTATGGGCGAGAGTCCAGCGCCCAATATGGCGAGTCGCTAGGCGGCATCCGCGACAAGACGCCGAAACATCAGTTCCTCGTGGACGTATCCGCGTTAGGTGCGGACGGCAAGCCGCTACCCGAAATTCATAGTGGTTCGGTCGGTAAGCCCGGAGAGGCGGATAAGCGAATTCAAGCTTACAACTTCCGCGTCATTGCGACTAACGAACCAAGTAACCGAATGGCTTGGCCTAAGCCGGTTGGCTATTCGCCGGCACGCTACGAACTGCTCGCGCGGCTTCTGGCGGAATCGACGAAAAAGCTCGGTCGAGCGCCCGTGTTCCATGAGTTGACGCTGATTGCGAACATCCCAAACGGAAAGGCGGATTTCAATAACAACGGGGCGTTCTCGTCCGACTACATCGGCAAGAACTACGATTATCCGGAAGGCGACTACGCCACCCGCGCCCGCATTTGGCAGGACCATATCGACTACCAACAAGGCTTTTATTACTTCCTGGCGCACGACCCCCGCGTTCCCCCGACGCTGCAAGCGGAGGTCCGCCAATGGGGCCTGCCGAAGGACGAATACGAAGACACAGGTCACTGGCCTCATCAGCTCTACGTCCGGGAGGCGCGGCGTTTGGTAAGTGACTTTGTCCTGACGCAGAAGGATTTGCAAACTGAGCTTACGAAGCCCGACGCCATTGGGATGGGTTCGTACAATAGCGACTCGCACAACTTACAGCGGTTCGTGAATGCTCAGGGAATGGCGGAAAATGAAGGGGATATGCAGGTGGCGGTATCGGCATATCAGATCCCCTTCCGCATCACTCTCCCCAAGCGCGCGGAAGCCACCAACCTGCTGGTTCCGGTTTGCTTCTCGGCCAGCCA
>JANXMS010000244.1 GCA_025354525.1 Acidobacteriota bacterium
CTCACCATCATGCCACAGGCGTCGGGCGACGCTACGGAAACGATTGATTCTATTGAACCGGAGGCCGCTAATCAATTACGAAAAACCGCACGAAAAACGCTTGGATACTAATGGAACCCATTCAAGCGGTCTCAGCACTAGCCAGCGCTGTTCCGTAGAAAATGAAAGGCATCGGCACTTGCCGTACTCTCGTTGCCGATAGCAGACTCCCTTTGAATATGTGATCGAAGCCGAAAGGCGGACATAAACGCCGTCAGCGGGCCGACCAAGCTCCCCAGCCGGGAGCGATCCACCGCGGAAACTGCCAAAGCAACGTTCCCCGAGGGCCTACATCCGCAGGACGCTATCGTAGGCTTGTGTTCGGCGGTCGGTCGTGATATCTTTCCCACCTATGCTCAGACCCAGTCTCGCTCTCCTCCTGATTTCATTACCAGGGTTTGCACAAGTGGAGCGCGCCTCAATCGTTGGATCCATTACTGACAAGTCCGGCGCTTTAATGGCCATTGTCGAAATAGCCGTCACCAACGAAGCAACCAATTCGGTCGTTCGCCTCGCCACAGACGGCGCGGGTGCCTTCTCCGTCGTCAACCTCATCCCCGGTAGCTACACCGTGCAAGCGTCGCGGGCCGGCTTCCGGAATGTGGTCTATAGAAACTACGTTCTACAAGTCAGCCAAGCCGCCCGCCTCGATATCCAGATGGAACTTGGGGATGTCGCCCAAACAGTGGAAGTCACAGGCGCGACCCCTTTGCTACAGACCGAAAACGCCTCAGTCGGCCAGGTGATCTCGCGCGAAGCGGTGCAGTCTCTACCCTTGAACGGCCGCAATTTTGTGCAGCTAGCCATCCTCGCGCCCGGCGTCACCGGGCTCGATTACGCCCAGCCGAACACTATTAATTCTGGCCGTCGCCCGGATGAGTTGCGACCCGGCGGCACCGCGTTGGCCGCCAACGGAGCCCGCAGCTCTTCCAACCAAGTGCTGATCGATGGCATCGACAACACCGAAATGATCTCTCAAACTTTTGTCGTCCGCCCCGCCGTTGAAGGCATTCAAGAGTTCAAAGTGCTCACCAACAACGCCGGGGCCGAATACGGTCGCTCCGCGGGCGCTGTCGTTGTCATCACGTCCAAGTCAGGAGGAAACGAATTTCACGGCTCGCTCTTTGAGTTCCTCCGCAACGACCGCTTAGACGCCCGAAACTTCTTCGCCCGGTCCGACCAAAAAATACCGCCGTTCAAACTCAATCAGTTCGGCGCAGCCCTGGGCGGGCCAATCAAGAAAAACCGCACCTTCTTCTTTGCCGACTACGAAGGGTATCGGGAAGTCTTTGGCGACAGTCAACTGCTCACCGTGCCCACCGCCGCCATGAAGAACGGCGACTTCCGCGGCGTCACTCCCAACGGAATGTTCGATCCCCTCACCACGCGGGCCAATCCCGCAGGCGGCGCCGCGATCCGCGACCGGTTCCCCAATGACACCATCCCCGCAAGCCGCTTCGACCCCATCGGTTCCGGCATGGTGCGGATGTGGCCCGATCCCCAGCGCTCCTCGCTCGTCAATAACTACGTCGCCAATCCGCTCAAGCGGTCGAGCCTGCATCGCGCTGATGGCCGCCTCGATCATCAACTCACGAGCAAAGATACCCTCTTCTTTCGCTATTCCATCGACCGCAGCATCATCGTCATGCCCGACACCTTCGACAAGAACATCGGCGGCAACGAAGGCAGCTTCGCCGGTAACAACGATGTCACCGGCCGCAATATCGCGGCTTCGTGGACCCGTGGATTCACCCCGCGCACCATCGGCGACTTCCGCTACGGATACACCCAATTCAATAGCGGATTGCTGCCCACCCAACTCACCAACCCGCTTTGGGCCCGCATCCCAGGCCGTTCCACCAACGATCCGTTCCAGCCGTCAGCGCCCATTGTCGGCACCGCCGGTTATGCCGGCCTCGGCAACACCCGCTCGGCCCCGCTCATCCGCGACCAGAAAATGCATGAGATCATCGCCAACATCTCCACCCTAAAAGGAACCCACAATTTGAAATTCGGGGCCAATCTCCGTTTCCGCGAGGCCGGGGAAACCGCCTCCCCTCCAGGAGAAAGCGCCTTTGGCCGTTGGAATTTCGATCCGGCTTATTCACGCAATCCAGCCTCGCCGGGCGGTACCGGAGACACCGTCGCCACCATGCTGATGGGCTTTCCCATCGCTCTGCGGCGCGACGTCTTCGTCAATGGCTCCGCCACCCTGAACACCAATGAACTAAACTTCTACCTCCGGGATGAATGGCGCGTCAACTCAAAACTTACTTTGAACCTCGGCATGCACTATGAAGTCAACACGCCGTTCGTCGAAAAGAAAGATCAGTGGGTAAACTTCGATCCCGCCTCCGCCCGCCAACTCGTGGCCGGTGTCAACGGCGTTTCTCGATCCGGCAACATCAATACCGATTGGAAATCCTGGGGCCCGCGCGCCAGCTTCGCCTATTCGCTCAATAAGAAAACCGTGTTTCGTGGTGGCTACGGCCTCTTTTACGAACCCCAAGGAAACGCCGGCACCAACATCAGGCAGTTCCGCCAGCCCCCATTCGGATTCGTCATCAACCAGCCTTTCAGCGGTAACGATGTCCCCACGGTCAACACCTCGCAGGGCTTCCCCACGTCCACGGCCTTGCCCAATCTCACCCGCACCCCCACCCTCTACGCCTTGCGAGCCGTTACGCCCAACTTCCGCAATGGGCAAATGCAGCAACTTAACGTAAGCGCGCAACGGGAGATCGGAAAAGATATGGTGATGACAGTCGGGTTCGTCGGCTCCGCGGGCGCGCTGCTCAGTTGGGCCCGCAATATCAACCAACCCGACCCCGGCCCCGGAGCGATCGACCCGCGGCGGCCTTTCTTCGCCACCCTGCCCGGCGTCACCAACATCACATGGCTGGAAAGTTCCGCCAACTCAGCCTACACTTCCATGCAAGTGACCTTCGAAAAACGCTTCTCCAAAGGGCTCTATCTGCTCAGTAACTGGACCTGGGCCCACAGTTTGGACAATGTCGGCGGCGACGGCGGTGCCAACGGTCCCATCCCCCAGGATCCCCGCAACCGTCGCGGCGATTGGGCAAGTTCCAACGCCGACACCCGCCACCGTGTCAACCTTGCCAGCAGTTATCAGTTGCCGTTCGGTGCCAAGATCACCTCACCTCTCAAGTACTTGGTCGCCAACTGGGAGTTGGGTGGTCTGCTGGTGGTCCAAAGCGGACTGCCCTTCACCGTCACGGTTCCCGGCTCACCGTCCAATACCGGTGCCGGGTCGCGCGCCAATCCCGTCCCGGGGGCCGACCCCAAGGTCAGCGATCAGTCCATTAGCCGATGGTTCAACACCGCGGCCTTCACAACCCCAGCCGCCTTCACCTGGGGTACGCTCGGACGGAATACCCTACGCGGCCCGGGCATCGTCAACGTTGACATGTCCGCTGCCAAGAAGTTTGTTTTCCGCGAAACACGCAGCCTCCAGTTCCGCGCCGAGTTCTTTAACGCGATGAACCATCCCCAATTCGGTCTGCCCTCCGCCACCATCGGAGTCGGCGGCGCGGGCACCATCACATCCTCGCAGCGCTCCAACCGCCAAATCCAATTCGCGCTACGGTTCGGATTCTAGAGCAAAACCTGACATAATGGAGGCGCTCTGGAAACCCGAACTACCGGCCCCGTATTGGGCGGACTGCAAACTACGTTTGTCCCAGCTCAAGGCCCCATCAATGCA
>JANXMS010000259.1 GCA_025354525.1 Acidobacteriota bacterium
CATGAAACGTCACCAAGCCCGTCTTCTGGTGGATCGCCAAATGCATCGCCGTAATGTCGCTGTACCCAATGAAGATCTTTGGGTTCTTCCGAATCAGCTCATAGTCCAGCGCCGGCAGAATCTGCGCGCTCCCATATCCGCCCCGAATCGCAAACACCGCGTCCACGCCCGGATCCGCGAACATCGCGTTCACGTCCGCCGCCCGCTCCTCAATCGTCCCCCCCAAATACCCCAGCTTCCGCTTCACAAACTGGCCCATCTTCACCTTGCACCCAAAGTGCTCCATCGTCCGCACCGCCGTCCGCAACTCGTCCGGGTCGCTCACGGAAGTCGACGGAGTCACCAGTCCAATCGTCTGTCCCGCCGCCAACCGCTTCGGCTTGATCAACGCCGGAGTCGCCGCTTCCACCGCGCCCACCGCGGCAACTGCTCCCAGAAAGGCTCTACGCTTCATAACCCTAGAGTCTAAAGCAACCGCCCCACCCGTCGCTGATAATCCCGATACGGGGCCCCTAACTCCCGCTCCAGCTTTCGCTCCTCCAACTCCATCCCCACAAACAGATACCCCGTCAGCGTCACCGCCACCAGCAACCCGCCCTCCGTCATCTCCGGCCGCAGCCACAGAATCATCAGCACCGCCACGTAGATCGGATGCCGCGAGTAGCGATACAGGAACGGCTCCCGAAACCGCGTCGGCCCCGGTTCCCGCCATCCCAGCAACTCCCCCGCTCCCAAAGAAGCCCCCGCCCACACCAACAGCCCAAAGCCCGCCAACCAGCCGGCCCAGAGCCAAGTCGGGCTCTGCCATACGACATCCCGCATCGGTCGCCACAGCAGCCATCCCAGGCCCACTACGGCATACGACGCCAGCGCATACACCCGCCGACTCACCCGCATCCGCGCCATCCCGCTGTGCTGCACCGCAAACAGCGCCAGCAGCCCGAAATTCCAGCCCGCGTCCGTCACGCTTCCGGTCGCGCCAACTTGAACACCAAAACCCCCAGCGGAGGCAACGTCAGCGCCAAGCTATAAGGCCGTCCGTACGCCCGAACCTCCTCCGCCAACTCCCAACCGTGGTTTCCCACATTCGACCCGCCAAACAGATGCGAATCCGAGTTCAGGATCTCGACGTAAGTCCCCAGCTCATGCACCCCAATCCGGTACCCATGCCGAACCATCGGAGTGAAGTTGCAAACCACCAGCAGCCAGTCCCGCGGGTCCTTCGCCTTCCGGTTGAACGAGATCACCGAAGACTCCACATCCCGGAAGTCCACCCAGTCAAATCCGTCCCCGTCGTTATCCCGCTCGTACAGCGCCGGCTCCCGCCGATACAGCGCGTTCACCTCGGCCACATACTGCTGCAACTGCCGATGCAGCGGATAATCCAGCATCGCCCAGTTCACGCTCTCCGCCTCGTTCCACTCCTCGTACTGGCCAATCTCCTGCCCCATGAACAACAGCTTCTTGCCCGGATGCGTGTACATAAAGCCCAGAAACGCCCGGACATTGGCAAACCGCTGCCACTCATCGCCCGGCATCTTGCCGATCAAGGTCGCCTTGCCGTGTACCACCTCATCATGGGAAATAGGCAGCACGAAGTTCTCGGTGAAGGCGTACAGCAGCGAGAACGTAATGTGGTTCTGGTTGAACTTCCGGAACACCGGGTTGTACTTGAAGAACGCGAACATGTCGTGCATCCAGCCCATGTTCCACTTCATCGTGAAGCCCAGCCCGCCCGTATAAACCGGCCGCGAAACTCCCACGAATGACGTCGATTCCTCGGCGATCGTCACCGCCCCCGGAATCTTATGCACCTCGGTATTACACTGCCGCAGAAACGCGATCGCCTCCAGATTCTCCCGCCCGCCAAACTCGTTCTTCACCCATTCGCCCGGCTCCCGGCAGTAATCCAGATACAGCATCGACGCCACCGCATCCACCCGCAGCCCATCAATGTGATACTGCTCCAGCCAGAACAGCGCGTTCGAAATCAGGAAGCTCACCACCTCGCTGCGCCCGTAGTTGAAAACCAGCGTCCCCCAGCCCTTGTGCTCCCCCTTCCGCGGGTCGGCGTGCTCGTACAACGCCGTGCCGTCAAAGAACGCCAAGCCATGCGTATCCCGCGGATAGTGTCCCGGCACCCAATCGACGATCACCCCGATCCCCGCCCGATGGCACTCATCCACGAAGTACTTAAAGTCGTCCGGCGTCCCGAACCGCGCCGTCGGCGCATAGAACCCGGTCACCTGATAACCCCACGATCCCGAAAACGGATGCTCCATAATCGGCAGCAGCTCGACGTGGGTATAGTTCAACCGCTTCACATACGCGACCAGCGCGATCGCCATCTCCCGATAGCTCAGCGACCGCCCGTCGGGATGCCGCATCCAGCTTTCCAGATGGACTTCATACACCGACATCGGCTCGTCGAGCGGCTTCCGCTCCGCCCGTTCCGCCATCCACGCCGCATCGGTCCAGTCGTATCGACCCAGGTCCGCCACCACCGACGCCGTCTTCGGCGGGATCTCCGTCTGAAAGCCGTACGGGTCGCACTTCAGCATCTCGTACCCGTTGTACTTACTCTTCACGAAGTACTTATAGTGGACCCCGTAACTGACTCCCGGAATGAATAACTCCCACACGCCGCCGTCCCGCATCCGCATCGGATGGCAACGCGTATCCCAGTCATTAAAGTCGGCCGTCACGCTCACCGCCTGCGCGTTCGGAGCCCACACGGCGAACACCACCCCATCGGATCCTTCAACCTCCCTCCGGTGCGCGCCCAGCGTCTCCCACGCCCGGTACAGCGTCCCTTCTCCGTGCAAGTGCAAATCGAACTCGCTCAATACCGGTCCGAACCGATACGGGTCTTCAATCTGCTCCTTCCGCCCATCGGCGAATTCCAGCTCCAGCCGATAAGGCCCCGTCCACTCGCCCAGCCAGAATCCAGTCTCCAGCGTCTGCCGCATCGCCACCCGCGTCTCGTCGCGAATCAGGCTCACCGCAATCGCTTGGGGCAGGAAAACGCGCACCTCTCCGCCATGCGGACCAAGGATCCGAAACGGGTCGCCGTGATAACTTCCCAGCAGAGC
The DNA here is from genome assembly GCA_025354525.1 of Acidobacteriota bacterium. Lineage (GTDB taxonomy): Bacteria > Acidobacteriota > Terriglobia > Bryobacterales > Bryobacteraceae. The sequence goes on from JANXMS010000259.1 coordinate 3,093, forward strand.
GTCAATCTCTTCGCGGAGCATGGGTCTATTATGGCAACAGTGCTTGATTTTCTGAAGACTATTCCCAAAGCCGAACTCCACGTCCATCTGGAAGGCTCCTACACCCCCGACGTCGACGACGCCGAACTCGCTGCCAAGTGGGACTGCTACGACTTCCCCAGCTTCCTCGAGTCCTTCAAGTGGACCGTCAGTTTCCTCAAAAAACCTGAGGATTATGGCCGCGCAGCCAAACAACTCATCGGTTCCCTCCGTCGCCAGGGCGTCACTTACGCTGAGATCACCCTCTCCGCCGGCGTCGTCAAATGGAAGCGCCTCGACCTCGAAGCCGTCTACGCCGCCGTCAACCACGAATCCCGCCGCTCGTCCTTCCCCGTCTACTGGATCATCGATTGCATCCGCCAGCACGGCGGAGGCGGTGCCATGCCCATCGCCAAGTTCGCCGCCCATCATGCCAATAACGGCGTCGTCGGCTTCGGCATCGGCGGCGACGAAACCAGCACCAAAGCCGAAGAGTTCCGCGGCGCCATCAAGGCCGCCGGAGTCCCTTTCGTGCCCCACGCAGGAGAGATCTCGAACGCCGAAAACGTCTGGGAAATGGTCCGCCTCGGGGCCCGCCGCATCGGTCACGGCATCCGCGCTGTCCAAGATCCGGCCCTGATGGCGCATCTCAAGGAGCACGACATTCCACTCGAAATCTGCATCTCAAGCAACCTCCGTACCGGTGCCGTCCCCTCGCTCAGCGCCCATCCGCTCCGCCAACTTTTCGACGCCGGCGTCCCTATCGTCCTCGGCACCGATGACCCCGCCATCTTCGGCACCACCCTACTCAAGGAGTACCAGCTCGCCGCGGAGCTCGGCTTCACTGAAACCGAGCTCCGCAAGTTAGCCGAAGATAGCCTCCGCTACGGCCTCCATCGGGCTAAGTAGATCGCCGTCTTCTCCTCGTGGGAGCTGTAGTAACTGATCCACAGCTCCCCGTCTCGCCAAACCAATCCGGCATAGCTCGAATCGCCGTTCGAAGGCAGCTTTTCGAGCTCGGTCAACTGCCCGGTCTTCGGGTCGATCTCGACGATTGAGGTCCGCGTCTGGCCGTCGTAGAGCCTCACGACGCCGATCACCCGACCGTTCGGCAAGCGAATCATATGCGGCCCGCCGATCCGCGCGCCCATGTCCTGCCAAGTCCACTCTTTGTACGGCGGCTTGCTCGTGCCCCACTGCCCCGTCATCGTCCCCCGGTCCCGTCGCAACAGCATCCGCGCCGTCCCGTCCGGTTCAAAATAGATCGAGGACTCGTTCGGATACCCTGCTTCGAACAGCTTCGGAACCCAAGTCTCAAAGGTCCGTCCGTCCTTGCTCCGATAGAGCCGCGTAAAGTCCTTCGCCCGATCCGTCGTCCCGTAGCCGACGCTGTAGGCAAAGCCCTTCTGCCATTGCACTCGCCACAGCCAGAAGTTCAGTTCCCCGACCTTCACCGGGTCGCCCCACTGCTTGCCGTCCTTCGAAAACCAAACCATCGATTGGTGCGACACTGGCTCCTTCGGCCGGTCCGCCGCCGCCGTTGTCAACATCAGCTCGCCCTTCGGCGTGATCGTCAGCTTCGGGTCACGCAGGTCCAGCTCCGGCAAGCTGATTCTCGCAGCTGACGTCCAAGTCTTTCCGTCCGTACTCGTGATCACCCGAATCGCCCCGTCGGTCGAAACGTGCTTGGCCCCTTCGCGGAAGGCGCAAAACCACTTGTTCTCAAACCGGATCAGATCCGTAAACGCGTTATGTGGGGCCGAATCCCAAATCCGCGTCACCAACACCAAACTAGCCAGTATCATAAGCAAGTGTCCTGGAAACTCCTCAACAGCCGCACTCTCATTGACGACGAGTGGATCACCGTCCGCAGCAATGACTATCTTACCCGCGATGGCCGCCCATTGAACGGCTATTATCTGGTCGAACGCAGCGACTTCGTCGTCATCGTCGCCGAATGCCGCGGCAAGCTCGTTCTCGTTCGCGAACACCGCGTTGGAACCGGTCGACAATACTTGGGCTTTCCTGCCGGATACATCGAAGCGGGCGAAGAGCCGGTCGCCGCGGCCATGCGCGAATTCCAGGAAGAGACCGGCTTCCAAGCTATGACAGGAAAGCTTCTCGCCGAACTCGATCCCCAACCGGCCTATCTGAAGAGCCGGGCGTTTGTCGTCTACGTACAGGCCAGCGATCGGCCCATTGAACGCTCGACCGACGGCGAAGTCGACGAAGTTCTGCTGCTCGATTGGGAGACCGCGATCGACAGAGCCCGGAAAGGCGAAATCAATGAAATGCAGGCCGTAGCGGCGCTCTACCTCGTCCGTGACTTACTGGGAAAGGGTTGATCGCGAAGGCCGGGCTTCTGGGTCGGTTCGTCGTTTACGTGAAAATCGACGAGGGCATCCGGCTCGATTGGGCGACGCGATCGGCAGAGCCCGGAATGTCGTCCGCGACTTACTGGGAAAGGGTAGATCGCGACAGCTCTTTGACGAGCTGCTCCAGCTTCTGCAGCCGATCTTTCAGCTCAGCAATCTCCTGGCCTTCCGGGTCGGGCAGCTTACCGTGTTCGAGATCGTCGTCGGTCTCAGCGCGGCGCCGAACCACCCTGCCGGGGATGCCAACAACGGTTGAACCAGCGGGCACCGGATGAACGACCACACTGCCGGCCCCAATCCGCGAGCCGTCACCGATCCGGATATTGCCGAGCACCTTGGCCCCCGTCCCGACGATCACGTGGTTGCCCAACGTCGGATGACGCTTCCCGCATTCCTTACCCGTTCCGCCCAGCGTCACGCCCTGATATAGCAGCACGTCGTCACCGATTTCGGCCGTCTCGCCAATCACCACGCCCATCCCGTGATCGATAAAAAACCGGCGACCGATCGTCGCGCCGGGATGGATCTCAATGCCGGTGATCCAACGGCTGAACTGCGAAAGCACCCGCGGCAGCAGCGGCACGCCCGCCCGGTAAAGCCGATAAGCGACCCGGTGAACGAGGATCGCATGGAGGCCTGGATAGCAGAGCAAAATCTCGAGCGTGCTCTTGGCCGCCGGATCTTCCCGGAAAACGGTGTCGATTTGCTCTCGGATCGTGGCGAACATATCTGAGCACCCAGTATCGCAGTTCCTTAGCCACCGAAGCGACGGATCATCAGCCCCGCTCCGCTGAAGGCGAGCCCGAAGACGAGGAACATTAGCAGGGGGAAGAAGAAAGTCTCGTCCCAGCGGGCGTCGAGCTCGACGTCCCAGCGGTCGTTCGGGTTGATCACGAAGCGGCACTCCTGTTCGCCGGAAACGCAGCGATTGGCGAGCGACTCATACATTCCTCCGAAGTTGCCGAGGCCGGCGTGGAGACCGTTGAACTGGAGCACCTTGTAGGAGGAACGTTCGAGCAACTGCCGCCCGGCCGGGGTGATGACGACGTTGTTGGGTAGCGGCTTGGGGGACGCCTCGGCCGTCGCCTCCGGAGCTGGTTCGAGGGTGGCGACGACCGACTGCCAGGAGAGCCGCTTGGGAATCTCGTGCCAGGCGAATAGGGCGGATCCGAGGATTGCGCCCACTCCGACCACGAAGAAGATGGTCCAAATGCTCCCTAACCGTCCGGCTCCATCCTCGTTGGCGACGGCCCGGAAGACGAAGCGGATGAACCCAAGGAAGAACCCAAGAAACAGGTAGACGGTCATCGACATCAGTTCCGGTGACTGGCCGGTCGGCAGGCGGAGCTCCCGGGCCTGGCCCCGGAGTTGGTATACCTGATGACGGGTACCCGGCGCCCATCTACGAAGCTCATCGTAGCCTTCTTCAGGATAGGCTGCGCGACCCGGCGCATCCTCCCAGTGGATCAGACGGTTTGAGCCGTCGGTGGTCTTCAGGTCGAGTCGAAGGACTAGATCGAGATCGGAGCCGTTGCCGGGCGCATCGAGCAGGAGAGAGCTTCGAACCACCTCGACGGGAACCGTCCGCAAGCGGAGGTGGGTCCACAGGTTCGTTCCGGCCAGCCAGAAGCACGCGGCCCCCAGTGCGAGAACCAAGGCGTTGGTAATTTGGGCACCCAATCGCTTATTCCACATCGTTCTAAGGTATAGTATCGGTATGTTGGAAGGCTATCTTCCTCTTTTCGTGTTCTTGGGCATTTGCATCGCGTTCCCGCTGGGCGCTTTGTTGATGGGCAAGTTGTTGCGGCCGTCGATGCCCAACCGCGTGAAGTTGGAAGCTTACGAATGTGGAATCGAGACCCTTGGCGGCTCCCGTGGGCGCTATACGGTACGTTTCTACCTAATCGCTATCTTGTTCGTGATCTTCGACGTTGAAACCGTGTTTCTGTTCCCTTGGGCGGTCCGCTATAAGCAGTTGGGCTGGTTTGGGGTGGCAGAGGCGATGGCATTTCTGGCGATCCTCGTGGTCGGCTACGTCTGGGCTTACAAGAAAGGCGCGCTCGAATGGGTCTAACCTACTGCTCCTCCGTGTCCCCGCTGCTCCTCCGCGTCCAAAACAAAACCAACTAAAAATTGTGAGGAATACTATGACAGCCTCTCTTCCGGCCACCCTTCGCCGATTTTTGCCTTTGTTGGCACTTGGGGTCTGCTCCGTCGGCATTGCCGCGGCTCAGCCCCGTCTTCGACTTTCCGAGACGACCTTGGGTCCGATCTCTATTGCAGTCGGTGCTAACGGCACCCCCCGCACCATCGACGCGACGAATTCTGGAAGCGGTACTCTTACGCTTTCGGCCCGATCGTCGGTGAGTTGGATTGCCCCGACGATCGGTCCCGCACGGGTCTGCTCGCTGGGCGGAAACACCTGCCTCCCGGTTCAGTTTGCCCTGAATACAGCCTCGTTAACCCGCGGCATTTACACGGGGATCGTGACGGTATCGGACCCTGCGGCGATTGACGCTCCGCAGACGATTACGGTGACCGTACAAGTTGGCGGCAGCGTACCGGACGCGACCACGCTGTATGTGCCGACGCGGGCTGGAGCCACGGCCTCAGCACCGTTTGCTACCAATGGCCAGATCCAGGGCGCTGCTTCGACCACTTCGGGCGGCAACTGGCTATCCCTCGCCTTAGACGGAGCCAGCAGCTTTGCGTTCACTCTTCCGTACTCCGTTCGCGCTACGAACCCGGGTTTGGCAGAGGGCACCTACAATGGTACTTTGGTGATTTCCGGCTCGACGTTCGCGCCGGACAATAAGAGCATTCCCGTGACTTTGCGGGTGACCTCGCAGCCGATCATCGCTCTGTCGCAGACCTCGGTTCGGACGCGGTTGGCCATGACCGGTCCGCAGCAGACGACTTTCATCAACTCAACCAACGCGGGACTGGGGACGTTGACGCTTTCGGAGAATCCGGCGACTGTTTCGGCCGGGGCACCGTGGCTGACGGCGACCCGTTTCCCGGGGACCAACTTCATCCAGTTGAACGCCAATTCGACGAATTTGGCACCGGGCAACTATTCGGCGACCGTAACGATCAACAGCAATGCGATTAACGGGGCGCAAACAGTGCCTTACGAGTTCGAGGTGGTGGCGGCGGGTGCTCCGCAGGTTTCGGCGGGCGGCGTGGTGGACAATGCGACGTTTGCGGGCAATGACGAGTTGGGCCGAGGCGTGATCGCGGCCGTGTTTGGTGAACAATTACTCATGCGTGATCCGGTGTCAGCTTCTAGCTTGCCGCTGCAGACGACCTTCAACGGCTTGAGAGTGCTCGTGAACAATCAGGCTGCGCCGATCTACTTCGCCTCTTACGGCCAAATCAACTTCCAGATTCCGTTCGATGCGGCTGAAGGGATGGCGACGGTGGCGGTGGAACGGGACGGGGTGAGGTCGAACCTGACTGCGGTGCGGATCGTGAATCGGGCTCCACGCTTGCTGACCTTTAACGCCTTCCCGGGATACGGGATCATCGTGAACCAGGACGGGACGTATCCTTTGCCGGCGAGCGCTGGGCTGGGTGCCGCGGCGCGTCCGGCGCGGACGGGCGATACGCTGGTGATTTACGCACTTGGTTTAGGGCCGACGGTGCCTGCTGTTCTGAGCGGCGTCGGTGCGCCGTCGGGTCCGCTGGCGGCGGTGAGTCCGGCACCGGGCGTGGTGATCGGGGCAAATTCGATAGCGCAAGTGGATTCGATTATTCCTGACTTTGCGGGCCTAACGCCCAACTTTGTCGGGCTGTATCAGATCAACGTGCGAGTGCCAACGTCAGTGGAGAAGGGGAACGCGGTTCCTCTGTTTATCAACTTTGGCAACTTGGTTAGTAACCGAGTTACCTTGGCGATTCAGTAACTCCCATGCGCCTTTACTACGACAATGTTTACGCCACGTCGTTTGAGGCGCATGTTCTAGAAACCAAGGAGGAGGGCCGTCGGGTGTATCTCGACCAGACGGCCTTTTATCCGACTTCGGGTGGGCAGTTACACGACTTGGGGACTTTGAACGGCATCGCTGTTTTGGATATCGTGGACGAGGATGACGAGCGAATTGCGCATGTTTTGGCGGCGCCGTTGACGGGGACGACGGTGGTGGGAGAGATTGATTGGGCGCGGCGGTTTGACCACATGCAGCAGCACAGCGGGCAGCATTTGCTGTCGGCGGTGACGCCGCATTTGACGGTGGGGGTTCATCTGGGACTGGAGACTTCGACGGTCGACCTGGCGACGGAGCGGCTGGACTTGACCGCGCTTGAGGACAGGGCGAACGCCGAGGTGTTTCGGAACCGGGCGGTGTCTGTGAGCTATGAAGACGCCAAGACGGCGCAGGGTTTGCGGAAAGCTACGGATCGAACCGGGACGATTCGGATCGTGACGATGGAGGGGCTGGACAGGTCAGCTTGCGGTGGAACACACGTGCGGGCGACGGGAGAAATTGGCCCGATTTGGATTCGGAAAACGGAGAAGATTCGGGGAAATCTGCGGGTTCATTTTCTGTGCGGGAACCGGGCGCTGCGGGCGATGCGGGCCGAGCGGGAGCAGTTGGAGGCGGCGCTGGCTAGTCAGGCCGAAGCAGCGAAAGAGGCCGACAAGCGGGCGCAGAAGTTGGGTTTGGAGCTGGCGGGATATCGGGGGCAAGAGCTTTACGGGCATGGGGCGCAGCAGTTGGTGGAAGGGCCGATAGACGAAGCGAGCCGGGCGCTGGCGAACGCCTTCTTGGCGCAGGGGACGGGGACGTTGCTGTTTGTCAGTGAAGAGCCGGCGGCGGTGATGCTGGCATCGAATTTGGTGCACTGCGGGAAAACGCTGAAGCCTTTACTGACGGCGGAGGGGGGGCGGGGCGGAGGGAGCGCGAATTTGGCACAGGGTTCGCTGCCTACGGCGGAGGGGGCTCGGGCGGTGAGGGTGGCGTTGGGATTTGCGTAGCATGGACGGGCCGGGAGGAGTTGTTGTTTGGCGTTCGATACCGCCTTTGGTTTTCATATTGAGTTTGGCGAGTAAGGGAATGTTCGGACGCGATGTGGATGGCGGCGGCGGATTCGAACGGTCGGGCTGATTCTGTACGGTTGTACTGGTGACTCCTCATATTGGGGCTGTGGCGCTGCACCTGCGAGGGATGGAAATGGGCCGGTCTCTGAGTGGATTTGATAGCGAGTGGTGGGATTAGAGCCGTTTGCAGGATCCATCAACCGGATGGGAGAGGCGGTAGGTTTCGAAGTAGGGCGTGACATGGCCGGTGCGGGGTTGACTCAGGACCACTTGGTGAGCGGCGAGACCGCGGGTTTCGAACACTACTGCGGAGTAGTGGTTTCGTTGCACCTTATAGTTTCTCCAAAGGAGATTGTTACCGCTACGGATGGGCTGGGTAATCGTCCCGGGCTAAGCGACTAGAAATCTGCCATAATCACGGGCATATATGCTGCGCCGCTCCTTTCTTCTCTGCTCCTCGCTTGCTCGGCTGGCCGCTCAGGAGAAGCCGAAACGTAAACTGGACGTCCCTTATGTGCCTTCCACCGAAGCTGCGGTGAAGGAGATGCTGAAGCTGGCGAAGATCCAGAAGACGGACGTGCTGTACGACCTGGGGTGCGGCGACGGGCGGATTGTGATCGCGGCGGCGAAGGCGCATGGGATTTGGGGCGTCGGGATTGATATTGACCCCCAGCGGATTAAGGAAGCGCGAGAGAATGCGCGGGTGGCGGGGGTCGAGGCGCTCGTCCGGTTTGAAGAGAAAGATCTTTTTCAAGCGGACTTTCGAGAAGCCACGGTGGTTACGCTGTTTCTGCTGCCGAGTGTGAATATGAAGCTGCGCCCGAAGTTACTGGCCGATTTGAAGCCTGGAACGCGGGTGGTGTCAAATACCTTTGACTTAGGGGATTGGAAGGCCGAGAAACAGGTAAATCTTGACAGTTACGACGATTCCGAGTTTACAGGACTTAGCCAAACCTTTTACCTTTGGACGATACCAACTAAACAATAATTACAGTTGGATAGAGAGGAGCTTTCTTCTAGAGCGATACCCGCCTAAATGGAGGCGTTCTGGAAACCCGAACTACCGGCCCCGTATTGGGCGGACGTCAAACTACGTTTGTCCCAGCTCAGGGCCCCGTCAATGCATGCGCTTGTCGTCGATCTCGCCGAGGCTCTATCCCCCTTCCTCTCTCCCGACATTGCTCCGGATCTCTTCAGA
>JANXMS010000277.1 GCA_025354525.1 Acidobacteriota bacterium
CTACAGTTGCGCAGCCGCATCCACTGGCACCTCAGTCGCTTTGTCGCGCTCCTACGTCATCAATTGTTCGTCTATCGGGACCTTTGGCGGTTTCTCGATGAACCCTTAGAGGGGCCGCTTCCGCTGCGCGATGACTATATCCCACCGCAGCCAAATCTATTCAGCGAATCCGACGTTGGACAGCATAACAACCCAATAATCGGCTCCGATAACCAACCTCAACTGCAAACAGAGAATCGCACCGACGCAAATGCTTTGCTTTCAACGCCCCTAATCACGGTTTTTGGTTAATTTGGACAACAGTGAGGCCGACCCTCGAAATAGGACGGAGCGGTTACAGCGTCCGGTCCCACCCGCCACCTTGGCTTCGGGTTAAGGGTCTTGTTCTAAACTAACAGGTGTATGTTCTTACGACGGCTCGCCGCGGTCAGTCTGGTGTGCGTTTCGCTGTCCGCCCTAGACACCAAAGCCCTGCTTGAGCAAGTGCGACGCGCGCCGAGCCCGACCGCGGCCCTGACGCAGGCGGAAACGCCAAAGGAACTCGGCTTCATCGAATATACGATTGCTCGGGTGTACCAGTCCCAAAGCAACCGTACCGCAGCCATCCCCTGGTTCGAAAAAGCGTTGGGGACTCATCGTAGCTTCCGCGACCGGTTTCAGGAAGCCGTGATTCTCAACAATTGGGCGTTGGCAGAAACTGACCTGGGTCAAACCAGCGCGGCCAAAGATCATTTCGAGGAGGCGTTGACGATTCGGCGCGAGATCAGGGACGAGCCGGGAGTCGCCTGTACGCTCCTCGGTCTGGCCAACGTTTATGCGGTTTGGGGCAATCTCTCCGTCGCGTTGCAAACGTATGAAACGGTTGCCGCGCAATGGCGCAAGCTACAGAACGTCGTCGGCGAAGCCCAAGCGGTGAACAATGGCGGCCTGATGCTCGCGGCGCTGGCACTGACCCTTGTATTGGGCATCTCGGCGAGCAGGTTTACCTTCGAGCTGAGAGCAGAATGCAGCGGCGAGACGCGAGTCTCGATTGAGCGCAACGGGCCGCAAGGTACCCTCGCTGGGAGCAGAACAGTGTGGGTGACCCCGGCCGCGCCGCCACCGCCCATAAGCAGGCCATAGTTTTGTTTCGCCAGGCAAAGGAGACGCGGTACGAGGCGTACGCCCTCAGCAACCTTAATTTGGTGGAAACAGCCGGGGCGGAGAGGAACTTCCGCGCGGCGATCGCGATGCTGCCCACCGCCCGCGAGAAGGCGTATCCCCAGCAGAATGTGGCCGACCTGCTCTTCGGAGCTGGCCAGAATGCCGAAGCCTTAAAGCTATATAGCACTTCACTGGCCGCCAAGGACGAAGCTAAGGATCGTTTCGGGGCCGCTGACACCCATGCTCGTCTCACCTCGTTCCATCTTCGTCAGGGTCAACTCGCCGCAGCAGACACGCAAGCGAAGCAGGCCATCGAGTTGCATATTTCGGTTGGCGACCGGGCTGGGGAGGCGTCCGCCCTGGCGACGCTCGCGGCGATCGAGTGGGCCGCGAGGAAACGAACCCAAGCGCTGTCTCCGATCGCCCGAGCCCGCGAGATTATTGAAGAGACGCGGAGCCGGGTACTGAGTCCTGAACTGCGGTCGAGCTACTTTGCCACCAAGCGCAGCATCTGCGATTTTGAAATCAGCAAGCTCCTGGCGGCGAAACGAACGCAGGATGCGCTCGCCGTCAGCGAGCGGGCGCGTCTGCTGCTTGATGAGCTGGACGAACGCGAGACGCCGGTGAACGCCGAGGAACGCCGCCTGCGGCGGGAGCTATCGGTGCAACAGCAGCGGCTGCCTGCTTCCCGCGCCCAGGTGAAAACGCTGCTCCGCGCCTGGCGCAAGGCTCAGGCCGCACTGCGGAAGGAGTTTGCGGCGGAGCCGAGTTCGCCATCGGAGTTGCTTGCCCTCGCGGGCCGGAATACGACGCTCGTCCAGTTTTGGCTGGCCGAAGATGAGGGCGCGGCCTTCGTGATCACTCCCCAGGGGGTTCGTTCTTATCCACTGCCCGGTCGTCGGCAGCTCGCGACGCAAGTCGACGGCTTCCTGGCGGCGCTGACCACTCCGCTCGCGTTCGAGCCTAACGAGACGGCGGCAGCGAAACAAGTCCGGTTGGCGGCGGCCGATCATAGTTGGAAGGAACAGATTGCCGCTCTTAAGAAACTGTTGCCCGTCACAGCTCGGCAGTTGGTACTGTCTCTGGAGGGGCCACTCGCCCGTCTCCCGTGGCACCTGCTGACGACGAGCGAAGTGACCGTGGTGCCATCGTTGAGTGTGGTGGCCGAACTGCGTCGCCGACCGCCGTCTCCCCACACGACCGTTTCGGTGGTCGCGCATCCCTCGCTTCGCGTTGCCCTTAATCGCGGCGCTCACGCCCATTCAGCGTCCGACCGACGTCGACCAAGCGTTGCGCTCCTCGCGCATCCTGCACTTCGCCACGCACACGACCGTCGACGACCGCGAGCCAGCGCTGTCGAGCATTACGCTGCCCGACCGCTCCTTTCGTCTGTTTGAACTTTACGGTAAGAGTATCCGGGCCGACTTGGTGGTACTGAGTTCCTGTCGCTCCGCCTCCGGCCCGGAGATCAGTGGCGAAGGCACGATCGGATTGGCTCGCGGCTTTTTACACGCTGGGGCGCGGCGTGGGGTCGCGTCGCTGTGGAGTGTCGACGACCAGGCGACGGCCCGGCTGATGGAGCATTTTCACACTGCCTTGTTTCGGGGAAAGCGAGCCCCTTCGGCGGCGTTGCACGCTGCGCAGGAGACGCTTCGCGCCGAGCCGCGATGGTCCCATCCGGCGTATTGGTCTGGGTTCGTTTTGCAGGGAGACTGGCGTTGACAGGTGACCACCTCGCTAGCTTGCTGGCCGCGCTGGGTCCTGCGGCGGCCGACCGTTACGAGCAACTGCGCTGGCGGTTGGTTCGGCTTTTCCGGTGGGAACGGTGCGTGGATGCAGATACGCTGGCTGATGAGGCGCTGGACCGCTTGGCGCGGCGGCTGGCGGAAAACGAACCCATCGGGAGGATTGAGAGCTACCTGTTCGGCATTGCCCGCTTGCTGCTGCGCGAAGAGGCGGCGCGGAACATCCGCCAACGAACCAAGCTCGCCGAATTAGGGCGCGATCCAACCCGTCTCTCGATACCGGCTTCCGAGGAATTGGCCGAGCGCCTCAACCGGTGCCTTGCAACACTTGAGCCAGATCAGCGCCGATTGTTGCTGGCCTACTACGAAGACAAACAGCGAGAGAGGCTCGCTGTCGAACTGAGTCTGACCATGAACGCGCTGCGCAATCGAGAGCTTCGGTTGCGAGAAAGGCTGGAAAAGTGCGTGATGTCCGGCCAGAACCACTCACTAGAGAAAGAACAGTGAAACAACAAGAAACCATCTGGTTGGCCTATGTGCGAGACGAATTGCCAGCCGAGGAACGCGCCGTCGTTCAACAGAACATCATCGAAACGGAAGGCTACGCCGAAGCCTTGGCGGACTTCGAATATGCGTGGATCGATGAGCAGGCTCGCCGCCGATCACCGCGATGGTGCTGCTGGCCGTTGTTTGGTGCTTCGACCCGGGGTTCCGCCGGTAATTCCGGCAGTGTTCATCGCGGCGGGCAACCTTCGCGAGGCAGCCGCTACCCAGACGATCAAGCTGCCGCCCGGGTCCAGGATCACCTTCGAGCTCGAACTGCCGAGACCTGCGCCGGGCGGCGTTTGCTCCGCACTGGGGAAGACCGGGCCATGCACTGGACCGGTCTTTCGACTTACGCTTCCCCGCCCCGCCGGCGGACCGCAAGAAATAGAGCTAATCCACGACAACCAATTGCTGCCCGTTTACGTCTTTACAATAGAGTGATGCGAAAGCTATTGTTGCTGTGTGCGCCGTTGGCGCTGGCGCAGGCCGAATTCCTGCACGTGACCATGGCCGTCGATAAGATGGACTGTGCGACCTGTGTAAAAAGTATGGAGATGGGCCTTCGAAAGATTCGTGGCGTGGAGAAGGTTGCTGTCGACCCGGCGGTCGGCGTCAATTTCAGCCTTCAACCTGGAAACAAGGTGACGCTGGAGCAGTTGCGCGATGCCATTAAAGGCATCGGGTTTCGGCCCGGCGACGCGACCGTAATTGTGAAGGGCAAGCCTGTGACGCAGGACGGGCGATGGCGGTTTGAGATTGACGGGATCAACAAGATCTACAACCTTTCGACGCGGCACGATCACGTGATTCTGGGACTACAGAGCAAGAACGCGGCGGGCGTGAAGGTGAGCGCGGTGACGTCGCCGCCTCCTGATCCCCAGACCGTACCGATCCTCGACGTGACGGCAATCATCCCATGAAGCTTGGTTTATTGGCGTTTTTCCTAGTCCCTGGACTAGTGGCGCAGACCGATCTGTTTGCTGAGATTGATCCCGCAATGAAGGAATTGGCGAAGACGACCGGCTTGCCGATGAAGTCTCGTGTGGACCGTGCCTTCATCAACAAGGCGAAGCTGAAGTCGTTTCTTGAGGCCAGAATCAAGGAGACCGTCAGTGATGAGGAGCTTCGAGTGGAAACGCTAACGCTGAGGCTTTTTGGGTTCATCCCGGCGGACTACGACCTGAAGGGATCGACGATATCCTTGCTGACCGAGCAGGCAGCGGCGTTTTACGACTACCGCAAGAAAAAGATGTTCATTCTTGAAAGCGCACCGGAATCCACGCAGCGTTTCGTGCTGACGCATGAGTTGGCGCACGCTTTGGCCGATCAGCATTTTAATCTGGGGCGGTTCATTCGGAAGGGTAAATCGGACGACGCCGCGACCGCTCGCTTAGCGGTTATGGAAGGGCAGGCGCAATGGCTGATGTACGAAATCATGGGATCGAAAATGGGCCAGAGCCTGCGGACGGACCCAGGGCTCGTGAAGATGATGTCGAACATGGGGGAGTCAGGATTCTCGCAGTATCCGGAGCTGACGAATGCGCCGGTGTACATCCGCGAGAGTCTGCTTTTTCCTTATTCGCGGGGGTTCGTTTTTAACGCCCAAGTGATCGAGAAGCTGGGCAACGGGGGGTTCAGCCAAGTCTTCCGACGGCCTCCTTCGACCACGCAGCAGATCCTTCACGTGGAGAAATATTTCGATGATGTGAAGCCGGTGCCCGTGGTGCTGGAGTCGGCTCTGAAGACCCACAAAGTGCTGGTTGAAGGAACGCTGGGAGAGTTCGATTGTATGGTGATGTTCAAGCAATTCGGGGATCCGGCCACTTCGCTCGACCGGGCCGCAAATTGGCGCGGCGGGCAGTTTCGAGTTTCCGAAAACAAAAGGACCAAGGAGCCGCTGCTCCAATACACGGTCGCCTTCAGCAGTGCGGAGGCGGCGACTGATTTCGCCAGCCTTCAAATGAAACAAAAAACGGAACATGGGCGAATCGAACAGCGGGCCGATCGCGTCGTGGTTTCCGTGGGGATGCGTTAATATGTTTTACATGAAGCCTTTTTTGTTGTTGCTTGCCCTTTCCTCGGTACTCTCTGCTACGGATCCGCGCCCAGCGCCGGAACTCGTCATCAAGTCGGCCACCGGACAGGAGCAGTTGCTCAGCAAGTTTCGCGGCAAGGTGGTCGCGGTTGAATTCTTGCTGACCACGTGTCCGCACTGCCAAAAGGCGTCGCAAAACATGCAAAAGCTTTATAAAGAGCTTGGCCCACAGGGATTCCAACCCATTGGCATCGCGATCAACGAAATGGCCAACATGCTGATCGCGGACTACTCGAAACAGTTCAACCTCACGTATCCGATTGGCCACTCCCATCGCGACGCGGCGATGCAGTTTCTAGCCCATCCGGTGATGATGAGCATGTTGATGCCGCAATTGGTGGTGATCGACCGCAAGGGCATCATTCGTCAACAATATCCCGGTGGCGACAAGTTCTTCGAGAACGAAGAGAAGAATTTGCGGGAAGTGTTACTGCCGCTCTTGAAGGCTGGAGGTGGAGCTGCGGCCGCGCCTACCTCTGCCGCGCCGAAAAAGCCAGCCGCCACCCCGGCTGCCGCGAAATCCGCGAAATAAATACTGCTGGCAGCGTGATGTCTGCTGTTTCGTCCTCACTTCACTTTTCGGTGAGGACGAACGATGCTTTCTCGTTGGCTATGCCTGCTTAGCGCGCTTGCGCTACTAGTCGCTACGTTATCCGCTTCGCCCGCCGACGATGCCGAGGATTCGGCCATCATCGCGCAAACTGCCGCCCTCAGTCGGGATCCGGTCCGCGTTTACGAGTTCGTTCGGGACCAGATCGGTTTTGAAGTTTATTCCGCGTCCCTTCGAGGTGCTCGCGGAGTTCTCTATGTTCGGTGCCTTCGTCTTCCGTCTCACGATATCGGACGGCGCGCTGACGGCCACGTCCGAAGTTACCCTGAACTGCGTCAACCTCCCTCCCTTATCCAGCGCCGGAATCGACGTGTTTGTCCGCGTCGGCCGCACCGTGATTTTGAGAGGCGATCAATCGTTCGATCCTGATAACGACCGCCTCACCTACTCCTGGCGCCTGCTCAGCGCTCCCGTCGGCAGCGCCGTTACCAGCGTTCGCAGCAGTTGGAACGTCCAACCGTACTTCATCGCCGACCTGCCGGGCACCTATCGCTTTGCGCTCACGGTCCGCGACGGCTTGGTTGAAGGCCTGCCGGATTTGGTCGACGTGACCGCTTCCCAGACGACGCCGCCGTTGAGCCCCTCCGATCTTCCCGCCAACCGCTCCGTTTTCCCGGAGCCGCTGGCCGGGCCTGTCCCGAGTGGAGGCGGGCTCACCGTCGCTTGGCGCATCGTTAGCGCCGCCCGGCTCAGCCGGTTGAACGAAACCGATATCAACGCCGGGCGCTTCGTGCCCGACACGATCGGCCACTATGTTCTTCGTCGCAAAGTTTTCGATGGCACGATTCGCACCGCCGCCAACTTCGTATTTGCTCCCGCCGCGCCCTGCGACACCGACGCCGATGGCATCCTCAACGACCTCGACCTAGTGCTCTGACCGCTGGAAACAGTTTTCATAAATCATTTCGACCATCGCCGCATTAACAAAGCAGCTACCAAGATCAAGTGGCAGTTCGATAGAAAAACGGCACGAACAACCGTTGGGTGCTAATGGAACCCTTTCAAGCGGTCTCAGCACGAGCGCTGCTCATCGGCCTTTCGGCAAACGCGGTGACGCCAGAGAGCCTTGCCTGTTCCGCTCCGGCACCCGTCACGGTGCCGGAGCGCCCGTACTTCAACGCCGAGCCGAGGCTGATCCAATTTACGGGTCAGCGAGGCACTCCACCGCCGGAGCCGCGCACCGTGTTCCTTGACGGCGACCGCGTCGAGTACCGGACGTCGGTCATCGGCCGTGGCTTCACCACTCCGTCCCCGCGCACTGGGACGCTACCAACGAACGATCGCGTTACCCTGACGTTTTCGACCGGCGCGCTGGCGGCCGCCATCTACGAAGACCAAGTCATACTGGTGGCCCCGGGGGCTTCTCAGTCGATCATTGTGCGGGTGCTGCTGACGGTTATCGATACCCCCCAGTTGCTGGTCGATCAACGGCCGATCGTCTTCCGCTTCCCGCGCGGCGGGGCGCTGCCCGCACCGCGGGCCCTATACGTAACCGCTACTGCAAAGCCGATCCATTTCGAGGCCTTGATCGCAAGCGAGACGTGGGTGATGATCAACCCCGGAGTCGCGCAGATCCCGGCCAACCTCCGCGTTGAGGTGGACCCGCGCACTCTGGCATCCGGCACCTACAACGGCCTCATCCGCGTTACGGCGGCCGAAGCGGCCAATTCGCCCAAGGAGGTTCCAGTGACGCTGATCGTCGACTAGGAGCTTGTGTGATCGTGGACGATCTTCCAGCCTTGCGTGGTCCTCCGCAGCACAAGCGTAAACTGGCCCGTGGCGTCACCGCCCCCCGACGCCGTCCGGGTCAGGAAAAATTTGCCGAGCACCATCGCGTAGTCCGCGCCGAGCATTCGGGTTTCGAGCAAGTCGAACCGCAGTTTGCCCATGGCCTCGCGGCTTCCGTAACTTTTTTTATACCGAGCCAAGACTTCAACATAGCCACGATTCAAGGTTCTGCCGAGAAACGTAATTCGCGGCGAATTCTCGTAGGTCGCCGTAAACGTCTCCAAATCGCCTCGGTTCCAAGCGGCCGATTGTTCGGCCAGCACCGCCGCTATCGCGGCTTCCTGACCGTACATCGGCAGGGTCAAAAATAAAGCAAGCACCAGACGCATCGTGAGAACAATTATACTGGCAGCTTCAGGATGTTAAATCTTTTCCCCAACTCCCCAACCGAACTGGCGGATGCTCTGCGTAAAGCGAGTGACAAAAAGCAGAGTATCGAAGTCGGCGGAAACTTCTCGAAGTCGCTTTGGGGCGGCCCGGTCCGCGAGGCCGACGTTCAGATCTCCACCGCCAGGCTCAGCTCCGTGATCCAGTACGAACCGCGCGATCTGACGATCTCCGTCGGAGCCGGGATGTCTTATGCGACGCTTACCCGACTCGTCGCGGGCAACCGGCAGATGATCCCCCTTGACCCGCCATACGCCGCTAAAGCTACCATCGGCGGCGTTATCGCCACCAACCTTAGCGGCAGTCGGCGGCGTTTGTTTGGCTCGGCGCGCGACCTCGTCATCGGCCTCCAATTCGCGACCACGGAAGGCAAGCTGGTCCAGAGCGGCGGGATGGTCGTCAAGAACGTCGCCGGGCTCGACATGGGCAAGCTGCTTATCGGTAGCTACGGCACGCTTGGCGTGCTGACCTCCATTAATTTCAAGCTGATTCCGGTTCCCCCGGATCACTGCACGTTTGTCCGTAGCTTTGCCACCGCCGCCGAGGCCGTCGCGGAACGAAACCGGCTACTGTCCGGTGTTCTCCAGCCAGCCGGCATCGATCTGCTCAATCCATCGGCCGCCGAGATCCTGGGGCACAAAGGCTTTCTCCTGATACTCCCAGTGGGCGGCAGCAAGGTCGTCATCGACCGCTACAAGAGCGAACTAGTTTCCTATCATGTCGCGCCCAACGACATGCTTCTGGGCCGAGTCGGCGAGTTCTCCGCCGTGTTTCTGAGCCAGAACCCCAAGGGCGCTGTCGCTCGCGTCTCCACGCGCCTGCAAGGCCTTCTGCCGCTACTCGAAACCGAAAAGCGACCGCTTATCGTTCGCGCCGCTAATGGCGTTGCCTATCTCCATCTGGCTAATTCCCGCGAGCCGTTCCCCGGCGTTCTCGAAGCCGGATCCGAACGCGGTGCCGTGGTTCAATGGCCCACCCCGGGCAACGACTTCCCCGTCATGGAGAAGATTAAGCGCATGATGGATCCGGCGCATCTACTGAACAAGGGACGTCTCTATGGCCGCATCTAACTTGAATAACACCGAAGCTCCACTCCAGAAAGACCTCGACAAGTGCGTCCATTGCGGCCTTTGCCTAAATGCCTGCCCGACCTATCGGGAACTCGGCGTCGAGATGGACTCGCCTCGCGGCCGCATCTATCAGATGGTCCAAATCACGACCGGCCAAGCTGAGATGAGCCAAACCTACGTCGACCACATGGACCTTTGCCTGGCCTGTCGCGCTTGCGAAACGGCCTGTCCTAGTGGCGTCCAGTATGGCAAGCTGATCGAAGCCGCGCGCGCCCACATCGAAGACAATCGGCCGCGTCCGCTGCCGATTCGACTCTTCCGTTGGTTCATCTTCGGCCAACTCCTGCAAACTCGTTGGATGCTCGCGCTCGCCGGGGCCGGACTGTACCTCTATCAGCTCTCGGGCCTGCAAAAGTTCGTTCGTTCCAGCGGCATTTTGAAGCCGTTTGGCAAACTAGCCGAGATCGAGTCGCTTTCGCCCAACGCGGAAGTGCCATTTTTCTTCAGCCAGATCGGCAAGACGTTTCCAGCGGAAGGAAGCCGAAAATACAAGGTCGCCTTCCTTGCCGGATGCATTCAAAACGTGACCTTCTCTCGGCTCAACGAAGCCACCGTCCGGGTGCTGCAGAAGAACGGCTGTGAGGTTCACATCCCCGGAGCCCAAGGCTGCTGCGGCGCGCTGCATGTTCATTCCGGCCGCAAGGAAGACGCCCGCAAACTGGCGCGGAACAACATCGACGCGATCCTCGACGGCGGCTTCGACGCAATTATCAGCAATACCGGCGGTTGCGGCTCGACGCTGAAGGAGTATCACGAACTGCTCGAGACGGACGAGAAGTATCATGACCGCGCCCTCGAGTGGGTGAAGAAAATGCGGGACGTGAACGAGTTCCTCGGCAGCATCGAACTTAACACGAACATGGGCCCCATGCCGATGACGGTCACTTACCAGGACTCTTGCCATCTCGCGCACGGACAAAAAGTTCGCGTTGGCCCGCGCAAGCTGCTTGCGGCCGTGCCTCAATTGAATTTCAAAGAGATGCCGATGAGCGACCTATGCTGCGGCAGCGCTGGCATCTATAACGTTGTGCAGTCGGAGATGGCCGGCCAGCTTCTCAAAAACAAAATGGGCTACGTCAACGGCACTGGCGCGGAGGTGATCGTCGCTTCCAACCCGGGTTGTATGTTACAGCTCGACGCCGGGGCTCGGCTCCACGGAAAAGGCCAGCGGGTGATGCACGTCGTGCAAGTGCTCGACGAAGCGTACGCGAAGTTCAAGTCCTAAGGGCCACCGATGTCAATTCGATTTCGTCTGAGCGTGATGATGTTGCTGGAGTACATGGTCTGGGGTGCTTGGTACCCGGACTTCTCGGCCTATCTCGGGTCGGTGCTGAAGCTCTCCGACGGCCAAGTGGGAGCCATCTACGCGCTGCTTCCTATAGGCTGCATGGTCGCCCCTTTTTTTGCTGGGCAAATGGCGGATCGGTACTTCCCGACTGAAAAGCTGCTCGCCGCTCTGCACCTGCTCGGTGCCATCCCGCTCTTCATCATGGCGTCGGCGACCAACTACGACGGCGTGTGGCTTTGGATGCTTCTGTGGGCGCTGGTCTACGGTCCGACGCTGGCGCTGACGAACTCGATTTGCTTCCACCACATGCCGGAAGCGGAAGGCGAGTTTGGCCTAGTGCGGGTTTGGGGCACGATCGGCTGGATCGCCGTGGGGCTGCTGCTCGGCATTGGCCTGCGCGAGGGCGCACCGCTGCTGTTGGGCAAGTTCGGTGGCTTTGACGGGATGTGGCTGGCGACTGGTCTGTCGGTCATCCTCGGCCTGTTTTGCTTACTGCTGCCGCACACGCCTCCGGCTGGGAAGAGTGATTCGCCGCTGGCGTTCCTGGCGGCGCTGAAGATGCTGAAGCGGCCCGAGTTCGCCGTGTTCCTCGGCATCGCGTTTGTCGTCGCGACCGAGCTAATGTTCTACTTCGTCCTCACCGGGCCGTTTCTGTACGCGGCCGGCATCGCCCCGGGTTCCGCGCCGGCTTGGATGGCGATTGCCCAGGCCGCCGAGATTCTGACCATGATCGGCCTACCCTGGATGCTCAAGCGCTGGGGCATCCGCGGCACCATGATGATCGGCATTCTCGCTTGGCCCGTCCGCTACGCCATCTTCGCCCTCGGCGGGCCGCTGTGGCTCATTCTGGCTTCGCTCGCTTTGCACGGGCTTTGCTACGTTTGCTTCTTCACCGCATCCTACATTTACGTGGACCAAGCCGCGGAACCCGAGATCCGGGCCTCTGCTCAGGGTCTTATCACATTCGTTCTGCTCGGTGCCGGGCTCGTCGTCGGCAGTTGGTTCGCCGGCTTCGTCAGCGATGCCTGTACCATCGTGAACGCGAGTGGAATGAAGACCGTCGATTATACGAAAATTTTCCTGGTTCCGCTGGGGCTCACTGTCTTCTGTGCGGCGCTTTTCGTTGTCTTCTTCCGACCGCGAAAGGCCGTTGCTTAGTTCATCGCGAAGCTAGGTTTCATCATGTAGAAACCGGCACCGGCCGGATCATCAATCGGGCAGATTCGTCCCACGCCGGGAAGCATTCTTTCGCTCCCGCAGTGGAATAGAATGCTTTGGCGACCGCCTGATCTTGCGTCGCCAGTTAAAACCAACAAGGTGCTCCGTAAGGCATTTCAACTTTTTCCTTCGAGTGCCGGAATTCCCAGAGGCTGCACGTACACCGACAATCGTACCCGGTGATGCACCAAGTGATACATCACTATCGCGTAACATTACGATTCGCAACATGGCTGACGTCGCCAGCAGGTCATCGTCCGATGCGCCTTCCAGCGCCGCCCGATAGTTCGTCGCTCCTTCCTCAAAGATCGCCAAGAGCTCGGCGGTCGTCTGCGGCTTCGGCTGCTCGAAGTCGCCTGAGAGGTCGAGTTCCGTTGTATTTATGGTCGTCGCGCGCCACATGGGTGGCGAGTTGCCCAAGGGTCATCGACCTAGGGTGTGGCTGGTAGCGGAATTGGTGGCCGGGCAACCGCTCCAAGCACTTGCCCGGCGAGGCGAATTCGTTATCAAGCTCAGGATGAAGAGAAAGCGAAAAAGACAGGCAATGTTTCTGCCCGACATTGGATTCTAGCGCAAGGGCTCAAGCAAAACTTTTAACTCCATGACACCCGAGTTAACCGCCTGGCGGTAGACAGAAATGTCGGAGCTCCAACTTAGAACTCGAAATCCTATTGCATGCCATTGACAGGCTTGGTCGCTGCTGCCTGGCTGAATCGCGGCCACCTTCCCATGTCGCTCTGCCGCCGATACCACCGCCGCCAGCGCCGCCAAAAACTCTGGATGCTGAAATTGCCCCGGAATGCCCATCGCGCTGGTCAGGTCATAGTGGCCGACCCAGAGCACGTCGACTCCTGGAGTCGCCGCGATTGCATCGAGATTGGACAACCCTGCCGGTGATTCAATCATCGTCACGACGGTGGTGTTCTCGTTGGCCCGCGCAAAATAGGCCACCGGATCGGGAATCACGTACTCGGAATGGGCAGTGCCCAGAGCGATGCCACGCTTGCCCAGGGGGGCGTATTTACAGGCATCGACAATCGCCTTGGCCTGATCAGCGTTTTCGACGTTCGCCACCATGATTCCCAGTGCGCCGGCATCGAGCGTCCGCGCGCAAAAATGGTACAAATTTTGAGGGATTCGCACGAGTGGGGCGATGTCAGTAGCCTTGAACCAGGCGCAGAGATCGGCGATATGGCCGGTGTCAAAACCGGTATGTTCCATATCGAGCATCACGAAATCCACCGGCGTCGCCGCCAAAATTTTCGCCACGCCACGCGTGCCGAATTCCATAATCATCGTACCCACCGCCGAGCCACGCTCAGCCAGGGCTTGCTTCATCCGATTCGGTTTCATTGATACCGCCTTAGTTTTTCGAGAAATCCAGGCCGACTCAACACCGCCCTGTTTACAGCACCACTGGGCATTTCGCCCCTCGCCACGGATAGGATGTTATCGCAGGCCTCAAGGCCATTGTCCCGAGCAATCTCTTCGGTCCACGGCAGCCCGTGTGGCGTGACGATCACGTTGTCCATCCCAAACAACGGATGGTCCTTCCGTGGCGGCTCCTGCTCAAACACGTCGATGCCCGCACCCGCAATCCATCCTTCCTCAAGCGCCTTCACGAGCGCCAATTCGTCTACGATGGGGCCCCGTGCCGTGTTGATGAAGTTCGCCGTCGGTTTCATGAGCCGAAATAGCCGCTCGTTCACTAACCCTTTCGTCGACTCGTTCAACAGGGTGTTTACACAGACAAAATCGCTCTCGCGGCAAACGGTTTCCAGGTCCACCATCTCCACGCCGTCGACGCTGGCGACGTAGGGATCATAGGCCAGCAAGCGGGAGAAGCCGAACGGCTGGGCGAGCCGAAACAGCTCCTTGCCGATGTTGCCGCAACCGATCGAACCCAGCACTTGGCCGCGCAGATTCCGCCCCAACCGCGGCAGATCGCCGCGCCATTTCCCTTGCCGGGTTAGCCGGTCCTGCGTCAATAGATTCTTGGCCAGAGCCAGTACCAGCGTCAGGATCGCTTCGGCAACCGGTGTCCGCACCGCGTTCGGCGTTATCGTCAACACCGTGTCCGCCTCGGTCATCGCCGCCGTATCGATGCGGTCGTAGCCGACCCCCCAGCGAGCGACAATCGCCAAGCGTTCCACGCCGGCCAAACTCGCGGCATCAATCTTCGTCGACATCGCAAAAACGGCGTCGTAGCGGTTCAAAATCTCCGGTGTCGCCACGTTCCCCGCCATCTCTGGCATGGCCTCCCATTCGATGTGGGGCACGGCAAACTTGGCTTCGACGACGGCTTCGAAGCGACCCTTGGCGTCTACGTAAAAGTCAGGGGTTACCCCGACGCGGAACAATGGCATCTTGAGAAGCATACAATACCTTAGTGACTCGTAGGATTTTTAACGCTTCCCTGGTAGCCTCAACGCTCGCCGCCGCTCCGGCTCCGCCCAACGTGGTCATCGTCCTGTGCGACGATCTCGGCTACGGCGACGTCGGTGCCTTCTATCCGGCATCCAAAATGTCCACCCCGCGTCTGGACCAACTTGCTCGCCAAGGCATGCGCTTTACGGACGCCCATTCGCCGTCTTCACTCTGCACACCCACGCGATACGGCACCCTGACGGGCCGATACTGCTGGCGTACTCGGCTGAAGCAGGGCGTGTTGAACGGCTACTCGCCGGCGCTGATTGAACCCGACCGGACCACGCTACCGGCCCTTTTACTGGCGAAGGGCTACCGCACCGGCGGCTTCGGCAAATGGCACCTTGGGCTCGGCACGAAGGAAAAGGTCGACTTTACCCAATCGTTCTCCCCTGGCCCCCTTGACTTCGGCTTTACCGAGTACTTCGGCATCCCCGCGTCCCTCGACATGCCTCCGTATGTCTTTATCGAAAACAACCGTTGCCTGGAGCAACCGACTTCGACGATTGCCGATAACGGAGAGGTCAAGCGGGGGCCCTATTGGCGGGGCGGCCCGATCGCCCCCAGCTTCAAGATGGAAGACGTTCTTCCTAAAGTCACCGAACGCGCTTGCCAGTTCATTCGTGGTGCCAGCAAGTCCGCCAAGCCGTTTTTCGCCTATATCCCCCTGCCCGCTCCGCATACGCCTTGGGTGCCTTCCAAGCCGTTCGTGGGCAAGTCGAAGGCTGGCCTTTACGGCGACTTCGTTCATGAGGTCGACGCGTCCATCGGCCGCATCGTCGACGCCTGCGCGGGCACGAACACGCTGTTCATCGTCACGAGCGACAATGGCGCTCCTTGGGAACTCCGCGATGCTCAGGCAGCCGCCGGTCATCAGGCTGACGCCAACTGGCGTGGCCAAAAATCGGATATCCAGGAAGGGGGCCATCGGGTTCCGTTTATCGCCTCTTGGCCAGGCCACATCGCTCCGGATACGATCTCGAACCAACTGATCTGCCACACGGACCTTTTCGCCACAGTGGCGGAACTCACGGGAGCCAAACTTACAGCCACGATGGCCGAGGACAGCATTTCGTTTGCGCCGCACTTACTCGGTCAACTTGGGCAAGCCCGAAAGGCCGTCGTTCACCACGCCGGCAACGGTATGTTCGCCATTCGGGATCGCGAGTGGAAACTCATTGTGGGCCGCGGCTCGGGTGGCTTCACGGGTCCGATGAAGATCGATCCCAAGCCGGGCGAGCCCGTCGGCGAGCTGTACCACTTGCTGTCTGATCCGCACGAAGATCAGAACCTTTACGCCGAACAACCCGCCGTCGTGGACCGGCTCCGCAGCCTGCTTGAAACATGGCAGAAGCAGGGCAGAAGCCGCTAAGCCGGGGTTATACTCAAAGCATGGCTGCCTCCGCGATACCGCGCTTTACGCACGAAGAATTTCTCGACCGCGAAGCACAATCGCCGTTCCGGCACGAATATAGCCACGGACGTATCGAGATGATGGCGGGCGGATCCTGGATCCACGCGCTACTTTCCGCCTCCATTGCTCGGCTGCTTGGGAACGCTTTGGAAGATCGAGACTGCATTGTTCAAGGCAGCGACTTCCTGATTCGAATGCTCGCATCCGATATGTCCAGCTATCCAGATGCGATGGTTGTCTGTGGGAAGGCCAACTTCATTGACCGCCGAAAGTTGGTCCTCGACAATCCGGTACTCGTCGCCGAGGTCCTTTCCCCGTCCACTGAAGCGTTTGACCGGGGTGCGAAACTTGCCGCCTACAAACAACTTGAGTCGCTCCGCGAGCTCCTCTTTATCTCCCAGGACCAACCGTCGGTCGAATACCTGCAAAAGGGGTCCAACGGTTGGACGACCACGCTGATCGAAGGGCGCGATGCCGTTCTCTCCCTCGTCCACCTCCAAGTCTCCGTCCCGCTCTCCGACCTCTATCGTCGAGTAACTTGGGACGAAGCTTAGAGAGTTAGTTCGAAATACATGGCCTCGGCGACCGGATTCACGGTACAGGCTTCGATTTAGACGAACCCCATCTGCCGGTACAGGGCCACCGCTGTCTCCATCGTCGATAGCGTGTCCAGTCCCTTGCCCTGGAAGCCCGGTTGCACGAACAACCGCTTCATTTCGCCGATTCCATCCTTGCAATGGCCGCAGCGCCACCACCCCGGCAATCGTCCCATCTACTTCGGCAAACCAGATCGCGACATACTTCCCCGGCAGCGCCAGCAACTCCTCTTCGAAACTTTAAAAACACAAACCAATCCCCAGGTCCGTTTGATACTCCCGAAAGAGCGTTCGGACCGTCTCCATCTCGTCCTCACCCGCCCGCCGAATCATTTCTGATACCCGGGTCCATACAGCGCCCGCCCTGGTCGCGCTTCCAGCATCTTCGCCTCTTCCAGAACCGGCGTCCCGTTCACAAGCACATGCACGAACCCCTCGGCGTATTGATGGGGACTTACAAAATCGGCTTTATCAATCACCTTCGCCGCGTCAAACACAGCCACGTCCGCCTTCATCCCTGGACGCAAAAGCCCGCGGTCCATAATCCGAAATCGGCTCGCTGGCAGACTCGTCATCTTTCGAATTGCGTCCTCCAGCCCGATCACCTTCCGCTCCCGGACATATACGCCCAACACCCGCGCAAAGGTGCCATAACTGCGCGGATGCGGCACATCCACTCCGAAAAACGGAATGCCTCCATCGCTTGCGATCATCGTGAACGGAAACTTCAGAATCCGCTCAATATCTTCTTCTGCGATCGCGTGATAGACGCACGAACAGCCGCCCTTTTCCTGGAGTTCAATTGCGGTCTCCGCCGCGTTTTGAAAGTTCACTTCCCGGCCCTTTGCCCGCGTTACGTCCGCCAGCGTCTTCCCCGCCAGGGACCTGTCGCTGACACAACTGGCCATCACCACGTTTTTCGGATCCCCGGCACCGCGGTCCACCTCGATCGCCGTCGCAATTTCCATCCGCATCTTCGCCCTTTGCTGCGGCGCGGCCGCCCGTTCCAGAAACGCCTTCTGTCCCGATTCAAGCGCCCATTTCGGAAACAATGCCGCCAAGCCCGTGGATGAGGCCGTGTACGGATACTGGTCCACCGTTACGTCAATTCCCCGCGCCCGCGCCGCTTCCACTAACCCCATCGTATCCTTGCTCATCCCCCAATTCGCCCGTCCGATAATCTTGTGATGCGTCACCTGCACCGGAATGCCGGATAGTTCGCCAATCTGAATTGTCTCTTTTACCGCTTCTAAACTCGCCGCCGCCTCATTCCGCATGTGCGAGGTGTAGACGCCGCCCATGTCCCCGGCTACCTTGGCAAGCGCCACCACCTCTTCAGTCGGCGTAAACGCCCCTGGCAGATAGAACAAGCCGGTCGACAGCCCGAACGCTCCGTCGAGCATCGCTTGGCGAACCATCCCCTTCATGCGATCAATTTCTTCCAGTGTGGCCTTCCGGTCCTTCAGCCCGATGACCTGCTCGCGAATGGTCCCTTGCCCTACCATGAGCCCAAAGTTCGTCGTGGCTGGCACCTTCGCAAACCGATCCAAGAACGGCTTCAACGGATACGGCGAACTCCCGTCCGGGCCCTCGATAATGGTCGTCACGCCCTGACGGATCTGGTTCTCCGCCGTCGGCACCTCGAAAACGCCGCGTCGCCCATGGGAATGGGTATCGATAAATCCGGGCACTACCATCAGGCCCCGAGCGCTCAGCGTCTTCCGTGCCGTTCGGTTCGTCGTCGGCCCTACGTAAACGATCGTATCTCCCTTGATCCCCACATCGCCGAGGAACCAAGGGTTACCGCCGCCGTCCACTATGCGGCCACCAGTAATTAAAATGTCAAAATCGAAAGTTTGCGAAACGAGCGGAGAAACGGAAAGAAGAAGGAAGAGAACAGCGCGTAGCATTTAGCCAGTGTAACCTTGCACCTACACTGTGCCAAAAAGCTACGCGACTGTATCCGGTTGACCCGTCTCGTTAAGCCCTTCCATCGATCGCGCAACCCGCGTCGGACCAGACGAAAGCATCGAGAAAAACAGGCCCAAAATCAAAAAACCACCAATTATAGCGGAGACCATCATAACTACCTCACTTGCCCCTTTATAGGGCAATTAGACTGCCAATCGTTTCAGCGGATTTTTTGATCCCGCCGGGCCACCCACCGCCAAGTATTTTCGAATACTCATCGGCAACCGCCTCTACTGTATGAACGCGGAGAACGCGCAAAAGGATGCTCATCCTTTTCAATTATTTTTTCGAAGCCGCCCTGAGCTATCGTAGTTCTCATGCAAATCGACTTGGCCTTCGGCAAAGCAGGCCTATCCGTCACCCTCCCCGCGGGCTATAATTACCAACTCCTGGAAGCCCGCTCCGCCCAAGGTCTACCTGACGAAGCCGCCGCCATCGCCGCCGCGCTCGACGCCCCCATCGGTCGACCTCCGCTGGCTCAACTCGCGCTTGGCAAGCGGACCGCCGCTATCTCCGTCTGCGATATCACCCGCCCCGCCCCCAACCGCCGCGTACTGCCGCCGCTGCTCGCCCGCCTCGAAGCGGGGGGAATCTCGCGAGAAAACGTCGTCATCCTGATCGCCACCGGCCTGCACCGCGAAGCCACGCCTGACGAAATGCGCGAGATCGTCGGGCCCGAACTCTACGGCACCATCCGCGTTGAAAACCACCGCGCAAAAAACTTCGACGAACACGCCTCCCTCGGCACCACCGCCTCCGGGACCCCCGTATTCATTGACCGCCGCTTTCTCGACGCCGATCTGCACATCACCCTTGGCTTCATCGAGCCCCACCTCATGCTTGGCTTTTCCGGCGGTCGTAAACTCGTCGCGCCGGGCCTCGCCGCGCAGGAAACCATCAAGGTGATCCATAGCCCTAAGTTCATGCGCGACCCTCGCGCCGCCGAAGGCTCCATCGCCGACAACCCCCTTCACCGGGAACTTCTGGAGATTGCCCGCCTCGCCCGGCACGACTTCATGGTCGACGTCGCCCTTACCCGCGATCGCCGCATCGCGCAGGTCTTCGCCGGCGACCCCGAACTCGCTCACGCCCGCGGCGCAGCTTTCGTAGCCGACACGATGCTTGAACGCCTCGATTCGCTCGCCGATGTCGTCATCACCACCGCCGCCGGCTACCCGCTCGATCTCACCTATTACCAAACCATCAAAGGCGTCACCGCCGCCAGCCACATCGTGAAGCCCGGCGGGCGCATCCTGGTGCTCTCCGCCTGCACAGAAGGCGTCGGTGCCCCCGAGTTCGCCGCGATGATGGAACGGTTCCCCGAACCCGACGCGTTCATGGAAGCCACGCTGCAAGCGCCGGTGGAAGTGGACCAGTGGCAGCTCGAAAAACTAGCGCTCGTCTGCGCCCGCCAGGAGCTTCACTATTACGTGCCCGGACTGCCAGAACGCTATCGCTCCGTCCTTTGGGGCAGTAGCTACCCCACGGCCTACGAAGCGATAGCAGGCGTTTTGAAGGGCCTAGACCGCGACGCGCGAGTCGCGGTGATCCCGGAGGGGCCCT
>JANXMS010000322.1 GCA_025354525.1 Acidobacteriota bacterium
ATGGAACGATACGGTTCTCATAGTGTTAGATGTCTCCCTGCAAAAAAGGCCTTACGAGAAGAACTCTAACACAACTGGAGCCAGTCGTTGACGGGGCAGACAGCGTCCTGGATACTGTGGATATTGATCGCGCCAACTTCATCGGGACAAGACGGGAGATTCTATGCCGCGCGGCTTAGTGACATCACTACGCCTAACGCTGTGATTGTATTTCCGGACCGCGCCTAAGTCCTTCGGAACGCCATCACCTTGGGAGTACATAACGCCCAAGGTGTATTGTGCCGAAGCGTTCCGCCGCTCCTCAGCCAACCGGAACCACTTCAACGCCTCCGCCATGTCCTTGGTAACTCCATCATCTTGGGAGTATTTAACGCCCAAGGCGAACTGTCCCAATGCGTCTCCCTGCTCCGCAGCCAACCGGAACCACTTCACGGCCTCCGCTGCGTCCTTGGGAACCCCATCACCTTGGGAGTACATGGCCGCCAAGAAGCACTGTCCCGATGCGTCTCCCTGTTCCGCAGCCAACCGCGGAACCACTTCACGGCCTCCTCCGCGTCCTTGGGAACCCCATCACCTCGGGAGTACCTGTTGCCCAGCCTTAATTGGGCCGATGTACTACCCTTTGCCGCCGCTTTTCGCAAAGATGTTAGATATTCCTCAAGAGTACTTGATTAGCGGGTTTCGGGATCATTCGCCTCCCGATTTGGGCTAGTTTCCTAGCATTTTGGGAGGTTGTGCCGCAGAGAGCCCCTCACAATCATGCCACAGGCGTCGGGCGACGCTACGGAAACGATTGATTCTATTGAACCGGGGGCCGCTAATCAATTACGAAAAACCGCACGAAAAACGCTTGGATACGAATGGAACCCATTCAAGCGGTCTCAGCACTAGCTGTCGAGAATGGCGTGCCGTATCCAGAACATTGCTACTTGGATTTTGCGGCATTGGAGAAGAAAGAGGTCGAGCGGAAATCCAAACAGTTGTCGAAACTGGCACAATCGCGGGCATGGCTCTTCGAGCCATGTAGCCGAAGTTGACCCTTTAACCGCTTTTTTGCCTCACCCAAAACCTCCCTCACAAGGTGTTCAAGTTTATTTTTGTCCCGTAACTCGTTAAGCCTAATAAACTTCGTCTCGCCCCCGCCCCGTCATAGCCCCAAAAAGCTGGACACCCCTG
Organism: Acidobacteriota bacterium; assembly: GCA_025354525.1. Classification (GTDB taxonomy): domain Bacteria; phylum Acidobacteriota; class Terriglobia; order Bryobacterales; family Bryobacteraceae. Next base: position 1,177 of record JANXMS010000322.1, read on the forward strand.
TGATAGGATTTTTATCGAAGGCGCTAGTCTGCGTCGGCCTCATCTCGGGCCGAAGCAAATAGCGCCTTTTTCTATTGCTACAGGAGAAAACCAAGGTGAAAGAACTCACGGATGAACAAAAACTGAGCCGAGCTGAACGCTCCCGACGCAACGGGAAAAAGAGCAAAGGTCCCGTCACCAACGAGGGCAAATATTGCAGCTCTATGAACGCAATCGCAACCGGGGAACATGTCGAGCTCCACAAAGAGGACTTACCCCCGTTTTTCGTTCTGCTGACGACGGATGATCGGCATGCCTATGTCCGTTCCCATCAAAGTCACATGCGAAAGTTCCGGCCAGATTCTGAACTCGAACTCGGCCTGCTCCGCCGCATGGTTTGCGCCCTCTATCAATATGATCGTTTCACCAGCCTATACGCCGAAGCGTTGCAACGAGACCTCGATCAAGTCCTGCGCGAGTATCCGTCCCTGACCATGGGCGAGCAGTTTCTTCAGGGCAACATCCGGATGGCCAAACAGAAAGACTTCCTCCGCTACATCGAACGAGGCCAGAAATTTCAGTTCGCCGCTTACAACGGCTTTATCAAAACGTTGCAACTGGTGCGCAAGGGCTTCCCGGTCGATCCACCGGAACCGGTCGATATCTCAGCCGACTCGAGAGAGATCGAAGACCCGGGTCCGGAGCCTGCCGTCGTGGCCCAGATCTTGGAAATGGCCGACCAGGCAAAAAAGGAACCCACTTTCGTTCTTCCGCTCTATGTCGTTAACATGTTGAACGATAAGCACCTTATGAGCAAACTGGCCCCGGATTACGACCTCGGCGATTTGCTCGACCGCTACGGGCTCGGTGACCACCCAAAGGCGGCCTAACCATGCAGCGTCCAGAGCACAGTAGGTATTCAAAGGTTCGATTCATCGAAAGACCGGCCGAAACAACAACCTCGGATTCACCCGCTACACCAGACGTGTGCCCGCCAGCCGACCCCGTCGAATGGGCGCAAAATGCCCTCGGCTTCACCGCCGACCCCAAACAGGCCGAAATCCTCCGTTGCAACGATTCCCGGGTCGTCGTCGTCACCTCCTGCCAGGCCGGAAAAAGCACCATCGCCGCCTTGCGAGCGCTCCATCTCGCCCTGCGGCATCCCGGCTCGCTCATCATGATGACCGCCAAAGTGGCCGCCCAAGCTGGCGAATTGCTCCTCAAAATCGCCCATTTCGCCTCCGAACTTGGCTTCCGGCTCCGCTCCGATGGGGTCAACCCGCACTCGCTCTTGCTCCCAAACGGCTCCCGTTTCGTCGCCCGACCCGCCGTCCAGGAATCGTCGCGCGGCTACTCCCAAGCCCGCCTAATCATTATTGATGAAGCCGCCTTCGTCCCCGAAGCCATGTTCAAAGCGCTATCTCCCATCCTTGCCGTCGGCGGAGGCGCTCTCTGGGTCATCTCCACCCCCTACGGCACCGGCGGCCGCTTCGCCGACCTCTGGCACGATCCCACCAAGGGCTTCACCAAATTCTCCCTCTCGGCCAACGACTGCCCCCGGTTCACCCCCGAGTTTCTGGCCTCGGAGCGGCGTCTGAACGGCGAACTCAACTTCGCCCAGGAGTATCTCTGCCAGTTCATCACCGCGGGAATTCATCTCCTAACTCGGTCCCAAATCACGAAGGCGCGCGTAACGAACCCAGCCGAGATTCACTTCCGGCTCCGGGAGAAAACGCGCCTCTACGTCGGCCTCGATCTCGGCAAACGGCAGGATCACACGGCCTTGGCAGTCCTCGAACTCCGCTGGCAATACGGCGATAAGAGCTACGCCACCAACAAGGTTGCGGAGCATCCCAAGTTGCTCCTCCGATACTCGGCCCGGTTGCCCATCGATACGGAGACCACCAAGATTCCCCGGTTCGTCCGAGACACCCTACAGCGGTTTGCCCCCAGCACGGCGGACCCGACCAGGACCGATACCCTGCTCATCGATGCCACCGGCAACGGCCACACGGTCGTCGAACTCATCCGCAAGGATCAAATCCGGGCCCGGATCATACCCATCTGCCTCACCGGCGGCCACAAGGCCAATTTCCTCAAGGATGGCTACCAAAGCCTGCCCCGCACCGACATGGTCAATAGCCTGAAGATGCTCTTCGAGCTCGGCCATATCGAGTTAGACCAGAACGCACCCGGCTTCCCCGACATGGAGCGCGAGTTAGTCCAATTCCAGCCCTCCGGCGACCAGCAGGAGCACGACGATTTAGTCATGGCCATCGCCATGGCCGCCTGGCGAGCCATCACGGAGTACCCTGCCTTACTCCAAGCAACTTAAAACTTCTTCTGCAAGCCAGTATTCATGCCTGGAATCAACCCCGGCATCTGCACCGGCGATTGCCCCGGCTGCAACCCGGGAATCTGCGGACGCCCGCCCATCTGTCCCGCCGCTCCTCCCAGCCCCGCTTCCTTCGCCGGGTCATACACAAACTCCCATTCCTTGTAGTTCGTCTTCTCGTTGTAGATCTTGATCCCCTCCCGGTCCACCTTGCTCGCAAACCCGATAATTCCCGCCCCCAATCCCTGTGCCTGTTGCGACCCCATCGCCGCCGCCATCCCCTGCGGATTCGGCGTCGTCAACATCCGCCGAATCATATCCGCCGCCGGATTCGTATTGATCCCATTCGGCGTCTGGCCCGTCATCGGCCCCGTCAACGCCGGCCCAAAACTAGTCGACCCGCTCCCCGGCAACCGCAGCGAACCATTGTTCGCGGGCACCGCCGTAAAGCTTCCACCCACACTATACCCACCCCCGCCCACTGTGTACGCCCCACTTCCCGGCTGCTGCTGCGCCACCTGCCCCCCGGTCTGCGAATTCGCCGCCCCGGTCGGATACCCGCCCTGCTGCCCAAACGGACCCGGCAGTCCCGGTGCCGTCGGCACGCTCGCCTGGAAACCCGGTGGCGGTGGCGGCGGTGCCCCCGCCCCCCCCGGCTGTCCATTCGCCGAAACCATCCCCGGAGCCCCCGGCATATCCGACGCCCGCCGCGCCCCCCCCGCCATCTGCGCGTTCGGGTCCGTACTAATCGTCGCCGTCGACCCCACCGAATATGGGTTCGGAGCCTCCGCCACTCCCGTCCCCGTCTCCCCCGGCTTAGCCTGCTTCTTCACCAGCGAGTCCGTCAACTTCCCCGACGCGTCCGCATGGATCACCCGCCAATCGTCCTTTCCCGTTAGCGGATCCACATACCGCCGCCGTATGAACCGAATCCCATTCGTCTGCTCCAGCTCTTCAATCGTCTGCGGCAGCTTCTTGTTCTTCCGCTGGAAAAGCTGCACCCCCCGGATGTACTGTTCCCCCCGCTCCACCAACATCTCTTCCTTGTTTCGCTGCGCCTCAAACGCCAGCCTCGGCAGCTCCATATAGAGCACCCAAGCCATCGCCGCCGCCATTGCAAACACGAACAGCATCGCAAAGCCGGAATCAGGTCGCCGCCGCTTCATCTATCCCTGCTGCTCCTCTAAGTTCAACGTCTGCTCGCTCTTGAACTCCAAGTCTTCCATCACCACCGAGTTCAAACCGATCCTGATCACCTTATAACGCTTCTGGATCACATCCCCCTCGCCAGCCACGAAAATGTCCTCCCCGTCCAGGAAAAACGCCCGCTTCGTCTTCGTCCGCGCTCCTCCGACGAACCCATAAAACTTCAGACGCATCGGCGGAGCCTGCGGTTTCTGCGGCTGCGCCCCCGGCGACATCAGGTTAACCGGCGGACCCGGAGGCGGCGTCAATTTCGCCCGATCCCCCGGCGGCTTCGGGAAGATCTTCGGCGGATCCGGTTGCTTCGGCGCCGGCGCTGCCCCAAAGTCGAAAATCGTCCGCGTGCCCCCTTCAATCTTCACCCCGCCCAGTCGCTTCAATAACTCCAGCCGCAACGTCGGGTCAATCGTCGTCGGATCCAGCCGGTCTTCCACCCGCCGCGACTTCAATACCGGTTTAAACTCCTGCACCGCCGCCCGCAGCGCCGGCCGCGGCTTCGTCTGGCTCACCGCCACCACCGGCAGTGTCCGCGGACCACCTACCGTCGGCACCACTGGCCGCGCCGTTGTCTTCGGGCTCTGTTCCGACCGGGGAGAATCCCCCCCGATAAACCAAGCGACCACCCCTACGGCCAGCACCCCCACCAGAATCGCGACCTGCTTCGGCTCTGCTCCCAACTTCATCGCGCCACCCCGCCATTCTCTGCGACCACCATCAACGGAGCCTCGCGGATAAACGTATTCGCCCGCATATTGATGTTTAACACCCCGGTCCCCTGCTGCGGCGAAGCCGACAACGCCTCGATAATCACGAGCCGAGGCGCTTTGTCTACTTCCCGCAGAAAGTGCAACAGGTCCGCATAGGTCCCTTCGTAGTTCCCATTGATTGACAGCATCGACAGCTCATCGGAGCCTTCCACCGGATCTTCCACAAACCCGTGTTCTTTCACCCGGACCCCTGCCCGCTTCGCCATACTCGTTACCTCGTCCACCACGGTCGAATAAGTGGTTGGTCGACTCAGAAAGTAGGTGGCCACAAAGTCATCGCCCTCCTTCCTGCCCCGGTCCATGTTCGTTGTTAGTTTCTTCGTCCGGTCCAAGGAAACCTTCCGCTCTTTGGCTTGTCCCCGCAGCGCGCTCAGTTGCGCTTCCATGTCTTGTGCCGAGCCACCTAAGGGGGAAAACACAAACCATCCCGCGACCAGGTTCAGCCCCAGCAGCACCAGCACAACCACCCGCGGCAGGTCCAGCTTGATATTGCCTAAGTTAAAGTTTTTGGGCATAGTCCACGCTCACTCCATTCCTATACTCACCGCGCCCACACCGCGACCCTGTCCTAATCCCACTCGCGACCACATCCCCACCCGACCGCCCGCCAAAGCCCCACGACCCTAACCTAATCCCGCTCGCGACCACATCCCCACCCGACCGCCCGCCAAAGCCCCGCGACCCTGACCGAATCCCGCTCGCGACCACACCGCGACCCAACCGCCCGCCAAAGCCCCACGACCCTGTCCTAATCCCGCTCCCGACCACACCGCGACCCGACCGCCCGCCAAAGCCCCGCGATCCTGACCGAATCCCTCTCGCGACCACACCGCGTCCCGCCCGCCCGCCAAAGCCCC
>JANXMS010000324.1 GCA_025354525.1 Acidobacteriota bacterium
CACCTTCACAGTTCTTCCCAGAGCGTCATATTCGTAAATCGTCTTCTGACTATCCACCGGAGTCACCCCCGGCCCCACCGGCAGCGAAACCTTCCAAACCTTCCCAATCGGCGAGCAAGCGCAAGGCGTCGTATCCGTCACTACTTTACGAACTGCCGTCTCCGTCGAACCCACCTTGTACCCACTAACAAGCTCCATCGTCCGCCCAAACCCATCGAACACCGTCTTCGTCCAGTGGAAGTTAGGCGAGATCCCCGTCGTCACCTTATGCCAACTCGCCCCCATCGCCTGCCCCATCCCGTACTCATGGTTGATCACCTGCCCACTTGGCACCGTCCGCGACGTCTCCCGCTTCATCCCGTCCCGACCAAACGTCGACGTCGCTCCATTCGGCCCCGTGTTCTGCGTCAAGTTCAACGCCGAATCAAACGACGGCGAACTCGTCAACCCGCCCGCCGTCATTGCCGACGGCACCGCAAAGTTCTTCGCCGAGTCGACCGTAATGTCTACTTGGTGGCCGTATCCATCCAGAGCATTGGTAACCGTTCAGCCCCCCTATCGCCGGAGTAGCGAAAGCGAAGGCTGAGCGGCCCGGCAGCGGCTCACGGAGTCGGTGATAAACTCCAGCGCGTTGCGTTGCTGCATCACGCAAGTTCGGGCTACGGTAAGCAGACGAGCGGTCGCAACTTCTTCTTTCTCGCTCTTATTCCCGAACGAAATCTTGCGCCAGATCACGGCATGCCGCAAAGCGCGCTCCGCACTATTGTTGGTCGGCTCGACATTGGGATGAGCCAGAAATGCGAACAGCCGGTCGCAATGCTGAAACAGCGCTGTCGCCAACACCCGCACTTCGTTGTCCTCACTGTCGAGGTGGTGCTCGCAGAGTTTGAAGAAGCGCTTTTGCAACGGAATCGATTTCCGAATCAACTCGGCCCGGTCCAATTCCCCGCCCCGAAACCGATGCCACAACCGAAACAGTTGCGCCGTCTGCGCCAACGCGTCGCGGCAGAACCGTTCGGCGTCGGTCGAGCGGCCAAACTCCTGAATCCCCAGCAAATCTCGCTTCAAATGAGCCCAACAGAACTGGGCGTGACCCTTGTGATACTTCAGGTATGCCGTAAGCGTTCGGCCATCCCCAGCCTTGCGGACTTCCCTAAACTCGGCTAGGCCTGCTGCCGCCGCCACCAAGCCGACGGGGTCAGTTCATCCACCTCGCTCACCTTGCGATCCCCCATTCCCGGCAACACGCTGAGCAAATATTTCCGCGCCGGAATCCCCATCCTCCGGCAACTCTCCACCACCGACAATATCGCCGCCACCTTCGGCCCCGCGTTCACGCTCCCCACATGGATCCAATTCTTCCTCCCCAAAACTGCCGGTCGCATCGAATTCTCCGCCAAGTTGTTCGATAACTCCAACTCCGGGTAATCCAAGAATCGCGTCAAGCGCCCCCACTGCCCCAACGCATACCCCAACCCCTCCCCCAGCTTACTCTTCGGCAGCACCTTATAACGTTCCGCCTCCAAGCGCTTCCGCAGGTCTGCCACTTTCCGCGTCGATTTCTCCCGACGCAACTCCGCCCGCGCTGCCTGCGATAACCCGCCCTCCCGCGCCTCCCGGTCCACCGCAAATAGTTCGTCGATTCGGCGCACGAACTCCGCCGCCAGCGCATCTTGGGGCTGCACCTTCAACGCATCGATAAAGTACCGCCGCGCATGCGCCCAACAGCCCGCGTGCACCATACGCACCTCGCCAACGTGGTTGTAGCCCGCATACCCGTCGGTCTGCAATAATCCCGCATATTCGCCCAAAAACACGCGCGGCACCTCGCCGCTGCGCCCCAATGCAAACCGAAATACCACCGGGCCGTCCCGTCCTCCGCATACGCCTGGATTTCCGAACTGCCATAAGTAGGCCTGATGA
>JANXMS010000331.1 GCA_025354525.1 Acidobacteriota bacterium
GGGTTTCCGGGCCGCCGAGGCGACCCCGGGATCCCCTAGACGAGGGAGGCTGTCGCGCTTTTCGGGTAAAAGCGGTCGAAAGGGTACTTTTTGCGGCAAAGTGCGGTAAAGCTGGATGCTGGTGAGAAATGGCGGCTAGCGTTTCTTGCGGGCGACCAACCGCATGCGAGGCTGAGGTTTAGACGTGGCGTCCATCGCCTCGTCAACCAGTTCTGCCTGCTCGAAGTTATGCCGCTTGAGCGAACCCGGTGCAGGGCTGGCCGACTCACCTCGCCCGATGTACCGTAGCACCCGCCGACTCTGGTCGAGCAATGGCTGCACGTGGTCGCGCACAAAATGCCACGCCCCCATGTTCCGCGGCTCTTCCTGCACCCAACAAACTTCCGCCGTTACCGGATAGCGGGCCAGCACATCCTGCAATTCGGCTGTCGGGAAAGGATAAATTTGCTCCACCCGAATCAGCGCGACGTTGTTGATACCCCGTTTCTCCCGCGCGTCGAGGAGATCATAATGCACTTTTCCCGTGGTCAACACCACGCGCTTAACGCGGGTTGCTTCCGTCAGCGCCGTATCCCCGATAATCTCGCAGAAGCCGCCGCTGGTCAGATCATTCAGCGTAGACCCCGCCCGAGCTAACCGCAGCATCCCCTTCGGCGTAAACACCACCAGCGGTTTTCGCATCCCCCGTCGATCGTCGCCGCCATGCATCTGTCGCCGAAGTAGATGGAAATACTGCGCGGCAGTCGTTGGATAAACAACTTGAATGTTCTCTTCCGCGCACAACGTCAGAAAACGTTCCATGCGGGCCGAAGAATGCTCCGGACCCTGCCCTTCCTGCCCGTGCGGCAGCAACATCACCAATCCGCTTGGCTGGCCCCACTTTTGCTGCGAACAGGTTATGAACTGGTCGATCATGATCTGCGCCCCGTTTGCGAAATCGCCGAACTGAGCTTCCCAAAGGACTAGACAGAGCGGATCGGCCACCGAGAAGCCGAACTCGAAACCGAGCACAGCGTACTCACTCAAACAGGAATCCCACACTTCAATCCGAGCCTGGTTGGGGGCCAGGTTCTGCATGGGGACGTATCGTTCCCCGGTTTCGGCGTCTGAAAACACGAGATGTCGTTGAGAGAAAGTACCTCGACCGGAATCCTGGCCGCTGAGCCGTACCGGGGTTCCTTCAAGCACCAATGTGCCCAACGCCAGCGCCTCGGCCGCGGCCCAATCGATGATTCCGCCTTCGAGACTCTGCAACCGCCGGTCAATGATCGGCTTCAGTTTCGGGTGCAAGTGGAAATCTTCGGGGAAGGTAGTCGACCCGTAAATGACCCGCTCCAAAATGCCGCGATCAACTGCCGTTTGTGGAATATCTCGCCGCACATCGGAGTCATCAAAGACGGCCAATTCCTGAAATTCGTACTGCTGCGCGTTGGCTTGGCTTCGTTCTTGGGCATCGGAAAGGCGCTGGGTAATCGCCTTCTTCATGCGCTCAATTTCATCGGCCGAAAGCACTTTGTCCCGTACTAACCGTTCCGAGAACAGCGTAGCGACGGATGGCTGCTGCCGGATCTTGCGATACATGATCGGCTGAGTATAGCTCGGTTCGTCGCCTTCGTTGTGGCCGTGGCGACGGTAGCAGACCATGTCGATCACGACGTCTTTCTTGAACTGCTGCCGGAAGTCGAACGCCAATTGCGCTACCCGAATACAGGCTTCCGGATCATCGCCGTTCACATGAAAAATCGGGGCATCCACGATGCGAGCCACGTCCGTGCAGTACAGCGAACTCCTGTAGGACTCGGGCTGCGCGGTAAAGCCGATCTGGTTGTTGATCACCAGATGCAACGTACCGCCCGTCTTGTATCCTTCGAGTTGGGACATATTCAGCGTTTCAGCCACCACGCCCTGGCCGATAAAAGCCGCGTCGCCGTGGATCAGCAGCGGAATCACCCGCTCGCGCTTCACATCGCCCAGACGATCCTGCTTTGGCCTGACGATCCCTTCGACGACCGGATTAACCGCCTCCAGATGAGAGGGGTTCGGAGCTAAGCTAACCACGATTTCGCGTCCGGACGGAGACCGGCGAACGCCGCTGGCGCCGAGATGATACTTCACGTCTCCGGAACCTTGCATCGACCCTTCGTACGGATTGCCGTCAAATTCGCTGAAAATCATCTCCGGTTTTTTGCCGATGATGTTGGTCAGAATATTCAAACGGCCCCGGTGGGCCATACCAATCACAATCTCGTGTACGCCATGGTCCGCTGCACGCGTGACGAACTCATCGAGAATCGCCACCGTCGAATCGCCGCCTTCGAGCGAAAAACGCTTGCTACCCACGAACCGGTTTCCAAGGAACTGTTCAAACCCTTCCGCTTCGAGCACCCGTTCGAGCGCCCGCACCCGCTCGCTTTCGCTGAGCGGCCAATTGTTGGCCTGCGGTTCCATCCGCTGTTGCAGCCATGTCTTCTGCTCGGGCGACTGGATGTACATGTACTCGCAGCCGATCTTGCCGCAGTAGGTCTGCCGCATCTTCTCAAGCAGTTCGCGCAGCGTGGCCACGATATGGCCAGCGCCCTCGCCCATGGATGTTCCCAGCGAACCCGTGACAAACTCGCGGTCCAAATCCCAAATCGTCAGGCCGTAGTGCGCCGGGTCGAGTTCCGGGTGGTACTGGATTTCTGAGCCGAGCGGATCCAGATCCGCGATCAGATGCCCGCGCATCCGATATGCGTTGATCAACTGCAAAACCGAACTTTCTTTACCGATTTCCACCTGACGGAAACCGCCAGCCGGACGCGACATCGCGGTCCGATCCGCTTCCCACTTTACGGGCTGGTGCGGCATGCGGAGATCAAGGAAGATCTCTCCGTAGAAGTTATCATCCCCCTGCAACAAACCTTGCAGTTTGCCCAGGAACGCGCCGCTTTCGGCACCTTGAATGATCCGATGGTCATAGGTGCAGGTGACCATCATCACCTTGCCGATGCCGAGCATCGCCCGCATCTCTTCCGTAACGCCTTGGTACTCGGCCGGAAAATCAATCGCGCCCGTGGCGATAATGCAGCCCTGGCCGGGCATCAACCTTGGAATCGAACCGACCGTCCCCACTGTGCCGGGATTGGTCAATGAAATCGACGTCCCTTGGAAGTCGGCTACCGTCAGCTTTCCTTTTCGACCGCGCTGGACTAGATCGTCGAAGCCTTTTAGATACTGCGAAAACGTTAGAGATCCGGCATTCTTGATGCTCGGCACCACCAACGCCCGCCCACCGTCGCGCGAAGGTAGGTCGATCGCCAGACCAATGTTGATATTGTGGCGAACAATCTTGAACAGCTCCTTGCCTTGCTCAACATAGGCACAGTTCAGCGCCGGGTTCGTTTGCAGCGCCTTCACGATCGCCCATCCGATGATGTGCGTGTAGGAGATCTTCGAGTGGCCCAACAAAGATCGATGCTGGTTGATGATCCGCCGATTCTCGTCGATCACCTTCACCGCGATGGAACGCTGACTGGTCGCAGTCGGAATCGCCAGCGACAAAGTCATGTTCTCGGCCAACCGCGCCGGGGCTCCGCGCAACGGCACAAGCTGTTCCGACGAGTCGACCGGCTTGCTCGGCGATGGCTTCATTTCGACGGCAGTTAACGGCGTGCTTTGAGTCGGAGCCGACGGCGCGGCGACCGGAGCAACCAGTGGGGGCGGAGGTGGTGGCGGTGGTGGCGGTGCCACTGCGGACGCCACGTGCCCATTTCCTTTATCCGCCGCAAACTGGCCTTGCCAGCTTTCGTCCACGAATGTGTGATTGTTCTTGTACTGCTGAAACAGCTCTTCTTCGAGCCAACTGTTGACGTCGATCTTTGTACTTTCCGACATGGATATGCTGACGCTGCGCAATGCGGCGTTTAACTTTCATGATAACCGCATTGCCACCTTCGCCGTTACCCAGTCCGTCCACAAAGCCGTCTCCCCGCTGGTAATTAGGGGCGTTCCTTCGAGAATCGCGTTAGCGAAATGCTCAATTAGCGGATAGTGAAGGTTCGGATGGGGCGGCAAATCCTCCGATCCCCCCGGCCACACCAGCCGACCGCTGTTCAGAGACGATAGCTCGATCGCCCCTTCCGTACCGATGATTCGGAACTCATCCCGGTCTACCCGGCTATGCCAGCGGACGTCCACCGTCCCGCGGATCCCGCCTGAATAGTCGATCAGCACGGTCGCGTTGTCTTCGACGGGGTACCGGTGCACCGCATTGGAGACTAGGCCAGTAGCCCGCGTCGGATTACCAAAAAGATAGTTCATCGCGTCGATCCGATGCGAGGCGATATCGTACAGCGGGCCGCCGCCGGCTAAGCCCGGATCAAAGCGCCAGTAGTCGGCCTCAACGCCGGGCGGCACCCAGCTATGGGAGTGGGCTTCGCACAGCACGGGTTGGCCGATCGCCCCCGCCTCCATCAGCGCCTTCGCCCGCTGCAGCTTCGGATAAAGGCGCCGATAGTAGGCTACGCCAAACAAGCGTCCGCTGTCGCGCGCGCAGCTCACCATGTCCATCGCCTCCGGATAGTTCATCGCCATCGGCTTCTCGCACAGGACGTGACGGCCCGCCTGCAATGCCTCAGTCGCTTGCGGAGCATGCAGCGCCACAGGCGTGCCAACGTAAACCGCGTCGATTTCCTTGTCCTGCAGGGCTACATCGAGCGACGGATAGACGTTGCACCCATAAGGCGAGGCCTTCTCCGGCGACCGGGTCACAATACCTCGAAGCTCGCTCCGTTCGTGGGCGAGAATCGCCGGCAGCACGCGCTTCTTCGTGATGTCGCCCACCCCGATGACCAGCCATTTTACGGTTTTCTCCATGTTTGTTATTGTCTACTGATGAGCTCCCATTTAGGAATCCAACCCGAAGATCACGTCGTTCTAGAGTTGGTCGGCACCGACGACCCGACCGGAGTTTGGCAGCGTAATTTCCCGGACGCCAGCACTGAGTTTCCTTTCCTGGTTCCCGAGGGCCGCTACTTGGTCATCACCGACGTCGACTGGCAGTTTCAACTCGCCGAGGATCCGCAACCCCAAAACGTCACGTTCCGCCTTTTTGTAGCGCCTCTCGCCGATCTCACCAACAGCTATCGTGTTCACTGCTCCACCACGATGCTCGACGATATGGGCTACGGCGGCAACTCGGAAGCGATGACGGCGGGCTTCGTCGTTGCCGACTCAGCCACGATCGTGTGGGACAGCATCCCGGCAACCGAACAGGTGGTCCACATCCTTCTCCGCGGCTACCTGGTTGATCGCCAATGACCTGGACCCATCGCCTCATCGAGGCGGACTGGCTCGACTCCGGCCCCGCCGACCCCATCCCCTGGGCCGATGCCGCTGAACTGACCCCACGCCTCGACCGCGCCCGCGCGCTCGGCTACTCCCATCTACTCGTCTACGGAGACCGCGAACACTACGCCAATCTACTCTGGGCCACCGGCTTCGATCCCCGTTTTGAAGAGGCGCTGCTCATTCTTCCCGCCACGGGCACGCCGCTTTTGCTGGTCGGAAACGAGTGCGAAGGCTACCTCCGCATCAGTGGGCTCTACAAAGACGGCCTTCTGCGGGGAGAGGTCTATCCACCGTTCTCGCTCATGGACCAGCCCCGCGCCCACGGTCGCGAGCTCCGCTCTATCCTCGCGGCCGAGGGGCTCTCCGCCACCTCCCACATCGGCGTCGTCGGCTGGAAGGATTACGACCTGCCGACTCAGTCCGATCTGCCGTCCTACCTCGTCGACCTTCTCCGCGAGTTCGCCCCCGTCGAAAACGCGACGCGCGGCTTCACCCGCCTACGCGCCCAAGCATCCCCCTGGGAGATCGCCTATTTCGAGTATTCGAACGTCGCCGCCGCCGACGGCATGCGCCGCATTCTCTTCGGCGTCCGCGAAGGCCTCACCGATCACCAACTCGCCCAACAAGCCGGCTACAACGGCCTGCCGATGGCCTGCCACTGGACGGTCAAGACCGGCCCCAGCCGCGTCAGCCTGGCCAGCGCCAGCGGCAACGTCGTCCGCCGTGGGGAGTTCTTCTCCGCCAACGTTAGCTATTGGGGCAGCAACTGCTGCCGCTGCGGCTGGCTTGCTTCCGATGCCTCCGACGCCCCCGTCGGCTATGTCGACAAATTCGCCGGACCCTACGTTGCCGCCATGGCCGCGTGGTTCGAACACCTCACCATCGGACGCCCAGGAGGAGAGATCGCCGAACTCATCAACCGCCTCCTGCCGTTCGACCGCTTCGGCATCTTTCTCAATCCCGGCCATCTCATCAGCTACGACGAGTGGCCCGGCTCGCCGATTTATGCCGACTCGAACGAACCGCTCAGGAGCGGAATGGTCTTCCAGTCCGACGTCATTCCGTCGTCGGCGACCTACTCCTCCACCCGCATGGAAGACAGTTTTGCGCTGGCCGATGCGGATCTCCGCGCCGCCTTGGCAGAGCAATTCCCTGCCACCCACGCCCGCATCGAACAACGGCGTCAGTTTATGACCGAAACACTGGGCTTCGTCCTTCCGCCGGAGGTGCTCCCGCTCGCCGACCTCTGCGGCATCGTGCCGCCCTTTCTTTTTGAACCAAACACGTTGGTCGCCCCGACTCGACAAACATCCGAGCCACCCGGGAGCTGATTCCGCAGAGCAGCGGTCCGCGCCGTCCACCTCAGCCCGCATCGAACGGCGGAAGCAGTTCTTGACCGAAACCCTCGGCCTCGCCCTGCTGTCAGAGATGCTCCCGCTCGCCCACCTCCGCAGGATCGTGCCGCCGTTTCTTTTTGAACCAAACACGTTGATCGCCCCGACTCGACAAACATCCGAGCCACCCGGGAGCTGATGCCGCAGAGCAGCGGTCCGCGCCGTCCACCTCGGCCCGCATCGAACGGCGGAGGTAGTCCGAAACCCTCGGCCTCGCCCTGCTGTCAGAGGTGCTCCCACCCGGCGACCTCGCGGCATCGTCCGGCGCTATCTATGTGAACCAAACTCTTTGATCGGGATCCTCCGCCCCTAACCGCCCCGTTGCCTCAAACTTATGCCGACAAGCTGATACCGGGATGCCCTGGCCGAATAGTACCCGGCGTGCAAGGCCTGTTTGGGGCAAGCACCACCCGTGGTAACCGCCCGTGTCTACTCGACAAACATCCGAGCCACCCGGGAACTGATCCCGCAGAGCACGGCATACGAGATCGTTCCAGCGGTCCGCGCAATCTGCTGGGCGTCAATTTCGCCGCCCAGCAAAGTCACCGGGTCGCCCGTCTTCAACCCCTCAACCCCGGTCACGTCAATCGTCGTCACGTCCATCGACACCGACCCAATCACGGGACAGGTCCGCTCGCCAACCAGCACCTTTCCCCGGTTCGACAGCCGATGCGGATACCCATCGGCGTACCCCGCCGCCAAAACCGCAATTCGGATGGGAGCCGTAGCCCGGTAGATCGCCCCGTAGCCCACCGGCGCTCCCGCCGGAATATCTTTCACCTCCAGCACGCACGTCCTCCACGTCAACGCCGGCACCACGTCCAATAAACGCTCCGGTGCCGGGCCCTTCGCGGGCGAAATGTAGCCGTAAATCGCGTGCCCAGGCCGCACCATATTGCCCCACGCCGGCCGCCGGCCGTAAGCGATCGGAATCGTGCTCGACAAATGGACGTACGCCGGGCGCAGCCCGGTCGCCGTCAGCAAATCGAAAAAATATTGGGTTTGCTCGTCGGTTTGCTTGGACGCGTAATCACCTGCCGAAGCGAAATGCGTCATCAACCCTTCAAACTGCGCCGTCTGGCAAGCGCCCACCGCCTCAGCCACCGCCTGCGCGTCGGCCCGCGTCCCCAGCCGGCCCATGCCGCTGTCGATCTTTACGTGAAACGCCACCGCCTGCCCACGCCGGGCCGCCAACCGTTCCAACTCCGCGATCTCGCCCAACTCGTGAATCGCCGGGGTCAACCGATAGTCGAAAAGAGCTTCGCGGCTGGCCGGCAGAAAATCTGCCATCACCAGAATTCGGGTCTGGATTCCCGCATCCCGCAACGCGGCACCTTCCTGCACGTTGCTCACGGCCAACCAGCGCGCCCCAGCCCGTTCGAGCGACCGCGCCACCGCCACCGCCCCATGCCGATACGCGTCCGCCTTCACCACCGGCATCACCGTCACGTCCTGGCCCACCACCGCCCTCACCGCGCGGAAGTTACCCGCGATTTGCCCCAGCGAAACTTCTAACCACGATCGATGCATAGCTCTTCAAAGAGTGCCACATACTCATCCGTCACCGCGTCCCAGCTATAGCGATCCTGCACCCGAGCCACTGCCGCCGCCCGCAGCCGCTCCTGCTCCGCCCCGGGAAGCGCCAGAGCATGCCGCATCACGTCCGTCAGATTGGCCGCCGTGAACGGAAGCCCCGCGCCTCCGGCCACCTCCCGGTTCTCGTCCGTATCCAGAAACAGCACCAGCGCCCCACGGCCCATCGCTTCAATCAATGCCGGGTGCGTCCCACCAACCTCCGTTGCATGGATGTAGGCAAAGCAAAACGAACCCAGCTCTTTATATCCCTGGCCATAGATGGCGCCTGGCATCACAATCCGCGGATCCGTCGTTTCGCGGACCCGAGCAATGTAGTCATCCGCGTAAGGAGCGTCGCCAATCAAAGCCAGTTTCAAGTCGGTCGAAACCTGCTCAAACGCCTCCCTCACCAGCAGCCCGTTGTTCTCCGGCTCCATCCGGCTGACGTACAGAAAGTAGCGCTCCGGCTCCAGACCCAGTTCGTCGAGCGCCACTCGGGTCTCTACCTTGCCCATCTCCGCGCCGTAGGCGATAAAAGTCGTCTCTGCGTTGTACTCCTCGCGGTAGTAAGCGCGAATCGCCAAGGCATCGGAAACCGCCCGCGTCGGGCAGAAAGTCGCTAACCACTCCGAAAGCCGATACCAAGCCTTCGCCACCCGATTCCACTTCTTCCGCTTCCGCTCCAGACCATCGACGTTCAAAGCCACCGGCGTGCCCACCACGCGCGGCATCCACGCGAAGATCGCGTTGGCCGCATTGCAGTACAACGCCACGTCCTGCCGTTGTGTCAGCAAGTGGACAGTAGAAATCGCCGTGTGGACGATCGTCTCCAGATACTTATGCCGGATCGTCGGAAGAGTCTTTAGCCGCATTCCCAGGAACTGATCGCCCGAATGCTTCTCACGACAATAGACGAGCACCTCGTGGCCCCGATCCACCAGTCGCCGACCAAGCTCCTCGGCGAACGTCTCAAACCCACCGTAGTTGGCCGGTACGCCCCGCGTGCCAACAATCGCAATGCGCATCCTCTACCCGCGCGCTATTTTAAGCCGCGCTTGCACCCGGGCCGGAGTCGGCTTCGGAGCCGGACGGGCCGTAGGTTGCTTCTGGAACCAACTGGCCATATACTCGTCGGTCACCCGTCGCCGCCGCATAATCACTTCGCGCTTGGACCACACCCGCTTCCACGTCTTGGCCACTTCCCAGAATGCTCGCAGCGAAGAGGTTTCGCGCGTAGCGCAACAAGAGATCACGACGATGTCTCGAAACGTAATCCAGAACCAATGCCGCTTATACAGATCGGTCGTCATGTTCTTGATTCGCATCAGGAACCGATTCTTCACCGAGTGCATGTTGATTTCCGCCGGCAAGGCCCTTCGATTTCCCGGCAACACGTTCCGCACGTGGTACGCCCGCGGATTCGGAGTATAGAGGCATCGCCAACCGAGTAGCTGCGCTCGCCAAGCGACGTCGGCGTCTTCTCGGTACACAAAAAAATCGGAATCGAAAAACTCGCCATCGATAGAAATATCGTCGATCATCTCGCGACGATACAAAGCCGCTGCCGCGGTGGCACCAAAAACGTATTCAAAATTCGAGTACTCGCCGTTATCCACTTCCTGGCTGCCGCGATCCAAATGGCGAAGCATGGGAGTGAAATAGATCCCCGTCGAATCCACTCGCGGTTTGTCGGGCAGGTCGAAGGTCGCACTGATCGTCAACAGCTTGCCACAGACAGCGCCAATGCGCGGATGCAGATAGCCGGCTTCAAGCAACTGCGAAATGAAGTTCGGCAGCAACAGGACATCCGGGTTCAACGTCAGAATCCACTCGCCCCGAGACTTCCCGATCGCTTGGTTCTGAGCGCCGGCAAACCCTGAATTTTCGTCGTTATAGAAAATCCGGCAACGTCCCTCAAACTGCTCCAGAATATCGATCGTGCCGTCCGTCGAGTTGTTATCCACTACGATTACTTCCAGGCTCGCATGCTTTTGGGCCAACACCGACTCAAGACATCGCTTAATAAAGCGACCGCTGTTGTAGGTGACGATGGTGACGGAGACCAGATCTGGATAAGCCATGTAGTTCGTTAATGGTTCTCTAAACTTCCAAACACCGCGCAGCGGACGGACAGCAACATCGACTGAAACTGGGCACCGAGAACTGGCAGGCCCGATGTTAAGATGATGCCGGAGAAAATTCGTAACCCAAGACCAAGAAAAACGCTTCCGGCCACCAGCCTGCCTTGAACAGGTCCAAAATGTCGAACCGCGTACCTAAGCAGGCTACCATACCAGAATCGAATCCGGCAGCCGTCCTGCAGTTTTCGCACCGAATGGCCGCCCCAGTGGAAGGCACGTACTGACGGTTCCAGAACAATAGTCCCTCCCCGGTCGAGTAACCGTTTGCAAAAGTCCACATCTTCAAACCAAATCGGAAAATAGCGCTCGTCAAATCCACCCAGCTCCAACCAGTCGTCCCGACGGAAAAGAAAAAACGCGCCCGCGGGTTGTTCCACGTTTTGACGAATAGAAAGGTTTAAATCCAAACAGCGGTAGGAACGATTTACGGGGTTGTCGGGCCAGATTCGATTTATCCCAAGCACTTCAAGGGCCAGAGTGGCTGGAGTTGGTAACCGTCTGACACTAAAGCCTTTTTGAGGCTCTCCGTGGGCGTCAACGAGTAATCCGGCGACCGCAGTGTGTCGGCTCGCAACAGCAATGTCACATAATTCCCCCACCGGAGTAAGCAGCCGAACGTCTGGATTGAGTAGCAGCGTCAGCGGAGCGTCGTGCGCCAGGACGCCCTGATTTACCGCCGCCGCAAACCCTCGGTTCTCCTGATTCCGGATTAAAGTAACGTCGTCCGGAAACACCGTCCCGTCGTTCGAAGCGTTGTCGACGATCACCACCGGCACGCCGAATTCCCGGCAAGACCTAACCACCTCGGTCACGTGGGTCCCTGAATTATAAGTTACGATCACAGCGCAGACACGCTTCATCCCCTCACCAGCCGAAAGTACCAGCGCCAGAAAGTATCCATCCCTGTGTCCTGCTGCAGCGCCGCGATCAGAGAATCGTCAGTAGCGAATGGCTCACTCGGCGTCGTGGGAAACGCTGGAAACGTCACCGTCCTGCCGTTCCGGCGCGCCAGCATTCTCCACAAAACTCGACCGACGCCCACCGCCCATCGATCTCGCCCTCCCCAATGCTTGGCCACCAGCCGTGCCTGGTTCGTCGCCATCTGTCGAGCCGCGAATTCGCTCCAAGCTCCGACCGTCGCGCTGCCCTCATGCACCCCCGTCGCGCTCGGGACGTACTGCCCGCCCAGCCCCGCCTTTCGGCAGCGAACCCCGAACTCGACGTCTTCGAGATACGTCCCAAACTCCTCGTCGAGATAGCCGATCCGCTCCCGAAGCTCCGTCCGCAGCAGCACCGCGGTAAACGAAGCCATTGCGATCTCTCTGGGTTCGTTCCATCGCGGCCCATCCGGCTTCCCGTGCCCAGCCCGCCACGGGAAGCCACCGCGGCTCAGTAGATCGAACGTCCCATCCAGCAGGCCAGTCGGCCCGTAGAGCTTGCCGGTCGCAAACCACCCGCCGGCACCCAACAGCTGTTCAAGCCAATGCGGATCCAACCGCACATCGTTGTTGACCACCGCGACGTGCGTGGTTTCGGCGGCTTTCCACCCGGCGTTCACCGCCGCCGCGAACCCCGCGTTATTCGGTAGCCGAATCACGTCCGGCCCCGCGTATGGCTCCGTCGACCCGTCATCGACCACCACGATCCGGTCGAACGGAACCGTCTGCGCCCGCAAACTCTCTACGCACTGCCGGGTCAAATCGGCCCGGTTCCACATTGGGATGATGGCGGTGACGGTCACGAAAATCGTTTCTTGACCAGAAACCAAAGGTTATAAAAGCCGTCCCGCCAAGGGTTCAGCTTGATCTCGCCCAAACGCGACGAATACTGAATCGAAATCTCGGCAAATCGCACTCGCGAACTCTTCAACGCTTCGATCTTGATCTCTTCGCTGAAGGCCATGCCGTCTGACGTCAAGCTCATCCCTTCCAGAATGGACCGGCGGAAAACCCACATGCCGCTCTGGGAATCGCGCACCCAACGGAAGTACAGCAGACTCATCGCCACCGAAAGCACAAAGTTGCCGAACTTGTGTTTGAAGCTCATCGCCTCGCGGTCGCGCACCGGGAAGCGAGAGGCGTTCAAGAAATCGGCTTCGAGATGCAAAAAGGCCTCGAGCAGATACGAGATCGCATCCGGCGGATAGCTATGGTCCCCATCGAGCGTGATGATCACGTCGCCAGTGGCCACCGAGAACCCTTTTTTGTAGGCGCGACCGTAACCCCGGACGTGCTCCCGGATCACCCGGGCACCCAGAGATTCGGCGACGTCGGCCGTCCGGTCAGTGGAGTTGTTGTCGACAACAATTACCTCATCCACAAATTCCGGCATGCGCCGCATTACTTTTTCGATACCCTGCTCTTCATTGAGACAAGGAATGATGACGGTGATCCGGAGTCCTTTATACAAACTTCGAAGGTATCATGAAGGAATGAAGTTCCTACCGGCATTTTTTTGCGCGATGAGTCTCTGGGCCGTCGATCCGGTCGTTCGCGAGGTCAAGGCGGTCTACTTGCTCCCGATGTCGGGCGGCCTCGACCAGTTCCTGGCTAGCCGTCTCACCAGCGAAGGCGTCGTGCAAGTAGTCACCGATCCCCTGAAAGCCGACGCCGTCCTGACTGACAAAGTAGGCGAAGCTCTCGAACGCAAGATGCACGAACTTTACGATCCCAAGCCAGAGCCGCCGAAGCCCGATCCCGCCAAGGAGGACAAAAAAGACGAGAAGACCAAGGACAAAAATGCTAAAGATGCCGCCGAGACCGCGAGAATGGCGCGTGTCGGTACCAGTTCCTGGGGCCGCGGTCGTGGCAGCATCTTTCTCGTCCAACGCTCCACCGGCAATGTGATTTGGTCCACGGCGGGACAGCCGAAAGACAGCTCATCCCCCGAGGTGCGCAAGACCGCAGCCAAGATTACCGCCCAGTTGAAAAAGGACCGGACCGAGGCACCGGCGAAGTAACGTACTTCTCGAACCAGCCGAGAATGTGCTCGATCTTGGCAATCCGGTGGCTTGGAAAAGCTCCCCGGATACCAACTTGATCTGATCCACGGCGGGACAGCCGAAAGACAGCTCATCCCCCGAGGTGCACAAGACCGCAGCCAAGATTACCGCCCAGTTGAAGAAGGACCAGACCGAGGCACCGGCGAAATAACGTACTTCTCGAACCAGCCGAGAATGTGCTCGATCTTGGCAATCCGGTGGCTTGGAAAAGCTCCCCGGATCCCAACTTGATCTGATCCACTGCGGGACAGCCGAAAGACAGTTCATCCCTCGAGGTGCGCAAGACCGCAGCCAAGATTACCGCCCAGTCGAAGAAGGACCGGACCGAGGCACCGGCGAAGTAACGTACTTCTCGAACCAGCCGAGAATGTGCTCGATCTTGGCAATCCGGTGGCTGGGAAAAGCTCCCCGGATACCATGCGGCTCGCGCGGAACCCGCACCAACACCGTATCCACCTTGCGTGCCTTCAGCGCGAAATAAAACTCCTCGCTCTGCGCGATCGGCGTCCGCCAGTCCTCTTCGCCCGTAATCAGCATAGTCGGCGTTTTCACCTTGTCCACAAAGAACAGCGGCGAATGGTCCATGTAATTCTTCGGATTCTCCCACGGCAGCGCCTTCATCCAGCGAGCCGTCGTTAACCCAATGTCCGAAGCTCCGGCCTGCGTGAACCAGTTGATCACCGGATACTGCGACACCGCCGCGGCAAACCGATCGGTCTTCGTCACAATCCAAGCCGTCAAAATGCCCCCGCCGCTGCCTCCGGTGACGCATAACTTCTTCGGGTCGACGTAGCCCTTGGCCACCACCGCGTCCACCCCAGCCATCAGGTCCTGATAGTCATCGCCCGGGTAGTTCCCGTGGATGATATTGGCAAACTCCTCGCCGTAACCGGTCGAACCGCGGGGGTTCGTGTACAGCACGACGTAGCCCTTTGACGCGTAGATCTGCATCTGGTGATTGAACTCAATGCCGTACATCGCGTACGGCCCGCCGTGAATATCCAGAATCAGCGGGTACTTCTTCGACGGGTCGAAGCCGGGAGGCTTGATGATCCATCCCTGTACCATTTTGCTGTCGAAGCTCTTGTACTTGATCTCCTCCACGGCACCAATCGGATGGGCCGCCAATAGGCTGCCATTCGTATCGGTCAGCTTCTTCAGTCCAGCCGGGCCCAGTACGAAAATTTCCTTAGACTGCGCCGCGTTCGAACCCGTAATCGCAATGCGGCCGTCACGAGCCACCGTCATCTGTTCGGCATTCGCGTACGCCGTCGCCAGCCGCAGCTTGCCGTCGGTCATCGCCTTGTAGTTTCCGTCGACGCCGAACGAATAAACCGCACTCGTGCCGCCGTCTTCAACCACGGCCACCAAGCCGTTGCCGCTCCACTCCGGGGTGCTGATGTTGCGGTCAAGCCCCTGCGCCAACCGCCGCGCGTTGGTCCCGTCCAAATTGGCCACCCACAGCGAAGTAATGTGCGCCGCGTTCCCCTTGTCCACGAAACCAGTCCAGGCGATCAGCTTGCCGTCCGGCGATACGCTCGGGTTCAATTCGGGACCATTGCCCTTCGTGATCTGCTTAGCCGAACCCGTCGCTACATCGAAAGCCCAAATGTCATCCGGGAAAAGCTCGTGGTCGGCGTTGCCGCTGCGTGCGGCATGCAGATAAATCTGCTGGCCGTCAGGCGTCCATGACGGCTCGCCCCCGTGGTTGTAGTCCCCCGTCGAAATCCGCCGCGGAGCACCGCCGGTCACCGGCACCACGAAAAGCTGCGTAAACCCATTCGGAATCATCCCCGCACCACCAATCCCATCCGACCGCCACTTCAGCCGGGTCGCCACGGTCGGCGGTTCCGCCCACTTCGCCCCTTCCGGTGCCTTCGGCATTTTGATGCTCCACTCCGGCGTTCCTGGAACGCGGCGCAAAAACGCAAGCTGCGTCCCGTCCGGCGACCAACTCATCGCCGTCGGAGGCGTTTCGAAATCGGTGATCCGCGCCTCAACGCCCGTATCCATCCAGCGAACCCACATCTGCGATTGCTTCAAATAGGCCAGCTTTGATCCATCAGGAGACCAGCGCGGCAGCCGCCCGGCCGTGATTGGCCGATGATCCTTTCCGTCGGTCGATACCATCCACAGCGTGTTCACGAAGCTATCCGTGTACCGGTCCGCTGTCTCCAGCGTGTAGACGATCCGTAGCCCGTCCGGCGAGATTTGAGGAAGGTTGGGAGTCCGCCAGTCGAGTAGCGACTCCGAGGTCAGAACGAAGGCCAGCAGTGAGAGGATCATAGGAGAAAGGATTTCGGACGGGTGAGTTGGTCGAAGCCCAGAACGCTCAGGGCTACGCCGCGACCCGAGTCCTTTACGCCGGTCCAAGCCAGCGAAGGCGCAAGGTAGTCGCAACGATTATGCAATACAGTGCCGGTGTCAATCTGGTCACCGATCCGTAGCGCGGCAGCCTGATCATCGGTCCAGATGCTGGCCGTAAGGCCGTAGGCGCTATCATTCATCAGCCGGATCGCCTCCGCCTCGGAGTCGACGGGCATGATGCCAACGACAGGCCCGAACGTCTCCTCCGTCATCACCCGCATCGAATGGTCGACACTCGTCAAGATCTGCGGAGGCAGATACGCGCCGCCGGGGTCCCGCATGTTGATGTGCCCCACCGCGCCCTGTGCGATAGCCTCGGCCACTTGCGCCCGCACGAATTCGGCCGCGGCCGACCGAACCATCGGACCCAACGTCGTCGCCGCCTCGAAGGGGTTGCCAAGGACGTACTCGTTCGTCAGCGCGACCGCCCGCGCGACGAACTCGTCGTAGACAACACGATCCACGTATATCCGCTCAACCCCGCAGCAGGACTGGCCGGAGTTGAACATCGCCCCGTCCACCAGATTCTCCACCGCATGGGCCAGGTCGGCGTCCGCCCGGACGTAAGCCGGGTCTTTCCCGCCCAACTCCAACGCCAACGGAACCCGCGCCGCGGCCTCGATCGCCCGGCCTCCGGCCACGGATCCGGTGAACGAAACGAACCCAATCCGCCGATCGGCTACCAACTTCAAGACGTCCGCGTGCGAGGCGTGGGCGTACCGAAACACCTCCGGCGGAAGCGCCGCGGCGAAACGTTCCGCCACCAGCGGCGTCTGCGCCGAGGCCTTGAACAGCACCGCGTTGCCCGCCAGAATCGCCGGCACGACGGAGTTCACCGCACACAAATAGGGATAGTTCCACGGAGCGATTGTGAACACGACCCCAACCGGCTGCTTCCGAATAAATCCCGCTGCCGCCGAAATGTCCGCCAAGCACTGCGGAGCCAACGAAATCATGTGCCGCGCCCGGTCCGCAAAGCCCCGTCGAATCTCGTTCGGCGTGTACCGAATCGGCCGCCCCATCTGCCCCGTCAACTCCTGACCAATCGCGTCGGCATCGGCTTCGAACTGCGCCACCAGCTTTTCGCAGATCGCAATGCGTTCGGCTAAAGGCAACTTCGGCGGCGGCGATAGCAGAGCTTCGAAGTCGGTGGTCAAACTACGCTCGGCGTACACCGAACCGTCCACCGGAGAAATCGTACGCTGCGTCATACCGGCGTAGTGTAGGCCGAGGTGATCCCGCCATCCACCAGAAATTCGGTGCCCGTGACAAAGGACGAATCGTCAGAAGCCAGGAACAGCGCAGCCTTGGCAATCTCCTTGGCTTGGCCAAAACGACCCATCGGAATGTGGACCAACCGGCGCTGCTTCTTCTCTTCCGTGTTCAAATACTTCATCAGCAACTCGGTTTGCAGAGGACCAGGACAAAGCGCGTTCACGCGGATGTTTTCTCGGGCGTGGATCGCGGCCAACTCGCGGGACATCGAAAGCACCGCGCCTTTGCTGGCCGTATAGGCAAGCTGCGGCGTCGCGGCACCCAGCAGGGCTACGAAGGAAGCGGTGTTGATAATCGATCCGCCGCCAGCCCGCCGCAACGCCGGAATCCCGTACTTGCAACCGAAGAACACGCCTTTCACGTTCACCGCAAACGTCAGGTCCCAAACCGCCTCGGTCGTGTTCATGGCGTCATCATCGTCGGCATGAGAAATGCCGGCGTTGTTGAACATCACCGTCAGTTTGCCGAACTTGGCCTCTGCCTCAGCCACCATCCGTTCGCAATCGGCCTCCTTCGAAACATCCGCCTGAACGGCGTGAACCCCGGGGATTGCCGCCACCGCATCCCCATGAAGATCGACGGCGACGACGGAAGCTCCCTCCGCCAGAAACAGCAGCGCGGTCTCTTTCCCAATCCCACTGCCGGCCCCGGTGATCAGGGCAACTTGATTCTTGAGTCTGTCCATGTCTTTAGATCTTCTCAAAGTAACGACGCCGTTCCCAGTCGGTCACCACCGTGTCAAAGGCCTTCTGTTCGTTGCGGTAGAAATGGGCGTAATGCTCCACGACTTCAGCCCCGAGAACTCGCTTCGCAAACGCGCTGTTTTCGAACAAATCGGTCGCCTCGCGAAGGGTATGTGGAACCCGCGGCAGCGTACGCGAAGCATAAACGTCGCCGAGAAAAACCGCCGGCGGTGCGATCTTATTGGCGATGCCGTCCAGCCCGGAAGCCAAGGACGCCGCAAAGGCGAGATAAGGGTTCGCGTCCGCCCCTGGAATCCGACACTCAATTCGCAGACTCGGCCCACTGCCGACAACACGGAACCCCGCCGTCCGATTGTCCTGGCTCCAGGCGAGCCGAGTCGGAGCCCAAGAAAGATCCTCGTACCGCTTATACGAATTCACCGTCGGCGCGTAGAACACCATCATCTCCGGCGCATGCGCAATCCAGCCGCCCAGGAAGTGGCGAAACGTATCGGAGTGTGTGTCTTGAAACTGAGCCAAGCTCAAGTGAATATGGCAGCTCGACCCCGCTTGGCCATGATGTGGCTTGGCCATAAACGTCACGCTGATCCCGGACTGCTCAGCGATCTCCTTCAAGCACTGCTTGAACAGACTATGGTTATCGGCCATTTCCAGAATCGGGCCGTAACGAACGTTCACCTCATGCTGGCCCAGGCCCCACTCACCCTTCGAATTCTCCACCGGAATGCCGGAATCACGCAAATGGCGCCGGACTGCGGCGGTATAGAACTCCTCCCGAGAGCCCTGCAGCAGATTGTAATCCTCCAGGTACCAACTCAACGGCTCGAGCTTGGCGTAGTCCTGCTCATGGGCCGCGCGGTAGGTCTGGCGATAAGCGTAATATTCCAACTCCGAGGCAGCCATTGGGCTAAAACCAGCCGCCTTCGCCACCGCCAGTTGCTTCTTCAAAATCGACCGCGGGGCCACGCTCACATGGTCCACATCGCAATGCACAAAAACGGTTCGGGGCTGCCACGAGATCAGCCGCAAGGTCGTCAGCACCGGCACCATATGGAAGTCGCCATAGCCGAGTTCCCAGTTGGCGAACCGGTAGCCCGGCGTGGGCTGCATCTCGGCATCTGTCGTCAATAGATAGTTGCAGGCGTGCGTTCCGCCAATCGCGACCTCGTCCAAAAAGAAGTTCGCGTCAAAGCGCTTCCCCATCAAACGACCGTAGTGATCAGTGAAGCCCGCGACAACGGTATCGACAGTGCCAGCGTCTACAAGTTGGCGAAGGGCAGGCAAATCGAGGTGGGACATATTGCCTACGATCCTATCACTGCGAAGGGGTTAAGTAAATCTGCGCGCCATTCCATCAGATCATAGCGCGGCCTCTGACATTGAGGATTATTAATAACATTATCCGCCCAATGTTTTCAACGTGTTAAAGGAAATGCTTGTCACTCCTACCCCGAGTGTGCTAATAATTAGCTCGGAAGTACTGTAGGAGATAAACATGAACATCCGTCCGCTCCACGACCGCATCGTCGTGAAACGCATTGAAGAGAAAGAAACCGTCATGAACGGAATCATCATTCCGGACAGCGCCAAAGAAAAGCCCCAAGAAGGCGAAGTGGTCGCCGTCGGCAATGGCAAGCGCCTTGATGATGGCAAGATTGCTCCGATGGAGCTCAAGGCTGGCGACCGTATCCTGTTTGGAAAGTATTCCGGCAGTGAGATCAAGGTCGATGGCATCGAATACATGATCATGCGCGAGGATGAAGTCCTCGGCGTGCTCGCGAAGTAAGCACCGGTAGAGGTTATAAATAACATGGCTGCAAAACAGATTGTTTATTCCGAAAATAGCCGCCAGGCGATCCTGCGCGGCGTAAATCAGCTCGCTGATGCTGTGAAAGTGACCCTCGGCCCGAAGGGCCGGAACGTGGTCCTCGAGAAAAAGTTTGGTGGCCCGACCATCACCAAAGACGGCGTCACGGTTGCCAAAGAGATCGAGCTGGCCAACCCGCTCGAGAACATGGGCGCCCAGATGGTTCGTGAGGTCGCTTCGAAGACCTCCGACATCGCCGGCGACGGCACCACCACCGCCACCATCCTCGCTCAAGCTATCTATCGTGAAGGCGTCAAGGCAGTTGCTGCCGGTGCCAACCCGATGGCCCTCAAGCGCGGCATCGAGAAGGCTGTTGAAGTCTGCATCGGCGAAGTCAAGGCGATGTCGACCAAGGTCGCCAACGACGAGAAGATCGCTCAGGTTGGCACCATCTCCGCCAACGGCGACCTCACCATCGGCACCATTATTGCGGAAGCGATGAAGAAAGTCGGCAAGGACGGCGTCATCACGGTTGAAGAGTCGAAGACCATGGTCACCGAACTCCAGACCGTCGAAGGCATGCAGTTCGACCGCGGCTACCTCAGCCCCTACTTCGTCACCGACGCCGACCGCATGGAAGTCGTGATGGAAGATCCCTACATTCTCATCTATGAGAAGAAGATCTCCAACATGAAGGACCTGCTGCCC
>JANXMS010000358.1 GCA_025354525.1 Acidobacteriota bacterium
GGCGTTGCGGCCGCCATGAGCATCAAGTCTGGCCAACCCGTTCAGGATGTCTCCCTTCCTGAGCTTCGGCGTACTTTGCAGGCGGAAGGTGCGGTCTTCGACTATCGCCGGTCGCCCCAGCAGGATGCGCTGGACCTATTGCGGCGCCGCTTCACCCCACCGGTCCCCCTTCGCTCCAATCACGAGCAATAATGCAGCAAAGCGGCCCTCCGGGGGGCCGCTTTGCTGCATTTAAATTACTTGTTTCGACCGCCGCCACCGCGTGGCGAACTGCCCCCGCCGGCGTCTCCGCGCGAACCGCCTCCGTCAGACGAACGTTCCCGGATGACCGGGCCGCCCATTCGCGAGCCCCCTGAATCGTCGCCTCGGCTACCCCGATCCGGGATCGTTTGCCGTTCGGTGCTCCGACCCGAGTCGCCGCTGCGGCTACCCCGATCCGGAATCGTCTGCCGTTCCGTGCTCCGACCCGAGTCGCCGCTGCGGCTACCCCGGTCCGGAATCGTCTGCCGTTCTACGCTCCGGCCAAAGTCGCCGCTACGGCTACCCCGATCCGGAATCGTCTGCCGTTCCGTACTTCGACCCGAGTCGCCACTGCGGCTGCCCCGATCCGGAATCGTCTGGTTCCTTGATCCCGCATCGTCGGCCCGAGTGGTGCCAAAACGGCCCCAGCCGGTGTCGTTCCCGCGAGTCGTCGTGCCGCCGCGGTTCATATCTCCGCGAGTCGTCGCGCCGCCCGTCGACCCGGTATCGCTCCGAGGTGTCGAAGCGTCGCCAAAGCGCCGCCAACCGCCAGTATCGCCGCCACGATTCGATTCTCCGCGCGTGACCGTCTCCCGGCTCGTATCGGCACCGCCACGGATCCGGTCGCTCTGGTTTGAAGGAGACCCGGCGCGCGTTCCATTCTCGCCCAACCGACGCCATCCGCTCGCATCACCGCCACTCCGTACCGCATCGCCGCGCCGCTCGGCCGGTTGCTCAGCCCGTGCACCGCCACGCTCCATGATGTTGCCACCACCGCCTGGTGTGCCTCCAGGAGTGCCGCCGCGCGCTTCAGTCGGCGTCCGGTTCGCTGTCTCGGTGTCAAAAGTTCGCCGCGAAACTTCTCGCATCGCCGTCTGCTGATTTTCAAACGGAACCCGGTCGATCCGCGAAGGCTGGCCACGGCTATAAAACCGATCATCGCCCCTGCCAGCACCCGGTTGGCTTGTGGCCGCCCGGTCGCTCCATCGCGTGCTTTCCCGGTCTGGAGTTACCGGCAGTTGCCCCCGGACAAACGAAGCGTTGTTCAGTTGGTTGCGATCGTAACGAATATGGTTCACCGATCCGCGGCCGAAGTCACGACCGTTAATCACGGTCACTCCGTTGTCATTCCGCGCATTCCGGTAAACGTTAGTCACGTTGATGTTGGTTATGTTCACGTTGTTGCCGAAATTGCCGTTCCGGTAGCCGCCATAGTAGCGGTTGCCATACCAACGGTTATACGTCTCAAACGGTGCCAGCGGCACCCAGCCCCAGTTTCCAAAACCCACGCCGACTCCGCCGCCGCCCCAGCCGAAGAAGCCGACCAGCGCCGGGCTCCAATACTGGCGGGCGTTCGAACGCCCCGGCCACCAGCACCAACCGACGCCCACTTGGTTGTACCAGCGTCCATAGTGATACGGCGCCCAGCCCCACGGGTCGTAGCTAACCCAAGACCAGCCGTAGTAGTCGATCCAACTCCAACGACCGTTACGATACGGTGCCCAGCCCGCGCTCGTCGTCGGTGCCCAGACTTGGCCGTACTCAGGCGAGTTGATCCATCGGCCATGCCCGTCCATGTCCTCGGCGCCATAAACGTCGCGGCTCACATTCCGATAGCTCTCGCTCCGTTCGAGGTCGCGATCACGGCTCTGGTTCCAACGATCGAAATCGTCCATCGGGATCGCCTCGCTCGTCCGGAACTCGGGATCAGCGCTCGTCCCGCGCGCCATCAGCGTCTTGCCGGACTTCAGTCGTTCGGTGCCTTGCGGAGTAAAGATCTCCGCCTCGCCGCTGCGTACGGTCACCTCCGTGGTCCCGTCTTCCAACACCGACACCCGGTAGACACCCTTCTTCATCGGACGAACCGAAATGTTAGGCGTCGAGATCTCCACTTCGGCGTCGCGATCGCGCAGCACGCGCCACGTCATCGTTCCTACCGCTAAGCGGACCAAAAAGCGCCGATTTTCGATGTCGGCTAAGCGTAACTCAGCGCCTGCCGACAGGCGGGCGAAGTTACTCGAATCAAACTGAAGTTCGGTCCGCGATCCGGCCCCGGTCAACACCCGGTCTTCCGTCAGCAACGGCGCGTTGATCGCCGCCGCTACCCACTCGCTCGTATCGCCCCGGCGTACGGAAACATCGCCGGAGATCAGACTGACACGCGCTACCCCGCGGCCCTGCTCTTCCACTTCCTGGGCGAAGACAGCACCCCCGGAAACGGTGGCTAACGCTACTGCGGAAAGAAAAATGCGGAACATGGCTGGTTCCTCCCGCACTCTACCGTTGCAATCGTTTAGCCAACCCGTAACTAGCCTGTTTTCAACAAATCAGCCGCTGTGTTGGTGGTGCTTTTCAACCACCGCTGGTGGATCACGTGTAGTGGAACTCCGCCGTCGCCGTCGTTTCCGCCTCGCTAACCAACCGAACCCAATGTGCCGAGAACCCATCCGGGAAGACAATGGCACGGTATCCAGCTCCCGCGCTCGTACTATACGTTTCAAACGACCCGTCACCGAGGAAGTCCACTTCGATCCGGACCGTCCCACCCGCTTTCAGGTGCAAAACCTTTTTATCGTAACCAGTCATGAGATACGGCTCACTTACTTCGCCTTTCTTCACGACTGACTTACGCCACACCCCGCCCCACCCGGCGGGCTTACCCCATTTCCACAGGTCATCGGTCACCCCGAACCAGATGCCGGCTTGCGGCTGCCCGACCACTGTATTGTTATCCGCATTCGGAGTCGTCTGGTTACCGCCCAGCGCCAGCATCCCGCGAAAGGCCGTGTAGTCCGGGATGACCCGCAAATGCTGGCAAATCGGTTTGATGCCCCAAATGCGATCCTCAAACGCGATCGGCTGCAATTCGAACATGCCGCCGTGAATGTCGAGCAGATAGTGTTCGGTCTCTACTTCCCGAATCCGCATCCACTCCGTCTGCCATGCGTGATTAAACGCCTGGCTCGACTTCGGCAATCGATACCGTTGCCACTTCCCTTTCACGAGCGCCCACAGCACCACCGACATCTCATCCCACCCGGAACAGAACACGACGCTGCCCATGTCCTGCCGCCCGGCGCAATCCATGTGCGGCTTCCGAGACAGCACGTTCCAAGCCTTGCCGTCCCACTCGAACAGTCCAGCGTCGTTGTCCCCATAATTGTAAAACCCGTTGTTGGCGATCACCACTCTTCCCTGCCCCGTAAAACCGCCTTTAAAGTGAGGCCGCGCTTTGATCCCCATCTGTTCAATCACGTTGACGACAACCGTCGCCTTCAGCGTTTGCACATCCACTTCAAACAGCAGGCCTTCCATCGTCAACATGTAGACCCGCCCCGCCGGGTCGGTCAAATGCCGCATCGTGGCGGTCAACCGGTGTTCGAGCAAGGCCGTGATCACCCGGTGATTTCCCTTGGCATCAATGGCATAGGGACCGATGAAACATTGGCTCGATTCCTTATGCATCATCCTATTGGCGTGCGTGCCGTTGTGGACGTGGACCTGCTCCATTTTCAAGTTCTCGTCGATCCGGTAGAGTGCGAGGCCCGTTCCGGTTCGCGCCGTGTGGGAGTTGTAGGTGACCGCCCATAAGGAGTCCGCCCAAGGCATCAGGGCACCGATGCCGCACTCGGAGCGCGGAGCGGACGAGTCGGCTTTTAGCCCGACATTGGCCGGCAAAGTGATTGCGGCATGCGCCAACGGCGCGGCCAAGGTTGCGAGAAGTTCTCTACGGAGCATTGAGAGTCAGTATATTAGAGTTATGCAATATCCAGAGCATCTGATTGGTATCATGCGCCAAGACTTGACCAAGTACGGCATTGTTGAGACCCGCACGCCCGAAGAAGTGGACGCCGTTTTGGCACCGGGCAAAGGCACTGTGTTGATGGTTGTAAACTCCGTCTGCGGTTGCGCCGCAGGCAAAGCCCGTCCTGGCATCGTCCGGGCCCTGGCTGACTCTCCGATCAAGCCCGACGTCGCCGCCACCGTTTTTGCCGGCGGTGATGTGGAAGCCGTGGCCCGTGTCCGAGAGCACCTCTTGCCCCTGCCGCCCAGTTCGCCATCTGTCGCCATTTTTAAGGACGGCAAGCCCGTCTACATGATGCACCGCCACCAGATTGAAAGCCGCGACATGTTCCTGATTGCGCAAGAGCTGCAGAACGCCTTCGCCCTCCACTGCGCCAAGTAAAATGACCCGCCGATCAATGCTCGGGCTCGCCGCCCTACCGGCGTTGGCCGCCGCGCCGCCCGCGTTCACCGCTCAGGTCCAGCGCTTGCAGTTGAAGCACACCTGGACCACGGTGATGAGTTCGAGCACCTATCGGGATGTCCTCTACGTCACTCTCACAGCCGACGGAATTACCGGTCGCGGCGAGGGTGCCGGCATTGTCCGCTACGGCGAGACAGCCGAGGCCGGGGTGAAATTCGTTCAGCAACTCGAGCCGGAACTGGCCCGCATGGACTTGCGCCATTACGGCAAAATCATTGATTGGGTTCTGCGGAAGAGTCCCGGCGATTGGGCCGCCAAAGCTGCTCTCGACATTGCGATCCACGACTGGGTGGCCCAAACTCGCGGTCTGCCCGTGCATGCGCTATGGGGCTTGGATCCGAAGGACGCACCGCTGACGACGTTCTCGGTCGGCATCGACAAGGCGGACGTGATTCGGCAAAAGGTCCGCGAGGCCGAGGCCTATCCGGAACTGAAGGTAAAGGTTGGCCTGGATACCGACGAGGAAGTGATCGAGGCCGTCCGCAGTGTGACGAAAAAGCCGTTGCGCGTCGATGCCAACGAAGGCTTTAAGACGAAGGAAGAGGCCGTCCGCAAGATCAATTGGCTCGAAACGATGGGCGTGATCTCGATTGAGCAGCCCATGGCCGCGCATCTGATCGACGAACACAAGTGGATTCGGCAACGCATCCACATCCCGATGATCGCCGACGAGGCCTGCCTGCGTCCGGCGGATATTCCGAAGCTGGCGAACGCTTTCGACGCCGTTAACATCAAGATCGACAAGGCCGGTGGGCTGCTGCAGGGCTACCGCATGATCCAGATTGCGCGGAGCCTCGGCATGAAGACGATGCTCGGTTGCATGATCTCGAGTTCGGTCGCGATCACCGCCGCGGCGCAGCTATCGCCGCTCGTCGATCACGCCGACCTTGATGGGAATCTGCTGATTTCGAACGACCCGTTTCGTGGCGTCCGGGTAGTGAACGGGAAGCTGATTTTGCCGACCGGCAATGGACTCGGGCTTACCAGCTAGGGCCGCGAATCACCTCGCATTTGCCGCCGCCGCAATTTACGTCGCCTCCTCCCGCGACATGCAATCCATACGGAAACGCAGGTCCGCCGAAAGCCAGATCATTCCCACGCGGCACGGGCTGGTGGAGTTCAAAACTCGGGGCAGCGGGCCAGCCGTCCTGGTTGTCCACGGCACCGGCGGTGGATTTGACCAAGGAATCGCAATTGCCCAAGCATTCGGCGGGGATGGCGTCCGTTGGGTTGCTCCATCCCGGTTTGGTTACTTGCGCGCACTCCTGCCAGCCGATGCTTCCACGGCCTACCAAGCCGACGCGTTCATCGTACTCCTGTCCTCGGCTCCGTACACCCCTCGCACCGCCGACACGCGGCAGTTACCGATAACAGGCGCTCTTCCGGTCGGATCTTCCTTATCGGATTCTTCAGAAGGTAGCCCCGATCTTCGATGTAAAGCCAAACTCGCGCGATACGTTAACGCCCCAGAAATGGCTTTCGTGAACGGCATGGTGAACACGTACGAAGCGGCGGCGATCAATCCGGGATGACGGCATCAACCCCTTCGCGTTCGGCCAATACACCGCGGACAGCATCCCAAGTGTCGACTTCATGCCGCTCGATAAAGGAGTGCACTTACTGCTCGAAAACCATGTCGAAGTCCAAGTACGAATTAAAGCGTTCTTGCGCCTCCATGCACCCGCGGCTAATGGTTGAAGTTGAACGGGGAGCATCCTCGTTCTCGGATCGCTCCCCTCAGGCTCGCCCTTACACCCCCGCCAACGCCTGCTCAATATCCCACAGCAAATCGTCGATATCCTCGATCCCCACCGACAACCGCACCATGCCCGGCTCAACGCCCGCGGCCTTCTGCTGCTCGGCCGTCAACTGCTGATGCGTCGTCACCGCCGGCTGAATCACTAAGCTCCGCGCGTCGCCCACGTTCGCCAAGTGCGAAAACACCTGCAGCGAATCCACGAACTTCTTCCCTGCCTCCGCCCCGCCCTTTAACGCGAAGCTAAACACGGCGCCAGCCCCCTTCGGCAAATACTTCGTCGCCAACGCGTGATACGGGCTACTCGCCAACCCCGGGTACTTCACCCAATCGACTCTCGAGTCCCCTTCCAGGAACGTCGCCACCGCCATCGCGTTCGCCACGTGCCGGTCCATCCGCGGCCCCAGCGTCTCCAAGCCCTGCAGGAACTGGAACGAATTGAACGGGCTCAACGCCGGGCCAATATCACGCAGGCCTTCGACGCGCGCCTTGATGATGAACGCGATCGGCCCCAATGCTTCCGCAAAATTCAAGCCGTGGTACGCCGGCGACGGAGTGTTCAACAACGAATGCTTACTCGACTTCCAATCGAACTTCCCAGCGTCGACAATGATGCCGCCAATCGATGTCCCGTGGCCACCAATAAACTTCGTCAACGAGTGCAGAACAATGTCGGCTCCGTGCTCAATCGGCCGGCACAAATAAGGGGTCGCAAACGTATTGTCGATCACCAGCGGCAACCCCGCCGCATGGGCAATTTCAGCCACCGCCGCGATGTCGAGAATGTTGCCCCGCGGGTTCGAAATCGTCTCGCCATAGATTGCCTTCGTCTTTGGTGTAATCGCGTTCCGAAAGTTCTCCGGGTTGTCCGGGTCCACGAAGGTCACGCTGATGCCCATCCGGCGAAAGGTAACGCTGAACTGCGTGTACGTGCCGCCGTAGAACGTGCTTGAACTCACCAGATGGTCGCCCGCTTCCATCAAACTCGTCAGCGCCAAAAACTGCGCCGCCTGTCCGCTGGCCACCGCCAACGCCGCCACGCCGCCTTCAAGCGAAGCCACGCGCTGCTCCAACACGTCCGTCGTCGGATTCATGATCCGCGTATAAATGTTCCCAAACTCCTGCAGGCCGAACAACCGCGCCGCATGGTCGGAGTCTTTAAACACAAACGAGGTGGTCTGGTACAGCGGCACCGCCCGCGCACCCGTCGTGGGATCCGGCGAGTAACCGGCATGAAGGCTCCGGGTGTTAAACCCGAGCTGTCGATCGATCTTGGAGTCTGACATAAACGTTATTCTACCCGCGCAGCCACTCGTCGCGGTGAGCCGCCACAAACCCGTCGTCGTTCAAATGCGGATACGCCGCATAGACCCGATCAATCTCCGCCAACTGCCCCGGCGACAAGCCCTCGTTCGGGTCCAGACACCAAAGGCCTTCAAGTAATCCCTGTCGCCGCAAAACCTCGTGCAGCCCCGCAATGCAGCCATGAAATCCGTTCGCCGCATCGAAGAACGCAGCGTTCGAATCGGTCACTTCCAGGTTCAACCGCAACGGATCCCGATGCTCCCGAATCCTCGCCTGCATCTCGACCGCCCGCTTCGTCCACACCGACCAATGTCCCAGCAACCCACCCACAAATCGAACATTCTGATACTCGCTCAGCAGGTCCACCACGATGTTGTCATCATTGCCCGTGTACAGCACAATGTCCCGCCCGCTCTCGGCCACCGCCCGCATCACTTCGATCGTCTGATAGCGATTGAACGGCGCTATCTTGATGCCCACCACGTTTTCAATCTCGACAAACTGCCGCCAAAACGCAAACGGCAATACCCTTCCACCCACCGCCGGCTGCAAATAAAACCCCACCACCGGCAGCACCAGCGCCACTTCTTGAACATGTTCAATTAACTTGCGGTTGTTCGCATTCGCCAGCGCCGCCAAGCTCAGCAAACCCGCGTGGTAACCCAAATCGCGCAGCAGCGTCGCCTCCCGCACCGCTTGCTTGGTCGGGCCGCACACCCCGCCAATCCGCACGACGCCCTCCATCTCTTCCCGCGCCAACTCCAGCACCGGCCGCAGCAGGCCCGCCTCGCGAATGGCGAACTGCGTTGTATGCACGCCCACCGCCACTCCACTCGCCCCCGCCGCCACGTAATACCGCGTCAACGCCCGCTGCCGCCGTTCATCCAACTTCCTCTCCGCCGTCAAAGCCAACGGATGCGCCGGAATCACCCCTCCCTTACGAAACGAAGCCAATCCGTCCATCTAGAACCGCCCATCCCGCGTCATAAATCCGGTCGGCTTAGAAAACGTCGGCCCGCCCATGCCGATCCACCGGGCCAGCCATTCGATCATCTCGTCCGGCGTCACACTCGGGTATCCAAACAGCCGATGGCACTTGCCCGCGTCGTTTAACAAAGAGTCCACCGCTTCCTCTCCGACAAACTCCGGAGTCACTCCGAAATGCCGCCCAAATGCCTTTGCCACGGCGCGCACGCCCAAGGTCTCCGGCCCGGCCAAATTCAATACCACCGCCGGCGACGCCGCCAGCGGAAATGCCCGTAACGCGACTGAATTCGCATCGCCCTGCCAAATCGCGTTCACAGCCCCCATCGTCACGTCCACCGGTTGCCGTTCGAACACCTTCGTCCCAATCTCCAAGAGCACTCCGTACCGCAAATCCTGCGCATAGTTCAACCGCAGCAGAACCACCGGCGTCTGCTGCACCCGCGCATGATATTCGAACATCCGCTCCCGCCCCAAGCCCGTCCAGGCATACTCGCCGACCGGCACGAGCGCATCGGTTTCGGCCGTCCCATAACGCGAAAACGGGTAAACGTTGCCGCTCGAAAACGCGACGATCCGCGACGACCGGAACCGCTCGCACACCATCGCCGGCACCAGCACATTCATCGCCCACGTCAGCGCCGGATCGGTCGCCGAGCCAAACTTCCGCCCCGCCGCGTGAATCACAAATTCGCACTCCGGCAACGCCTCCACCTGCGCCCGGTCGAGCAGATCCGCTTGCACGCATTCCACGCCCGCCGCGGCCAAACGGTCCCGCGTGTCGAGGTCCGAAAACCGCGCCACGCCATAAACGCGGCCCCGCGATCCGAACTGGTCCATCGCCCTTCGAGCCCGCATCGCCAGCGTCGGACCCATCTTTCCACCCACGCCCAGAATCATCAAATCCCCACGCAGTCGGCCAATCGCCTCCACGTCCGCCTCGCTGGGTTGCGAGAGCACATCCTCAAGCTCCTCTACGCTCTTGATCATCGTTTGTACCCTATCTTGCGCAGGAACTCCTGCCGCGCCACAATGTCTTCGGCCGTCTCCACGCCCTTCGGACTCTGGCCGTCGATAACGCCCATCACGCCCCGCCCGGTCTCGCTCTCGGCCACAATCAAAGCCACCGGATTCGCCGTGGCGCAGAACAGGTTCACCACCTCGGGAACGTCCTTGATGCGGCCAAGAATGTTGATTGGAAACCCACCCCGCAACACGATCACAAAAAGGTGCCCGGCCGCCACCCGCTGCGCGTTTTCAACCGCGCAAGCAATCAGGTCCGGGTCGTTGCCATCGTGGCGGGTCAGGCACGGGCCCGACGCTTCATTGAAGGCAATACCGAACTTCATCGCCGGATTCGTATTCACAATCGCTTCATACAAATCCTCCACGGTCTTGATGAAATGGCTCTGGCCGACAATGACATTGGCACCGTCGGGAAATAAGATGGGAACATTAAGAAGGACCATACGTTTTGGAAACTCCCTCATTCTACCTGTCTGACCGCGAAGTGCTCAGCCGCATCGAACGCCTGCCCCATGGCAAGGCCAGCTTAAAGAACCTCGTCCGCGAACTTTCCGCTCGCGGAGACCAGCGCGAAGGTCTCGAAGCGACCCTGCTCCGGCTGACGCAAAAGGGCGATGTGATTGAGTTCCGCACCGGCCAGTACATCGTCGCCAAAGGCAGCCGCGAGTTCGCCACCGGCCGCCTCAGCGTCCATCGCGACGGCTTCGGCTTCGTTACTCCTGCTCACAAAATCGAAGGGCTCGAAGGGGATATTTTCATCCCGCCCAAGCAGGCTGCCGCCGCCATGCATGGCGATCGTGTCCTCGTCCAAATCGGTCAAATCGGGCGCGAGGGCAAGGCCGAAGGCCAAATTATTCAAGTCGTGGACCGAGCCCATTCCACGGTCGTCGGAGAGTTCCGCGTCCGCAACCACGGCAACTGGGTGAAGCCCCACGATGACCGGATTCAGCAGTGGATCTACATCCCCGACGGTTACGAAATCCCCCGCTCCACCGCCCCCGACCGCACCGGTGCTGTGCCCCGCGAATACCGCAACGCCGCCGAACTTGACCACGCCATCGTCGACATCGAAATCCTCGAATTCCCCTCTGATGATGCCGATGGTGTCGGCCGAGTCATTGAAGTTCTAGGCCAGATCGGCGACTTCGGCCTCGACGTCGAAATCACCATCCGCAAGCATCACTTGCCCCACCACTTCCCGGACAGCGTCCTTGACCAGGCCCGCGCCATCTCCCCCACCATCCCCACCGAAGAAATTGCCCGGCGGCGCGATTATCGCCATCTCCCCATCGTCACCATCGACGGCGAAACCGCTCGCGACTTCGACGACGCCATCTACGTCGAACCCCTGCCGAACGGCCACTGGAAGCTCGACGTCCATATCGCCGACGTCAGCTTTTACGTCCAACCCGGAAGCTCCATCGACAAGGAAGCGCTCTTCCGCGGCACCAGCGTTTACTTCCCCGACCGCGCCGTGCCCATGCTCCCCCATGAGCTTTCCACGAACCTCTGCTCGCTCGTGCCCCACGAAGACCGCCTCGTTCTCTCGGCCGAACTCGAACTCGACCGCTCTGGCGATGTCGTCGCCCAAACATTCCACCGTGGCGTCATCCGCTCCGCCGCCCGGATGACCTATACCTCGGTCCACAAAATCCTCGAAGGCGACGAAGCCGAGCGAACCCAATACGCCGCTCTTGTCCCGCATTTTGAAAACATGCGGGCGCTCGCGCTGGTCCTGAACCGCAAGCGCGTCAAACGCGGGTCCATCGATTTCGATCTTCCCGAACCGCTGATCGAGTTCGACCAGAACGGCCTCATGGTCGGCGTCACCCGAGCCCCCCGCAACATCGCCCACCGCCTCATCGAAGAGTTCATGCTCGCGGCTAACGAAGCCGTCGCAGCCCACATTGAAGCAGCCGGAATCGCCGGCATTTACCGCATTCACGAAACGCCCGACTTCAAGAAAGTGGCCGATTTCGAAGAGATCGCCTCCCAGTTCGGCTTCTCCCTCGGCTTCCCTGCCCTACCCGTCAAAAAGCACAAGGTCGTTGATCGGCATCGCGACGGGCGCAAGGATCGCCGCGATATCGTGCTTGCGGATGATCGGGTTCAAATCACCTCGCGAGCCTACCAGAAGCTGGTCGCCAAGCTCGAAGGAACGCCCGAGGAACGCATCCTCAGCTACCTCATGCTCCGGTCGCTCAAACAGGCCCGTTACTCCCACGAAAACGTCGGCCACTTCGCCCTCGCGTCGAAGTCCTACACCCATTTCACTTCCCCCATCCGTCGTTACCCCGACCTCATGGTCCACCGCATCCTCGGCGGCCTTTTTGATGGCCTCGGCGAAGTGTGGAACGAAGAGCAACTCGAAGAGATCTCCACCGACTGCTCCTTCACCGAACGCCGCGCCGGCGAAGCGGAACGCGAACTCGTCGAATGGAAGAAGGTGCAGTTCATGATCGATCGCGTCGGCGAAGACTTCGCCGGCATCATCATCTCCATCACCAAATCCGGCATGTTCATTGAACTGGCCGACCTGTTCATCGAAGGCCTACTCCCCATCGACAACCTCCCCGGAGACCGTTTCCGTTTCCTCGAAGGGTCCCGCCGTCTAATCGGAGACCACACCCGCCGCCAGTTTTCGATCGGCGATCCCATTCGCGTCGTGCTCGAACGAGTCGACGCCGTTGATCGAAAGCTGAATTTCAGCCTCCATGAGCCTCGTCCGCCCCGCAAAAAGAAGAAAAAATACTAGGCCTTCAGCAACGCCTTCACCGCGTCCGCACACAACACGGCGGCGTGCTTCGACTCATTCGGCAACCCATCCAAAGCCAGCTCAATCACAGTCGGAGTGAACGCCGCCAATTGGGCCCGAGTCTTGCCCGTAACCCACTCCGCCAAGGCGGAACCCGCGGCAATCGACGCCGTGCAACCCTTGGTTTGAAACGCGGCCTCCCTCGCCAAATCGCCCTCCCACGCCACCGACAACTGGAGGATATCTCCACATACCGGATTCTCAACTCGTACTGTTACCGCCGGAGTTGGGAGTACCCCTACGAAGCACGGTGACTGAAAATGTTTTAAAAGGCGAGTACTATACATGAGATACTACTAAAGTTTAACCTTACCTGCTTTATGCGAATTGACCCTCAAAGCGTACACGCGCCCGAGATCGGGGCCGTGTGGCTCAACTCGCCGCCACTCACCCTGCGGCAGTTGCGCGGCAGCGTCGTGCTTCTCGATTTTTGGGATTTCACTTGCGTCAACTGTATTCGCACCTTACCGTATGTTACGGCATGGCATCGGCGATACCGCGACCTCGGCTTGAACGTCATCGGGATTCATGCTCCCGAGTTCTACTTCTCGAAAGCCCCAGAAGTCATCGAACGCGGCATGGCCGAATTCGGCATCGAGTACCCGGTGATGCTCGACAACGATTACGCCGTTTGGAAGCTCTTCGCCAATCGCTATTGGCCTACCAAATACCTCATCGATCCGCAGGGCTACATGCGCTACGCCCACTTCGGCGAAGGGGCCTACGGCGAAACCGAAGAAGCTATCCAGGAACTTCTCCGCGAGCAGACGCCGCGCGTCTCCTTGCCGACGATCATGGCTCCGGTGCGCCCCATGGACAAGCCCGGTGCCCTTGCTTTCTGCCCCCAGCCTAGCCCCGAAATCTACCTCGGTCATCGCCGCGGCCGCCTTGCCAACGCTGACGGCTTTAAGGAAGACGACCTGCATCGCTACGACCTCGGTGCCGGTCCCCAAGCCGATACCCCGGAACTGGCCGGCCTTTGGAACTCTCTGCCGGACTGCCTCACTGTCGGTTCCCGCGACGCCTCCGACCCATCTCGTCTCTGCCTGCTGTACTCCGCCGCCGAAGTCAATCTCGTTCTCTGTCCGTCAATTTCTCTGCCCAAAGGCCGGGTCGACATCACCGACAACGGCGCGCCGATTCCCGCGTCCATGCGCGGAGCCGACATCTGCGTGGACGCCCAAGGCCAGACCTACGTCAATGTCGACCGGCCCCGGCTTTATCGCCTCATCAATCGATCAACGTTTGAAACGGCGCTGCTCGAAATCCGCTCGCTCACAACCGGGCTTCAGATGTTTGCCTTCACGTTTGGCAGTTGCCTCGATGGCCGCACGTGAGGGTGCAAACCGAAATCCGCGTCGTAGCCGCTGTAATTGAACGGGCTGACAAAAACATTCTGATTTGTCAGCGCCGCAGCACGGATCGCCATGCGCTCAAATGGGAGTTCCCCGGCGGCAAAGTTGAGCAGGACGAAGACCCTCGGGAAGCGCTGCTCCGAGAGCTACAGGAAGAGCTCGACATCACTGCCGAAATCGGAGAAGAAATCGGTCGCTATGAGTTTCAATACACCGGTCGACGCCCCATCCTGCTGATCTTCTTCCGCGTCACCAACTACTCTGGCGAACTGCGCAATCGCATCTTCTCTCAGATGATCTGGGAGAGCCCGGCCAACCTGCCTTCCTACGACTTCCTCGACGGTGATCTGGATTTCGTTCGCCGCCTTGCTCGCGGACACGCTCGTTCAGCGACTAACGGCAGCTAGTCCCAGCGTCTTCCGCAACACGCCAAAGGCCGCCGCTGTTTTGGTTTCTACCTGCTTCATTCCCTGCTCGCGATACCGCTGCGCGCCGGCGTAGTCCTGATGCACGGCCAACAGCGCATCGCCCATCTCCGTCGGAGTCGCTTTGTTCAAGTCGAAAGCCCACCGCCCCAAACCGAAGTCCGAAAACATCTGCGCTTTCTTGCCAAACGCATAGTCGTAGCAGTGCAAACACGGCAAACCGTTGGCCAGCGCCATCAGGTTCAAATGCGGCTCCATGTTGAACATCGTTCGGGACTGAAGCGCCACGCTTAACGCCTCATCGGGCAGCCAGAACTGCTCGCGCAATTTCACCTTCACCCGTACCGCCGCCGGTAACGGATCCAGCAGCGCCTCTTTGTTCACGGCCATCTCGCGGTC
The DNA here is from genome assembly GCA_025354525.1 of Acidobacteriota bacterium. Classification (GTDB taxonomy): domain Bacteria; phylum Acidobacteriota; class Terriglobia; order Bryobacterales; family Bryobacteraceae. Next base: position 14,573 of record JANXMS010000358.1, read on the forward strand.
GTCCTCCGGCGCCAATAGAACAGGCAGGCCGGTCTCCCGCACCCAACGTTCGATCACGGCCCGCATCCGCGCACAATGCTCCGCACCACGGTCCTTAACGCTGGGCCGCGTCAGCACCGCATAATGGGCGATCGACATCAGAAACTTGCCCGCCTCCAATCCTACGCTCCGCAGATACGCATTTGCTCTGGCGTCATCGCGCTGCCGGAATTGCAACGCAATATCAGGCGCGAAGTCCATCGCCGGAGGCTTCACCCCGGCACCTCGCAGAACATCCAGCGAGATCGTATCGCGGGTATAAACGAACGACGCCTCGCTCAGAATCCGGCGCACCACCATCGGGCTCGGCTCCGCAAACGCGTCGAAGGTCTGCGCATAAATCCCATACGGTTTGCCCAACTCCTTGGCCCGGAACAGGGGCAATAACGAGTTGATCACCGCGTCCCAACTCGTAGCTTGCTGGTACACAAACCCATAGTTAATCACCATGCCGGAGTTGTAGAGGAACAGGTCGGCGTCTTCAAACGCCTTCTTCACGGGCTCATCACCGATCTTTCCGCTAACTTCGCGGAAATTCGGGAAATCCCGCCGAATCATCCGCCGCACGTCGTCGTTCGCGTTGGCCACCCAGCAGGTAACGTCCGCCTCAGGCACGAATCGTTGCAACGCCCCGAGCATCGCCGGGGTGAAACACACATCCCCAATGTTTCGCGTTTGCCATCCGGTCCGTAGCAAAATCCGGGGCCGCTTCTGCAGCATCGCGAAAAGAACAGAACGCCGAGTCATTACGGCATTTTAAACGACAATCCCCGCTCGCGGTTGAATCGCTCGGACGACTCCTTGTCCACAATCGCCAGCGCCGCCTTTTCCACCTTATGATCGGGCTTCACATAATGCAGCGTATCCCCTTCATACCAATAGGCAACGGCCTGCACCAGCGAGCCATCTTTAAACGCGATCAGCGTCACTGAAGGCGCATTCGCCGCCTTCACTTCCTTGGCCTCGTACGGTTTACTTTCAGCGAAATACTCGCGCATTAACGGTTTCGCCGTATCCGGCACATAATTCGGATTCACGCTCACAATCGGCGACTGCTGCTGCACCACCGTAATCGGTGCCTGCGGCGGCGCGAGCTGATACCAGATCATCGGCTGTTGCAGCGGATACCAAATCGGCCCAACAACTGGAAAATGCGGTCGCCTCACCCCCGGCGCGCCCAACTGTAAAGGACGTCCGGAAACTGTCGCCGCCAGCCCCGTCCCATGGTTCTGCACCTGCGGCGGCAACACTGCGGGCCAGCCAGTCGAGTGCTGCGGAAACGTCGGAGCCTGCGGCCGTTGCCCCCACACTCCAACCGCAACTAGGCCAAAGAGAATTACGATCCGCATAATTCCCAGCCTACACCCGATCACGATTTGCTTCAATCACCGCATCGTGTAAACTAACGGCCAATCCATTTGCGCGTACGCTTCGAACACCAACTATTTTAAGACCCTCTCCCTCCTCCTCCTAGTGCTCTGACCGCTGGAAACAGTTTTCATAAATCATTTCGACCATCGCCGTATTATCAAAGCAGCTACCAATATCAATGGGCAGTTCGATAGAAAAACCGTACTTGATGAGCGGGTTTCGGGATCATTCGCCTCCCGATTTGGGCCAGTTTCCTAGCATTTTGGGAGTTTGTGCCGCAGAGAGCCCCTCACAATCAT
>JANXMS010000375.1 GCA_025354525.1 Acidobacteriota bacterium
GGCAGCCGAGGGAGCGGCAACTGGTGCCGGAGCAGCTTTTGGTGCTAAGAACGCTTCGATGTCTTCCTTCGTAATCCGGCCACCAGCGCCGGTACCCTTCACGTTAGCCAGATCGATGTTGTTCTCGCGGGCCATCTTCCGGACGAGCGGCGAGAGGAGCCCGAAATCGGCTTCCGGAGCTGGTTCGGCTGCGGGAGTGGCTGCGGGGATCGGGACAGCGGCCGCCGGGACAGTGGCCGGATGAATCACCGGTTCTGGCTCGGCCACAGGCGCAGCGCCCCGGGGATGAGGAGGAGGCGGAGCAGCGGCAGATGCCGAGGCGGGAACCGCGGCACCGTCGGTAATCCGCGCAACCACCGTATTGATGCCAATCACGGCCCCGGCTTCGAACATCGTCTCGGTCAGCGTGCCGGCAGCGGGAGATGGAATCTCAGTATCCACTTTGTCGGTGGAAATCTCGAATAACGGCTCGTCGCGCTCCACGCGGTCGCCCGGCTTCTTCAGCCAGCGGGTCAGCGTGCCTTCGACAATGCTTTCGCCCATCTGGGGCATAACTACATCGATCATTCGGGTGGTCTCCTACTGGTAATCGTAAACTTCAAAAAATCTTCGGCTCAGCACCGGCTTCACCTCGTCCAGCGTCACCGCGACGCCAAGTTGGCGAAGCGACGTGACTGGCTTCGAGAGCCCGCACGGCACGATGTACTGAAAATACTGGAGGTCGGTCGTGACATTGAGAGCGAAGCCATGGGAGGTGACCCAGCGGCTCAGGTGTACACCAATCGCGCAAACCTTCGCCTCGCCGACCCAAACTCCGGTCGCCCCTGTCACCCGCTCTCCCACCAGCCCAAAATCGGCCAGCGTCCGGATGACGACCTCTTCGAGCGCCCGCACATACGCATGGACGTCGCGTTTCCATTCGTTCAAGTGGACAATCGGGTAGCCCACGAGTTGCCCAGGGCCGTGATAGGTTACATCACCGCCCCGGTTCGTTTCGTAATATTCGATTCCCGTCGCCGCCAAGACCTCCGGCGACGCCAGCACGTTCGTCAAGTGCCCATTGCGGCCCATCGTGACGACGTGAGGGTGTTCGACGAGAAGCAGTTGATCGCCGATTTCGGTTCGCTGCCGCTGGCCCACTAACTGCTCCTGCAAAGCGGATGCTTGACCCCAGCGCATGGCACCGAGGTCGCGAACTTCACAGGTGCGAGTAAGAGCGGAAGCGAGCATGGCCTAGAAGTTAATCGCCTGCCCGTTGACAGCGTTGAACGCTTCACCCAGCGCCTCGTACAGCGTCGGATGCGCGTGAATCGTGTTGATCATCGTTTCGACGGTCGCCTCGGCTTCCATCGCCGTTACCGCTTCCGCAATCAGCTCATAGCCGTGCGGGCCGATGATGTGGACGCCCAGAATCTCGCCGTACTTGGCGTCGCAGACCACCTTTACGAACCCTTCATGGTGGCCCAGAATCGTCGCCTTCGAGTTGCCGAGGAATGGGAACTTGCCCACCTTCACGTCGTAACCCTGCGCCTTGGCCTGCGCCTCGGTCAAGCCCACCGAACCGATGCCCGGCTCGGTATACGTCGCGCCTGGAATCCGATTCCGCTTAATGGGCATAAACGGCTTGCCGGCGATCTTGGCGACCGCGATCATCCCTTCCGCCGTCGCAACATGCGCCAACTGCGGCGTCCCCGCCACCACGTCGCCAATGGCGAAAATGCCCGGCTCGGCCGTTTGCTGGTCCGGACCGACTTTCAAAAAGCCCCGGTCGATCTCTACTTTCGTATTCTCAAGGCCGATCGATTCCGTGTTCGGCCGCCGACCCACGGCGATCAACAACTTCTCGACGTTCAGCGTCTCGGTCTTCCCGTTCGCCAGCGTCACGTCCAACGCTACGCCGTCGGGCGTTCGTTGAATGTTTGACGCCTTCGCACCGGTCTCGACGCGAATGCCGATTTTGCGGAAATACTTTTCGAGCTCTTTCGAGACCTCTTCATCTTCCACTGGCACCGCGCGCGGCAGCATCTCCAGAACGGTCACGTCCGTCCCGAAGCGTTTGAAGATCGAGGCGAACTCCACGCCCACCGCTCCGGCACCGATGATCGCGAGCGACTTCGGCACCGTGGTCAAATTCAAAATCTCGACGTTCGTCAAGATGCGATCGGCATCTGGTTCCATTCCCGGAATCATCCGCGCTTCCGAACCCGTAGCGATCAGGATGTTTTTGGCTTCAATCCGCCGCGTTCCTTCGCTCGTTTGTACGTCCACTTGGCCCGGGGCGACAATTTTGCCGAAGCCCCAAACCACCTCCACCTTGTTCTTCTTCATCAACATCTCCACGCCCTTGGCGTGCTTATTGATGATCGTGTTCTTGCGCAGCACCACCGCTGGATAGTTCAAGCGGGGATTCTCGCAGCTCACCCCTTGGTCTTCCGGATGGGTGAAATAGTCCCACACCTCGGCGCTATGCAGCAGCGCTTTCGTCGGAATGCAACCGACGTGCAGACACGTGCCGCCCAGCTTCGGCCCTTTTTCAATTATCACGGTCTTGAGACCGTATTGTCCTGCTCGTATCGCTGCGGAATAGCCACCCGGCCCGCTGCCAATGATTACCAGATCATAAGCCATTTTTTTCAGTGTAACATCGCACCTGGGAGAGCCGTCCCAAACCCAGACAATATGCGGGCTTTAGCAGCAACTCTATTTTGTGCGTCCCTGGCCGTCGGGGCGACTTTTGAAATCGAATCGATTCGCATCGCCGGCTTAAAACGCTTGCCGGAAGCGAAGGTGATCGCCGCCCTCGGCCTAAAAGTCGGTCAAATGGCTGAAAAAACCGATTTCGATGCTGCTCAGCAACGGCTTATTGATCGAGGCGTCTTCGGCAGCGTCGCCTACTCGTACAAGCCCGGCCCCGGCATGCGCGGCTTTGCGGTCACCTACGACGTCGCCGAAATCGAAACCGTCTTCTCCTGGAAGTTCGAAGAACTCCCCGCCTCCGACGCCGAACTCGAAAAGCTACTCCGCCTCGACCCTCTGTTCGCCGACAAGCTCCCCGCCACCGAGAACGTGCTCAAGCTCTACGCCAAGACCCTCACCGAGCATCTGAAAACGCCCGTCGTGGCCCGTGTCTACGGCGACCGCCCCGGCGATCCTTACATCGTCTTCCGGCCCAACCGCCCTCGCGCCGTCATCGCCCAGGTCGCCTTCGAAGGTAACAGCGCGGTCCCCGTCGCGGACCTCCAAATCAAGATGGCCTCCATTGCCGTCGGCACCCCGTACATCGAAGAAAACTTCCGCGAACAACTTCTCAACCAGGTCAAGCCGCTCTATGAAATCCGCGGCCTCGTGCGCGCGGCGTTCCCCACAATCGACGTCAAACGCGCCGAGGATGTCGACGGTCTCGCCGTCGTCGTCCACGTCGTGGAAGGCGAACCGTACAAACTCTCCGACGTTAAAATCGTCGGCGCCGGTCAGGAGCTCGCCAAGACCGGCGACTTCAAACTCGATGAGATTGCCAACTTCGGGCTCATCTCTGAAGGCGTCTCAAAAATCCGCCAGTATATGCGCGGCCAAGGCTTTATGAAGGCTGCGACGGAGGTGAAACGCACCTACGACGATAAGGCCAAAATGGTCGCCGTATTTGTCCACGTTACGCCCGGCCCGCAGTACCGCATGGGCAAATTTGCGTTCGCAGGCCTCGACATCGTCACCGAGCCGTACGTCCGCAAGCTGTGGGGCCTCAAGGAAGGCGATCCGTATCGGGATGGCTACCCCGACCGCGTCATTCAGCGGATCCGGGACGAGGGCATCCTGGACGGCGTCGGCTTGATTGAACCCAAGCTCGACATTGACGAGAAGAAGTTTATCGTCAATGTCACGATCTTTTTTAAAGGGCAACCCAAGGCCGCCGAGAAAAAGCGGGAGCGGTAAAAACCAAGCGCCCCGGCCTTTGCGGGAAGGCCGGGGCGCTTGGTTAGAAATCCAGAACCAATTTTAGAACTGATTCCAGAGATATTGATTATAGACCTCGTGATGGAACTGCACTTCGGCAGGCTTCACGAAAGTTCCCAACTGGCGGGCGCAACGATCAGCCGAAGCCTGCTTGAGGTCCGCATAACGGGCCTTCACGTCGGCACCCAACATTTTAGTCGTCCAATCGGCAGCACGGAAATTTTCAATAGCCGTGTACACGTTGTCCGGCAGATACCGGTCAGCCGTGCGCAGGTTCTTCATCTTCGCCGTTTCGCCGTCCAAACCGGTCTTGAACACCGAGTAGAGCACCATGTAGGGGTTAGCGTCCGGACCGACCGAACGAACCTCGACGCGCGAACTCTTCTCGTTGCCGATCGGAATACGCACCATCGAGCCGCGATCAATGGCCGAAGCCTTGATCTGGTTCGGCGCTTCAAAGTGCGGGTCCAAACGACGGTAAGCGTTCACCGAAGCATTCAGCATCAAGCAGATATCGTTGCCGTGGGTCAAGATTCTGTCCACAAACTGCCAGGCGAATTTCGAGATTTTTTCCTCGCCCTTCGGATCCCACATCAGGTTCTTGCCGTTCTTCATGACGGACACGTTGGTGTGCATGCCGCTGCCATTGACGCCCACCACAGGCTTGGGCAGGAAGCTGGCGGTTAGGCCCATCTTGTTCGCGACTTGACGGCAGATCAACTTGTAAAGCTGAATCTGGTCGGCTGCGGTGACGACATCACCGTAGGTGTAGTTAATTTCAAATTGCGAAGGAGCTACTTCCGGATGGTCCTTCTCGTTCTGAAAGCCCATCGCGCGCTGCACTTCGGCCACGGTGTCGATGAAGGTCCGGAGCGGGTCGCCCGGCAGTGAATGATAGTAGCCGCCCGTGTTGACGTACTCAAATTTCCCGGTTTCGTGATAAACGCGTTCCGCGTCGGTCCCCTTGAACAGGAAGCCTTCAATTTCGTTGGCGGCGTTCAGCGTGTAGCCGTTTTCGGCATACAAGCCGTTGGCATATTGTTTGAGGACGCCACGGATGTCTGCGCCGTAGGGCGAGCCGTCCTTGTCAATCACTTCCCCAAACACGAGCACTTTGCCAGTTCCGAAGTAGTCGGACGGAGCCCAGTAGAACGCACTCCAGTCCATGGACAAACGCAGGTCGCTTTCGCGCTGGGCGGTAAAGCCGCGGATCGACGAGCCGTCAAAAGTCAGATTATCCCAGCTTTCGACAAGAAACTTCTTGTCGTAGTCGAGCGTGTGCAAGCGGCCTTCCAGGTCGCTAAACATCACCGTGACGGCCTTGATCCGCTTCTCGTCGGCCAAATACTTCAGACGCTCTTCTTGAATTTGGTGGGCGGGAACGCGGTTCTTGCGTTGCTGCTTGGCATTCAGATTCAGCTCTTCCAGCTCTTCATACGAGAGCGATAAAAAGTTGCGCAGTTCGTTCGACATCAAACTCCTCGGTTGGGACGTGCGGAGGGGCGAAATGAGACAAGACGCCAGACCGCCGATTTTCGATTATACCCATGGATCGGGCGCTGTACAGGCACTTTTGCCCAATGGAATATTTTATGGGCCCGATTGGAGACGGTGATATCTCGAAAACTACCGCAAAAGCGTCAATACAAACAGTGTCACCGGAAGAGAGAACAAGCTGGAATCCAACCGGTCAAGCCATCCGCCATGCCCCGGCAGCAGGGTCCCCGAATCCTTCACCCCCGCTCCGCGCTTCAAGGCCGACTCCGCCAAATCGCCGACTTGCCCCGCGACATTGGCCGCCACCGAGACCCCCACCGCTAACCACAACGGCGTCGTCGGCAAGAAATAATGGAGGAACGCCACTCCAAACACGCTCGCCAGGAGCACCGACGCTACCGCACCCTCCACCGATTTCCCCGGGCTGATTCGCGGTGCCAACTTCCGTTTCCCAATCGCCCGACCCACGAAATAGGCGGCGGAATCGCCCACCCAGTTAATCGCGTTCGCAAAGAATACCCAATACGGGCTGATCATCCGCAACTCCACCGCCGATCGCCACGCCCCGAACGTATAAATCAATCCCAGTGCGAAAAACGCCGTCGCCGGAATGCCCAACTTTAGCTCCTGGTTTCGCAGGGATGCCGCCATGGCACCTAGGATGATGACCGTCATCAGCATTGTGCCGCTCAGCCCGGCATACAAAATCAGTAGCCCCGGCAACCACCCGTGCCAACTGATCAACTTCGCGTCGTAGTGCCCCGCAATACCGGCAAATTCATGCCAGCACAGCAGCGCGAATACCGCCACCGCCGCATGAAACACCTCTGGCGGGGAAAACAGGATTAGCCAAGTGACCGTCGGAATCAGAACCAGCGAAGTCAGGACTCGCATCAGCGACTAGAAACAGTCTCCGCCAAAACCGCCGGGGCCGCGCCGCTCAATCCGCCAAAGCGGCGCTCGCGTTTCTGGTAGTCTACAATCGCCGTGAGCAAGTCTGCCCGGCGGAAGTCTGGCCATAGCGTCTCGGTCACGTAAATCTCGGTGTAGGCGATCTGCCACAGCAAAAAGTTCGATACCCGCAACTCACCCGAAGTCCGAATCAACAAATCCGGATCCGGCAGTCCGCCCGTGTAGAGGTGCGCGCTCAGCGATTCCTCATCCACCCGCAAATTCTCGAGGGTGCCGGCCAATTTCGCCTCCGCGATTAACTGGTTAATCGCGTCCAAAATCTCCACCCGCCCACCGTAGTTGATCGCCAGATTCAGCCGCAGACCCGTGTTCCGCTCGGTGTCCCGCATCGTCGCCGCCAGCTCTTTCTGCACCACCCCGGGCAAATCTTCAATCCGGCCAATCGCTCCCAGCCTTACGTTGTTTTCTTGCAAGGTCCGCAGTTCGTTCCGTAGATAAAGGCGTAGCAGATGCCATAGCGTATCCACTTCCGCCGCCGGTCGCTTCCAGTTCTCCATCGAAAACGCGTACAGAGTCAGTGCTTCAATCCCGAGTTGCGCGCAGGTCTCGACTGTTTGTCGCACCGGCGAAATGCCGGCCTTGTGCCCTGCCACGCGCGGCAAAAAACGCTTGCCCGCCCATCGACCGTTGCCATCCATAATCACCGCGATATGGGCGGGCAACCGACTAGGGTCGAGGGACTTCGCAAGGGCCCAATCCGGCTGGTTGGCGTTAATCGCTTCAAGGAGCGCTTTCATCGACGTAATCTCACAGTGTAACGCAACATGTTTCTACCCCGTCGCAGAAGTTAACGTAGCGCCTCGATCCACACAGCCGCCATCGCTCCCACCGCCAAAAACGAACCGAACGGAATCTCATACTGCCCGCCGTCCTCGCCCTTCCATTTGATGAAGATCAATCCTAAAACCGAACCCAGCACCGATCCGATCATGATCCCCTCCAGCATCGACATCAAACCCAAAAACGAACCCATCATCGCCACCATCTTCACGTCCCCCATCCCCAACCCTTCCCGGCCGCGAAACCGCTCATACGCCCATCCCAACGTCCAAAATGCCCCGTAGGCCAACAACCCCGCAAAGGCCGCCTCCACCACCGAAATCCACGGCGGCGGCGTCTCCACCGGTAAAAACAACATCGGGAACCCCATCGGTAAGGCGATAAAATACGCCCACACCAACCCCGCCACGAACCCGCCTTTCGTAAATTCGTCCGGCAATATCCGCTCTTCCCAATCGCTGAAAAAAAGGCAAATATTGATCGCGCTGAACGTCATTAACTTCCCCGCGTACAAACTCAAGCCAAATTTAAATGTCGATACAAAGAACATTACACCACAAAGCAACTCCACGAGCAAGTACCGGATTGGAATCCTTTCCCGACATCCCCGGCACCGTCCTCGCAGGAGTAAATAGCTCAGAACCGGAATGTTGTCATACCATGCAATCACCCGCTCGCATCCTGGGCAATAGCTGCGCGCTGGCGAAACCACGGACAGGTCCCGCGGCAACCGATAGATGCAAACGTTCAGGAAACTGCCGATCAACAACCCAAACAACCCGGCCATTAGTGCCTCGATCATAGAACCAGCTCCTCGTAGATTTTGAGCGTCGCCGCCGCCATGTGCCGCAGCAAAAATCGCTCCCGCACCACTTCCCTTCCCCGGTCCCCCAACTCCCCCAACTGGCCCACCCGCGCCACCGCCGCCCGAATCGCAGTCACCGTGTTTTCCACCAAAATCCCCGTCTCTCCGTCTTTCACGATCTCCGGCAGCCCGCCCACCCGCGACGCGATCACTGGCACCCCCGCCGCCATCGCGAGCAGCGCCGCTGATCCCAACCCTTCCTGATGGGTGATGTACAGAAGCGCCGACGCCGTCGCCAAATCCCGCGGCAAGTCGCTCGAAAACGTACACGCCACCCCGGACGCCCTGATCAACGCCGACCCCTTCATCGGGTCCTCCGAGGCGGGTGCAATCACCGGCCCCTTCCGCGTCGACGGCGGCATCTCCGCCACGCCGTCATAGACCACCCGAATCTTCCCTTCCTCCACGCCCGCCTTCCGCAACTCCCCCGCTACTGCCTTCGAAACCGCTATATAGCAATCGGCCAACCGATACTTCCACGCGTTTTTCACCGGAAACGCCACCCGCCGAGCCACCACCAACGGCCGCCGCAGCGTCAACGCCGCCAGAGTATGACTCCGCGCATCGTGCGCATGAAACACGTCCCCCCGCTCCTTCCAAGCGCTCCCCCAACTCCGCACCGGAATCTTCACTCGCTCCGCCAACGGAGCGCCCAACCGTGCCAGCAACACCTGCTCCTGCCCCGCCTCGGCCAGCGCTTCAATCAATTGCAGAACCTGCCACTGCCCGCCTCGCATCTGGCGACCGCTGTCGAGGTGGACAATCTTCATTACAGCTTCGCCGCGATGTCCTTGGCGATCGCTCCCCCGTGGAACCGCCCATTTTCAATGAAGATCTCGTTCGTATGGACCCCCGCCACCACGACGCCCGCCAGATACATCCCCGGCGTTTCGCTTTCATACGTCGTCGGGTTCACCGCCGGCCGCCCCGTCTCTGCGTTCAACGTGATTCCGTGTGCCGCCATAAATTCAAAATCCGGCCGATACCCCGTCATCGCAAACACAAAATCGTTCTTCAAAACGACCGGCCCCTCCGGCGTTTCCAGGTCCACTTCCCCAGGGCGAATCGCCGTCACACGCGACGAAAAATACCCCTTGATCTCCCCATTCTTCAGCCGATTCTCAATGTTCGGCTTGATCCAATACTTCACGTGTTTATGCACCTCCGCCCCTCGATGCACCATCGTCACCCGCGCCCCCGTCCACCAAAGTTCCAGCGCCGCAATCGCCGCCGAATTCTTCGCCCCCACCACGAGCACGTCCTGATCATAGTAAGGGTGCGCCTCTTTGTAGTAGTGGATCACCTTGGGCAATTCCTCCCCCGGCACGCCCAGCAGATTCGGGATGTCATAGTAGCCGGTCGCCAGGATCACTTTCTTAGACGCATGCGCGCCCTTGGAAGTCTGCGTCACAAAAGCGCCATCGCTGCCCGTGATCTGTTCCACCCGCTCATACTGCCGCACGTCGAGCCCATAGTGGTCCGCCACCCGGCGATAGTACTTCAACCCCTCCACCCGGTTCGGCTTATCGTTCAACGACGTCATTGGTATATCGCCGATTTCGAGCAACTCCGGCGTCGTGAAAAAAACCATATTCTGCGGATAGTGAAACAGGGAGTTCACGACGCAGCCCTTTTCCAGCAAGATCGCGCTCACGCCCCGCTTCTTCAGTTCAATGCCGCAAGCGAGGCCCGTTGGCCCCGCTCCGACAATTACGACATCGCTCACAGCGCGCCTTCAACCGCCGCATAAACGCTCTCTAGGGCGGCATCCAGCGCCGCGGCATCCTTCCCCCCGGCTTCGGCCAAGTCCGGCCGTCCGCCGCCCTTGCCGCCCACCGCCTGCGCCACCGGGCCGATCAGTTTGCCGGCATGGACCTTCGCCGTCAAGTCCTTCGTCACGGCGCTGACGAGCGCGACGTTCTCTCCGTCGGCGGCCCCCAAGACGATCACCGCCGACTTCCATTTGTTCCGCAGCGTATCAGCTAACGACCGCATCTGGTCCCGGTCCAAACCGTCCACCCGCGCCGCCAGCACCATCGCGCCCTTTATCTCGCGCGCCAGTGTCTCCACCTGCCCGGACTTCGCCTGCGCCATCTGCTGCTTCAACTGCTGCAGCTCTTTCTCCAGGCTCCGCTGCTGCGCCAACATCTTCTCCACCTGCTCCAGCAACTCGGGTTCACTCGCATGAACGGCCTGCGCCACTCGGTTCAACGAAGCTGTCGCCGCCTGGAAACGTTCGAGCGCCGCTGAGCCCGTAATCGCCTCAATCCGTCGCACGCCCGCCGAAATCGAACCCTCGTAAACAATCTTGCAAAGGCCGATATCTCCGGTTCGCGATACGTGCGTTCCGCCGCAAAGTTCCTTACTGAAATCCGGCACTCTTACCACGCGAACCTTCTCGCCGTACTTCTCGCCGAACAGCGCCATCGCCCCGGTTGACAAGGCGTCTTCGAGCTCCATCACGTCGGTCACGACGGCCGTATTCCGCATAATCTCTTCGTTTACGATCCGTTCCACATCGGCCACCTCCTCAGCGTCCATCGCGGTGTAGTGCGCAAAGTCAAACCGCAACCGACCGGGGTCGACAATCGAACCCGCCTGCTTCACATGCGAACCCAGCACCTGCCGCAGGGCCGCATGCAACAAGTGGGTTGCCGTATGGTTCCGCATCGTCGCCGACCGCGTCGCGGCCTTCACCGCTCCTTGCAACACCATGCCAACCGCCAGCGGAGCCAGCGTCGTAATCCGATGCACGCTCAGACCAGGAATCGCCGGATAGGTCCCCGACACAGTCGCCACCGCTTCGCCCTTCACGAGCCATTCGCCCTGGTCGCCCACTTGGCCGCCGGACTCAGCATAGAACGGCGTCTGGTTCACCACCAACTCCGCCACCACGCCGGCCTCCACCGAATCCACCTGCTTTTGGTCCACCAGAATCGCCAGAATTTTTGACGATTCGCCCGTCAGCGTCTCATAGCCTAAGAATTTCGTCCGCCCGTGGGCAGTTTGAATCTGGCCATAGACCGGCGAGACATGCGCCTTCTCCGCCCCTTTCCAGGACGCCCTCGCGCGCTCTCGCTGCTTGTCCATTTCCGCTTCGAAGCCCGGCCCGTCAATGCTCAGCCCGAACTCGCGCGCCATGTCTTCCTGTTCATCCAGCGCCAGGCCATAGGTGTCGTAAAGCTTGAACGCCGCAGCGCCGGGCAGCAATCCGCCCACGGCCTTCTTCGCTTCATCCACGAAGATCCGTTCGGCCACTTGATACGTTGTCGCGTACCGGTGCTCTTCCTCTTTCACGACGCGCGTCACCCGGTCCATGTTCTCCATCAGGTCCGGATAGGCCGGTGCCATGAACCGCGCCACAAACTGCGTCAACTGGTGAAAGTAGGTATCCTGGACGCCCAAAAGCCGCGCGTTGCGCAGCGCTCGCCGCATGATCTTGCGCAGTACATAGCCCCGGCCTTCGTTCGACGGCACGACTCCGTCATGAATTAAAAACGCCGCCGCCCGCGCATGGTCGGCATTGATCCGCAGCACCGCCCCGGTCTTCGGGTCCCGCGCCGGGTCCACTTTAATCATCTCGGCCAGGTGGTCGATGATCGGGCTGATCAGGTCGCAGTCGTAGTTCGACAGCTTGCCTTGCATGATCGCCGCCAACCGTTCCAGGCCCATCCCCGTATCGATCGAAGGCCGCGGCAGCGGATTCAGAATCCCGCTCGCTGACCGGTCATACTGCATGAACACGAGGTTCCAAATCTCGACGAACCGGCCGCCTCCGTCGAGCGGAAACGCCTCGCCTTCGTGCCCCGGCTCCGCGCCCTCAGGGCCGAGGTCGTAGTGGATCTCCGAGCACGGCCCGCACGGCCCCGTGTCGCCCATCTGCCAGAAATTATCGGCCTCGTCGAGACGGAAAATCCGGCTCTTCGGAATGCCGGTCACCTTTTGCCAAAGCTGTTCGGCCTCGTCGTCTTCGCGGAACACGGTGACGTACAGGCGCTCTTTATCCAGGCCGTACTCTTTTGTGATCAGTTCCCAGGCGAAGGCGATGGCTTCGGTTTTGAAATAGTCGCCAAACGAAAAGTTCCCGAGCATTTCAAAGAACGTGTGATGCCGGCGGGTGTAGCCGACGTTCTCGAGGTCGTTGTGCTTGCCTCCGGCACGGACGCATTTCTGCGACGTGGTTGCGCGCGAGTAATCGCGCTTCTCCATACCAAGGAAGATGTCCTTGAACTGGTTCATCCCGGCGTTGGTAAACAGCAACGTCGGGTCGTTGGCGGGAACCAGGGGAGAAGATCGCACTACGCGGTGTCCGCGCGCTGCAAAATAGTCTAGAAACTTCTGACGAACGTCGTGGCCAGTCATGAGGGTTTAACCCTCTATTTTGACACGACCGCGCTATACCTCGAAGATCTGTTGCGGGGTGAGGGTAATTCCGAACTCGGGAATCTGCAACGACAGTACTTGGTGAAGCCCGTCTGGGTCGAACACGTAGAGCGCCTGCAGCTCGGGATCGACCACCCAGGCATGCGCCACACCGAAATCCCGATACTCGCGCATTTTACCAACGATCGCCGTCATTCGATCATCCGCGGAAAGGACTTTGATCGCGACATAGGGCGGACAGTCAGGGTGGGGCATCGTGGGCATCCCTTGATGCACCGCCACGTCGGGAATACGAATTAGCCCCGGGCGCAGAATATGAGAGGCACTAATCGCCGGGCGAAAGCCATGCTGCCGAAGGAGTAAAAAGCATGAGCCGAGTTGGGCCTGAATCATCCCATGGAGAAACGTCGGATCACCACGCTCCAGCAGTGCACCATCCCGAAACTCGGGTACTTCCCAGTACTCGGCTTCTGACATCGCCCCTACTCTTCGAAAATCTGCGCCGACGTAAAGTTGATTCCAAACTCCGGAATCTGCAGAGAACGAACTTGGTGCAGTCCATCGGAGTCGTACACGTAGAGTTCCTGGCTTACCGGATCAACCACCCAAACATGCGGCACGCCGAAGGATCGATATTCCCTCAACTTCTGCGTGACATCTCCCATCCGGTCGTCCGGAGAAAGAATTTCGATGGCGACGTAGGATGGGGTATCCGGACAGTCCCTTTTCGGCATACCCTGACGGACCGCCACATCGGGGATTCTGATCAGGCCATCTCCCAATTTGTGGCGCGCCTCGCTCGAAGACACGAGGCCATGTGTTCTCCGATATGGATGAAAGAGGATCGAAAAGTTCCCCTGCACCACACCATGCAAAAACGTTGGCATAGTCCTTTCGACCACCTCTCCATGGTAATATTCCCGATCCAAGCCCTCGAAGCTCGTCCGCAGGTATTCCTCTTCCGTGATGAGTGTCTTCGTTGCCATCCGTCTTGACCTTAGCAAAAAAAACGGCGGCCCACCAAGTAGGCCGCCGTTCATTCTAGGGCTACGTGCTAGAAGTCGTAGCGCAACCCGAACTGCATCACGCGCGGCAGGGTCAACGTAT
Organism: Acidobacteriota bacterium; assembly: GCA_025354525.1. Taxonomy (GTDB): domain Bacteria; phylum Acidobacteriota; class Terriglobia; order Bryobacterales; family Bryobacteraceae. The sequence goes on from JANXMS010000375.1 coordinate 13,556, forward strand.
CCGTGTACTTGCCGAACGAACCCAAACTGCCGAGGTCGGCCGACGTGAAGAACGGGTCAAACCGCACCGAGTTCGTCACGTTGAAAACCTCCCAACGAACCTGCAACTTATGGCTTTCCTTCCAGGGCATGTTGAAGCTTTTGCCGAGGCTCAGGTCCACATTAAAATTGCCGTCGCCGCGGATCTGGTTCCGTCCGCCGGCTTGTCCCGGCAAGGTAAAGTCATAAGCCGCGATTGCTTTGGCCGGATCCGGGAACAGATTTACACCGCCCGTACCTCCGGGAGGCGCCGGAGCGTTCCGCGTCGTCCCGACAACCGGCGTCGAAATCGCCGTCGCGTTCCCGGTAAGGTTCCAATTGGTCGGCCAAAACCGTCCGTTGCCCACGCCAGTCGGCAAACCGGTCGACTGGCGGTACAACCCGCTCAACTGCCAGCCGCCCACCACCGCGTTCATCAAGCCACCCTTGTCGAGTAACTTTTTGCCTTTGCCCATCGGCAAGCCGTAGACGAAATTGGCGTTCCACTGATGGCGCGTGTCGTAGTCAGAAGGTGCCCGGAACTGTCGTCGGTCAAAAGCGTTAATGATCACGCCGTTAAACCCCGTCGTACTCTCCGGTCGTGAAGCCAAATCGATCGATTTCGACCAAGTGTAGTTGAACTCCAGTTGGTCGCCGGAAGAATAACGTTTCCGAGCCGTCCATTGCATGGCGTGGTAACTGCCGCTGCCTACCGACCGCAGCGACTGCAGGAAGCTAAACTGCCGGTTGTAGAACGAGTAAGGACCAAACTTGCTACAGCTTGGTCGGCACAACACGTCCATTTCATAGAGCGCATACGAGTAGTCCGGCGCATTGTTTGAAACGCTTTGATAAGCCCGCTGCGTCGCCGTCAAAGTGGCGTTCGCCGCCCCCGGGAAAATATTCTCCCAGAAGGGAATCTTGCCTACTGAAGCGACTGGAGTATTCGCGTTGGCCAAGTTCGCCAACGCCGTGGCCGCTTCAAAGTAGGTCTGACCACTCGCCGGATCCTTCAAATTCGTTGGCATCGAAATGTCTTCGTTGATCAACGAACGCCGCGACAGCCGTCCCACGTACGATCCCTGCACGAAGAAGCCGCCCTTGAACTCCCGGCCCACCGATAAATTCATGTTCATCGTGTAAGGAGGCAGCAATCGATCATCAAGCGAGTTCGTAATCGCAAACAGGTTCGGAGCGACCTGCGGAAAGCCCGCCGCCGGGGCCGCCGGCAGCACCGAAGCTGGCAGCGAATTCAATCCCGTGAATCGCGGTGCCGTCGACAGAGTCAACTGCGCCGAAGGATTCGACAAGCTCGTCGCCAAACCCAACGCCGAAGCGTCGTAGTTCGTGATCAAGCCGCTGCCCATTACGTCGTAATACATGCCCCAACCCGCCCGGACGGACGTCTTGCCTTCGCCGCCAAACAGGAACTTCGACAGGCCGCTCCGGCCTTCGGGAGACCACGCCAACGCAAACCGCGGAGCGAAGTTCTTCTTGTGGAACGGATAAAGGTCTCGCCCGCCGGGCTGTTCTTTCAGCACGTAGGTCACCGGGTTCACCAGGAACTGCGGCGCTCCCACGCTGGCCAGCGCCGTACGCGTGTCGAAGAAGGTGGAAAGCGATTCCTTCGCCACCGTCTGAATGCCGTTGGCCTCATAAATCGGCGGCATCAGCGAATAGCGCAACCCATAAGTCACGGTCAAAGAGCGCGTCATCTTCCAGGTATCCTGCACGTAAAACTCATACTCTTCGGCGTTAAACTGCCGCAGCACCGGTGCACCCGCCGCCAACGCGGAACCGTCCTTGTTGTAGTTGTAGTTCGCGGTTCCTTGGCTCACTACGCCCAAAACCGCCATCGCCGCGTCGCGATACGCTACGCGCGCCGTTGACCGGATGTCGGTCCCCAGCGGCGCTTCCAACTGATTGCCGCTACCGGTCAGCCAGGACGCATTTGTGAAAGCAGCAGAAAACGAATTCGCGTAGTTCGTCCGGTTGTTGCGAATCACACGGATCACGCCGCCCACCCGAATGTCGTGCTTCCCCTTGGTCAAACTAAAGTCGTTTGCGATCGTCTGCACGGGGGTGGTCCGAATAAAAGGTCGGGCCGTCCCATTGAGCGCAGTAATGGTCCGAAAGGTCGTAAACGGAAGCAGCGAAACACCGGAGTTCTCCAACCCCACGCGCGTCAATCCCCAACGGAAATTGTTCACCATGGTTGGTTTCAAAACACTCGTCAAACCGATCGCCATGCCCTTCGTGTTCGACAAGTTCGTGTTGTTCGGTGCCTGACCCGGAAACTGCGGCGTCGACGTATCTTTGTCGTCCTGCAGGTTGCCACGCACAAACAGGTTATGCTTGCCGGCTTGATCCACCGCGAAATCCAATTTCGCCACGTAGGTCTGCCAGTCGAGCTTTACCGGAGCGTTAAACCGGAAACCCGACGTATTAATCGCATCACCAGACGCCGAATCGTTCGGCAATGGATAGGCTTTCAAAACGTTTAAAGCCGCCGCGTTAGGTCCAATCTGCAACGGGTCAATCCGAGTCCGCATATCAGCCGGACTCAATGTCGCAATTGATCCGTCGGGCCGAATGTACTTCACGCTACCTTCCCGCAACGAAGCCGTCGGCACCGTCCGCAGCACAGAGTCCTGCCGCCGATCTTTCCGGCCTTCATAGTTACCAAAGAGGAACAACCGGTTCTTGATTAAGGCACCGCCCAAGGACGCACCGTAAATGTTCCGGTTCAGCTTGGCCAGCTCTACCCCATTCGCGTTGTTGAAAAACGAATTCGCGTTGCTGAACTTGTTCCGCACGAACCAATAGCCCGACCCATGGAGATTGTTCGTCCCGCTCTTCGTCACGAGCGAGATCTGCGCGCCCGACGAACGGCCCAACTCCGCATTCGCATTCGTCGTCACCACCCGAAACTCCTGTACGCTATCCAGCGTCACGCGGAGAACGCTCGTAAACGGGTCGCGATTCTGCTGGTCATTTACGTCCACGCCATCCAGCGTCACGTTCGCCTGGTCGTTCTTGCCCCCGTTCACGTTCCCGCCGCGATAGTTTCCCGGAACATTCGCCCCGGCAAACGTCACGCCCGGCTGCAGCGATAGCAACCCGGCCACGTTCCGCGCTTCAAACGGCAACTGCAAAATTGCCTTCGTCCCAAAGTTGTTCCCTAACGAAGCGTCCGCCGTATTTATCTGAATCGATTCCGCCGACACTGAAATCGTCTCAGTAATCTGTCCCACTTCCAAACTGATGTTCACCGTCGCCGGCGATCCCACCAGCAACCGCAATCCGTTCACCGCCTTCGAAGCAAAACCACCGGCCTTCACCGTCAGGGTGTAAGCTCCCGGTGGGATCTGCGCAAACGAGTACAGTCCTTCCGCGTCGGTCTTGCCGTCGCGCTTCAATCCCGTATCGCTGCTGCTCAGTTCGAGCGCCGCATTCGGCACTACCGCACCCGTAGGATCGGTAACCACGCCCGCCAGTGACGACACCGACTGGGCAAAAACGCTAGCGGTACTCGCCGCGAGCAAGCCTACAAGGGCTAACCATGGTCTCTGCATTTCGATACTTTCCCCTTTGAAACTGGAAACAGAATAATGACAACCACAACTAAATTGCTTTGCAGTTTGGCAAATCTTGTCGCCCAAGTCAAACGGTGCCCCGCGCTCCCGCTTCTCACTCCAAATACGTACCCTTCCACCCCAGTGGTCAGGCAAATCACTGATATAGAGTGACTTACATAACTTGCTGCTTACTGGAGGTGGGAGTCTAGCCGCCTCTTATGAATTTTTCTTATGGATTCAGTTCCGCCAAAATCTGCCGTACCGCCGCCCCCGGATCCGCCGCCCGCGTCACCTGACGACCCACCACCAAATACGTTGCCCCCGCCGCCATCGCCGCCGCCGGAGTCGCCACACGCTTCTGATCGCCCACCGCCGCCCCGGCGCTTCGAACCCCCGGCGTCACCAACACCTTCCCCGGCCCCACTTGCACTCGCAGCGCCCCCACTTCGAGCGGCGAACACACCAAACCATCCACCCCCGCCTCCATCGCATTCCTCACCCTCACCGCGAACAACTCCGGCAACGAACACTGATACCCCATCGCCGGTAAGTCGCTCTGCGCAATACTTGTCAGCACCGTCACCCCTAGCAACTGCAGCGCCGCATCGCCGCGGCCTTCCACCGCCGCCCGCATCACCTCCGGCTCGGCATGAACGGTCAGCAAGCTCACGCCACTCTTGGCTACCTGCTTCACCGCCCGCTTCACCGTCTCTCCAATGTCATGAAACTTCAAATCGAGAAAAACCTTCTTCCCCCGACCCAGCAGTTCTTCGACAAACCCCATCCCCCCCACCGTGTACAGCTCCAGACCGACTTTATAGAAATCGATTTCCGCAGCCGTGGCGTCCACTATTCCCCGCGCCTCCGCGGCCGTCTCACAATCAAGCGCAATAATTATCGGATTCATTCGACTTCTAACAGCGTATCCCGCTTGGCCACCACCCGGCCCATCCGGTACGCCCCCGCGTACAACCGTTCCATCTTCGCCGCCTCCACCTCTGGCATCGCGATCAAAAGCCCACCCGAAGTCTGCGGGTCATAAAGCACGGCCCCCGCTTCCCCCGTCACATGGCACGCCACAAAATCCCGATTGTTCCCCAACCCCCCCGGCACCGCCCCCGCCGCCACGTACCCCGCCACCCCCGGCAGCAACTCCAACCGCCCACTCTCAATCACCAGCGTCACCCCATCCGACGCCGCCGCCATCTCCCGCGCATGGCCCAGCAAACCAAACCCCGTCACGTCCGTGCAGGCATGCACTTCGCACTGCAACATCGCCGCGCACGCCGCCCGGTTCAACGTCGTCATCGACTCAACCGACGACGCCACGTCCCCCTCGCTCGCCATGCCTTTCTTTAACGCCGTTGACACAATCCCCGTCCCCAATCGCTTCGTCAACACGAGCACATCGCCCACCCGCGCCCCGCCGTTAGCCAAAACCCGCTGAGGATGCACCGTCCCCGTCACCGCATACCCAAACTTCGGCTCCGCATCCGCAATCGAGTGCCCCCCGATCACGCTGCACGATGCCTCGATCATCTTCTCCGCCCCACCCAGTAGCACCGCCCGCAGGTCTTCCAAATCCCCGTCTCGCGGCCAAGCCAAAATGGACAAAGCCGAAATCGGCACCCCGCCCATGGCATACACATCGCTCAGCGAATTCGCCGCCGCAATCTGGCCAAACGTATACGGGTCATCGACGATTGGCGTGAAAAAATCGACCGTCTGCACCAAGGCACACTCCGGCGTCAGCAGGAAGACCCCAGCGTCGTCCGACGTCTCGAAGCCAATCAGCACCCGCGGATCAGTTTGCCGCGGCAATCCAGCCAGCACGTAGTCCAAAACCTTTGGACTCAATTTGCTCGCTCAACCAGCCGCTTTCACATGCGCAGTCAATTTTTTCAAGGACACTAAACCCTAGTCTACGACGCACCGGGCCCCGGTCTTCCGGCAGAAGCTTAGCGCCGAGGGGTCCGGCTTCAAAATCGTGATCCCGCTCGCGTCGATCTTCTTGTCGACAAACAGCCGCGCCAAATCAAATTTTAGCCAGTGCTCCAGGACGACCGGATCCGTCTCCCCCGTACCCCGGTCGAACATCGGCCGTTCAAAGCCTTCCGGCGTCGGTGGCCCAAACTGATACTCCATCGATCCCCAGACGCCGTAGTGGGGATCCAGCACCGAATCCTGAAGCGCCCACTCGGCGATCGTGAAATCCGGAATCGTCGGATGCGGCAACCGCTTCCCCTGCGCGTCGAGGAAAATCTGGCCGGGCCGCTTCGTCAAATCCACGCCGTAGAAATTCGAAAAATCGAGCGGCGCCGGAGCCTCTACCGTCACCACCTGTCCCTTCTTCGGGTCTAGCCGCATCTGCCAGAGCGCCCGCCACGCCGCCACGGAAGGTCTCCCGGGCCGCCCAAAACTCCCACCTGAGGCCGGCTCCAATCGCACATCCCAAACCCGCTCCTCCGCCGGATCAAACCCCATTTCCCGCCGCGTCTCACTCCGCGCCACCACGTTCCCATCCCGCACTAAAATCACGTTCCAAACCCAATCCCGCTTCCCCGCCCCCCTAAGCGATCCCGGGAACCCAATCACCGTCGGGTCGAACTCAATCGTCGTCCCTGACTTCCAGTCCCTCACCTCTCGCGCCCCGATCCAAACCAAGTTCGGCTCCTTCTCTACCGGCACTACCCAATCCCCCTCCGTCGTCCGAGGCCCCGCAAAAAACAGCAGCCTGCCGTCCCCGAACCCACCGGTTACCTGCAACCGCAGCCCCTTCGGACGATTCAGCCCAGCAGGCACCGGCACCGCCCCCGGCATCTCCCAACACTCCCCCAACGCCTTCCCCGCGTAATAATGCACTCCATAGCGCAAACTCCGCGGAATCTGATTTGAACAGCTGTCATCCCCCACCTCTCGAGCCATCACGCGCCCCGTCAAGTCCGCATCCCGCGCCGGCAAGTAACTCACCTTCGCCGTCACGACCAAAGCCACCAT
>JANXMS010000380.1 GCA_025354525.1 Acidobacteriota bacterium
ATCAGCGGACGCAGACGACTTACAACTGGAGCTTCGGATTGCAGCAGGATATCGGCAAAGGCATCCAGCGACTATGGCGGGGTGATGATCAGTGACCGAGGCAAGAGCTACGACGCCGGGGAGTTCGATGCGGTCGAACAGCAAAAATGTCTGGGGCACATTCTGCGGAACATCGCCGAGGTATTGGAAGCCAAGCAGGGCCGCGCGCGGGAGTTCGGTGTCTACGCAAAACTGTTGTTGCAGGATGGGATGGACTGTGGCGGGCGCGGGACAGTCTATCGCCGCAAGTGTTCGCCGGGAAAGTGGACGAACTGAAAGAGATGTTGAGTTACCATCTGCGGGATCGTGTTTTGAAGGATCGGGACAATCAACGGCTGCTCAATGGGCTTGGCCAACAAGATCACCGCGGGCGGTTGCTGCGCTTTCTATCGGCTCCTTTCGTCGAGCCGACGAACAATCGAGCCGAGCGCATGCTCTGACCGGCGGTGATTGCACGCAAGGTGCCGCACTGTTCCAAAAATCAGGCGGGCGCGGAGGCCTTTGCTGCCTTCACCAGCCTCGCCCAGACCGCTCTCAAAAACGGCCACACCTCCGTGTCTGCTGCCTTCCGATTGCTGTTCGCTTCCAAGATCAGCTCGGTTGAAACCCTTCCGACAGGCCGCTAATCAATTACCGTGAGGCCATCGCTGAAAAGAAGACGAAACTGAATCTAAAGATGCTCCTCTTCTCTCGCCGACTCAAATCTCTCCGCATGGCCTCAAGTCAGTCCGCCAAATGGAACGCCTTGCCAAAAGAGGTCAATCCGACTTAGCAAACCCTTCGACACTCGCGGAGTGGGGTGATGCTTCCTAAGCGGCGAAAATGGATGGCAGGACGGGCAGTCGGTCCAGATCACTTCACCCGGGCAGTAGTTTGCTGATGTCGTTATACAGAACAAATGCCACTACCATCATCAAGAACACGAAGCCGAATTTGAAGACGGTCTCCTTCACTTGCATGCTCAGATCCCGACGCATGATCATCTCGATCGCTAGCATGAGTATTGTTCCACCGTCAAGAATCGGAATCGGCAGCAGGTTGAAAATTGCCAAATTTAGACTCACTGCGGCCATTAACCCGATAAATGGTGCTATTCCTTCGCGGGCGGCATCTCCACTGAGGCGAGCGATTCCGATGGGTCCTTCCAAGCTCTTGGCGGACATCCGACGTTCGACCAAGCCCTGCAGGAACTGCAAGATCAGACCGGCGCTCCGATAGTTCTGCCGGGCTGATTCGTTGAAGGCTTCGGCTAGGGGCAGTTGCACGTAGGTCACTCGCGCGGAGAGCTGCACGCCGAGCATATAACGCTTGTTCGGACCGTCGCTTACGACACTGGGCGTCATGCCTACCTTCTGAATAGCGCCGCCCCGGTTGTAGGTGAGTTCAACTGGCTTGCCTAGCCCGTCGCGGAGCATCTGCAGAAGCATCTGTGTCGATCGAAGGGGGACGCCGTCCAGCGCGACGAGAAGATCGCCGGATTTGAGGCCCACTCGCTCCGCTTCCATCTTCGCGCTTACGCCCCCGAGTTGAATCTCGTGCTGCTCTCCCCAGCCGATCGTTCCGACGCCAGTCTGGTCGTGCAGCGCGGGGGTCAGCGTGGCCACTACCTGTTCTGTCCCTCGGCGCAAGACCACCGGGACAGGCCGATTGGCGGCCGCGATCTCGGCCAAAGTTACGTCCTCCCACGTGGGGTCCGCAATATTGTCGAACCGAGCGATCCGATCACCTTCCTTGACGCCCGCTTTGGCAGCGACCGAGTCTTTCGCGATGAACCCAATGAAGGCCGGACCATCCGAGCCTACGACCTTCGGGTATCGGTACATAAACAAGCCGGTGAGCAGGGTGAGCGCCAACAGGACGTTCATGCCAGGGCCCGCGAAGGCAATGATCATCCGCTGCCACCGTGGCTTGGCCTGGAAACTCCTCGGATCCTCAACCATCGAATCGGGAGTGCCGTCCTCTCCGGTTTGTTCGCCGGTCATCTTGACGTACCCGCCAAATAAAATTAGCGAAACACGAAAGTCCGTCTCGCCCCTCCGAAACCCGAACAGGCGGGGACCGAATCCGAAGGAGAAGGTCTCCACGCGAACGTCAAAAAACCGAGCCGCCCAGAAGTGGCCCAATTCATGAATCAGAATCATGATCCCGATCAGAACGAGCACCCACCAAATATTTTGAAAGAGAACCATACTTCGCCTACCTTAGAAACCTTTTCTGTCCGCGATCAATTGCGCCGTCTTACGGCTGGCCCTGTCAATCTCGAGTACCTCTTCGACGGACCGAGGAGTTCGATTGGGTACTTTTTCTAGCGTTTCTTCGACAATCTCTGCGATTCCCTGAAAGGAAACCCGACCGGCCAAAAATGCTCCCACGGCGACCTCATCAGCGGCATTCAAGGTGCAAGTGGCTGAGCCGCCAACAGTTTGCGCCTCATAGGCCAACCGCAAAAGGGGGAACTTAATCAAATCAGGCGGCTCAAACTCCCAAGTTCTGGGCTTGGACCAATCCATACGCGGCACCGAGGCCGCCGCCCTGGCAGGGTAGGTCAGAGCATACTGAATCGGCATACGCATATCGGTCGTTGAAACTTGAGCAATTACGGACCCATCGTTGTACTCGACCATGGCATGAATCGACGATTGCGGGTGAACAACGACTTCGACATCCGTCGGCGCGAAATCGAACAGCCAGCATGCTTCGATCACCTCGAATCCTTTGTTCATCATGGTAGCCGAATCAATCGTGATGCGCTGGCCCATCTTCCAGGTTGGATGATTCAAAGCTTGGGCAACGGTTACTTTTTTGAGATCCTCACGGGGCGTTTGGCGAAACGGTCCACCCGACGCGGTCAAGATGAGCTTGGTCACTTCGTCTCGTCGGCCAGCCCGGAGGCATTGATGGGCTCCATTATGCTCGCTATCTACTGGAATCATCTCGGTTCCCACGGCGCGGCAGGCCTCCATGACAAGCTTGCCACTTGCTACGAGCACCTCTTTATTCGCCAACCCGATGATTTTCCGATGGCGCACGGCCTCGTAGGTCGCTTCAAGCCCGGCCACTCCCACGATCGCAGACATCACGATGTCCACTTCAGATGCGGTCGCAACCGCAACCCTAGCTTCTGGCCCAGCGTCCAACTGGGGAACAGAAACTCCTGCGGCGATAAGTTTTCCATGCAGCTGGTCCTGCAATTCTGGTGTCGCAACCACGGCGACACTAGGTGCGAACTCCCGAATCTGCTCGACCAACAGGTCGAGATTTCTCCCCGCGACAAGGGAATAAATAGAGAAGCTCTCTCGTCGGTGACGGACAACGTCAAGAGTGCTGGTTCCGATCGAGCCAGTCGATCCAAGTAAGGTCAGTGACTTCATCCGATAGACACGCCTATGGTATCACTCACTTTGACTATTGTTGGGAGGAAGAGAAGCAGCCTAGGGTAGGAAACCCCGAAGGGCGACGGGAGGGATGCTTCAGGGGTCTATATTGAGGTTAGTCTCGCTTTGGTGGGAGTTGCCCCCCCCGTCTTACTTTCAATAGTAGTATATGATTTTTGGAATCGCAAGACTTTTTTGTGGAAAATTGAAGAATCGTCGCTACGGGGTCGCCTTGCCCTTCACCTCGACTCCGGCGATTCCTTCTAACACCTTGATTGTGCTACAGATATCCTCGTCTCCGACTCCGTGAGTGATGGCGTCTTGGAAGAGCTGGTGGGTTAAAGAAGTTAAAGGAAGGGGCACTCCGATCTCCTTTGCAGAGTCGAGCATGAGCCCAATGTCCTTGTGCATCCACTTTACGGAAAAATTTGTAGAGAAGTCGCGGCGGAAAACGTAGGGCGCTTTGAAGGAGATCAGGCCGCTCCGCGCGGCGGAGTTGCTCAGAATCTCGACCATCAGTTCGGGCTCGACCCCGGCCTTGGTTGCTAGAACCATCCCTTCGTTGAAAGCCTGCAACAGATTCGAAAGGATCAGATTCTGGGTGAGCTTGGCGTTCATCCCCAACCCAGGGCCGCCACAATAATAAAGTTGCTTGCCCATCGGCTCAAAATACGGCTTGACTGACTCATAGACCGCCTGAGCGCCGCCGATCATAAAGGTTAGCGCCCCACCCTCGGCCCCCGGCTTCGATCCGGTACACGGGGCGTCGAGAAAATGAACACCCTTTTCCTGGCAACGTTTCGCCGCAGAACGGCTGTAGGAGGGGGCGACCGTTGAGGCGTCGACGATCACGGTGCCCGGTTTGGCACCGGCGAGGAGTCCGTCCGCGCCAAATACGATCGATTCGGACATTGCCGTATCGCCTACGATCAGGAAAATGCAGTCAGCCCCTTCCGCCACTTCCTTGGGCGTCGTGCACGCTTTGGCGTTCTCACGCCCTGCGGCCAGTTCAGTTGCTTTGGCCGCCGTGTGGGACCAGAGCGCTACATCGTGCCCCGCGTCAAGAAGATGCCGGGCCATGGGGTAACCCATGATGCCCAATCCGAGAAAACCAAGTTTCGCCATAACTTGGTTATTGTATCGCTAACGGAGGTTGCCGAGCAGGCGCAGTACCACCAAATCGGAGGGTTGAAAGGTGGTCGAAGGAGTCATTTCTTGTTCATCTTCGCCATGCACAATATGAGTTCGTACAAGTGATCGAAATTGGTCGATCGAAACACCGAGGGCTTCGGCCGCTTCGGACTCGGAATAGTATGACTTCGACGCTCTGGTAGCTAGCATTATTTTGGGTCCTTGCCGCCTCTATATAACCCATTGTAAGGAGGAAGCGCCGCAAGCCCAATCAGCAAGAGTCCCTAGAAGGGATTGGTTTTCTCCTGACTAATTGCAGGCACGAGCACTCCGTTCGACCGAACTACCCACCCGATTCTGTAAGGTGATTCGCAGGTTTTCCACGGCTATGGCATTTGCCGAGGGCGGGACTGGAATCGGAAAATCAATCTGGAAGGTGCCCCCGGTGCGAATACTAAAGTCGTTGCCAAAGAAATCCGCCGCGTAGGAGGCGATATTGAGATCTTTTACCTCGCTGCCGTTCAGGAAGGCCGTGACGTCCTTCAGCTCCCGCGTCGAACTGAATCCGGTCAACCGGACGTTCAATCCGCCAGCCACGACGGCGAAGCACGCGTCGTTCAGTACAGGCGGAGCCTGCAATACGGCGACGATGGCTGCCCCCGGCAATGCGCTAACGTCCTCTCCGGCGATCGTCAAGCGCTCAACGCGCGTTAGAATCGTCCCGGCAACCGAACCGGAACTTGCCACCGTCGTCGCAAACCGCCGCATACCGGCCGGAATTACGAAGTTGAGGCTCCGTCGACCATTCGTAGAAAACACGACTGCGGGATCGGCTTGGTTCACTTGCGCATCGCCTCCGCCGGTCTCGGGAGTGTTCGTGATCGTCAAGGTACCGGAGATCGGAAGTGGATACGGACTGTCGAGTTGCAGCGTAATTGGAAGCGTTCGGCTTGGAGGCACGACCGAAGATTGGGGATCGACGAGTCGCAATCCAGGAAGCACCGGTATTTTGGACGTCAAGGTACAAGTGCGGCGCGTTGCAACTCGTCGGGAATCTTCCAGCACAACCGCGAACTCTGTCGTCCCTGCTCCGTTGGGCGTCCCGGAGAACCATCCGTCTTTACTAAGCGTGATCCCGGCTGGCAGGCGGCCCTCGACGCTAAATCGATATGGTTCCACTCCGCCATCAGGAAGGGCATGGGCCCTATAAAACGAACCCACTGTTGCATCAGCGAACGGGCAGTTCCCCAGCAGTCTCAACGGCTTGGGTTCAGTAAAGAACTCACATTGTTGGGTCGCGCTCCGGCCGACTCCGTCTTGCACTTGAAGGGAAAACACCGCCGTGCCTGGGATCCTCGGGCTGCCAGCAAGCTTGCCGAGAGAGGAAAGACTCAGTCCCTCAGGAAGGGCCCCATTCACGCTCCACACCAACGGCTCCGTCCCGCCGACCGCCGAGAGACTCGTTTCGTAGCTCTGCCCCAGTTTTGCAGGGGGCAGCGGGCAAGCCGAAATGCTCAATGCGGCCCGAAGGACCGACAGGGCGCACGGCTTGGCTGCACTCCATCCCAGGCGGTCTCGCACAACCAGTTGGAAAGCATAGGACCCAGCCGCATTTGCCGAACCCCGGAATTCTCCCTCCGGACTCAATGTCAACCCTGGGGGGATCGCCCCGACGGCACTCCAGGTATATGGACCGCTGCCCCCGGAAGCATTCAAACTGAGCGCCAAGCGCTCTCCCGTTTGCACTGTACTCAGCGGGCAGGCATTTTGGATCGAGAGCGCTTGGCTGCCGACAGTCAGGTTACAGTTCGTGCGACTGGTTCGACCGAGAGCGTCGGCTACTTCCAGCGCGAAAACGAAACGTCCAGTGCTTCCTGGGATCCCGCTCAGTTGGCCGGACTCAGCCATCCGCACCCCGGTCGGCAGCGCCCCCAGCGCCGTCCAGCGGTATGGGGCCAGCCCGCCCCCTGCCCGCACCATCTCTTCATAAGGCACCCCCTCCGTGCCCCACTCGCTCGGGCACGCCGCTACGGTAAGCTGTTGAAACGGCTGCCTCACATTTAAAGTGCAGGTCCGAAGGCCCGGTTCCGTATCTGTCCGCGTGCTCCCCGCCACTCGCAACAGAAAATTATAGGATCCGCCACGATTGGGCACGCCGGAAAGAATACCATTCTCGGCCAAGTTTAGTCCTGGCACCGCGCTCGCGCCGTTCTCTCCCCACGACCAAATATAGGGCCCCGGATCGCCCGTAGCGAGGAGCGCCTGGCTATAGGAGATTTCTACAGTTGCGTCGGGCAAGGGACAACTTCGGCTCGAAATCTCTAAGGATACCGGTGCAACCCGCAACGTCAGCCGTTGCACCGACGTTTCGTCGACGCCATCGACGCGACTCGTCACCGTGGCCGTAAATTGATAGGTGCCGACGCTTGTCGGCGCTCCTGACAGAAGCCCAGCGGGGCTGAGAGTAAGCCCGGGAAGGGTCTGCCCTGGATCGGGCAGAAGCGTCCAGCGGTAGTTGGTCCCACCTTCTGCCCTTAAGGTCGTCGAATAAGCGGTGCCAACCCGCGCATCCGGTAGTAGATTTTCCGATGTGATCGTCAAGCCCGGGCTCAACTGCCCATCGCGAGCCCGAAAGAGGTAGCGCCCAATCGTAGGAGAGTTCAGCCGACGCCGAGCCAGCGCCGACGGGCCGCCGTCGAGAAATGCCCCCACGACCAATGAACCGGGTAACTGGAAACTGGTGCCGGCCTCGCCAGAGCCATTCGACCAGCCGACCGCTGCTGGAACTCCGCCGAGTCCTCCAACACCGCTCGAAGCGTCACCGGTCTCCCACGAAATCCGCGCATAATTGAACTCCACATCGAAGTTCCCAGAGCCGGTATCCGAGCGGTCGATCAGAATCACCTGAAAACTGTTCTGCTTTTCGTCATGCTGCGCAAAGTATCCGACACTAATATAGTTCGCGCCTAATGCCGCTCGCCCGTTCACGACGTCTTCGCCATAAGTCACCAATAGCGAGCGCTCGCCCCTGGTGTCGACGTCCGCAAAAAAAGGCGCGATGATCTCGGTTCGCGTGCTCTCGAGACCAAACGGAGTGAACGTGGAAAGCGCGCGGTCGAACGTGATATTCCCGTTGTTGTTCACCCAACATCCGGCGCGCAAGCGTCCAAAGAAGTTGATGGGGAACGGCAAGGCAACGAAAGCACTGGACCCATCGTCATTCCTTGGCACCGACCGGGTCTTAAAGCCAGGGAGGTCTCGAATCGCCTGCGCCTGGACCCCCGACGGAAACGCGAGGCTGTTCATGAGGGCAACAATCAAGGGCAATGCTGAGTTGCGAAGTCGTACTTTAACCGGGACCGGCGATTCGATGGATGGTGCCGGCGCACCGCGTTCCGCCTCGAGAGCCTCGCCAAGCGCCAAAAGGCTTTTGGTAAAGACTTGCGCTTCCCTTTGTTCGTTGCGTTCCTGATTCGTCTGCATTAACGTACCTCCTGCTCCTGGCCCGGCAATATCGAAAACTGAATTGCTCCATCTTCAATCCCGACGACAAACATTTGCTGCTTCGTGTTCTCTTGTAGCCGAAACAGCCCACTCCGACCCATTTGCCAAACTCCTCCCGGAAGGCAATCGCAGTTTGCCATACCAGAAACCTGGCCCGAATCATTGAAAACGCGGATCTGCCCATCGCGATAGGCGACTAATAACCAGTGACCATCAGGGGCCCACGCCGCGCCAACCGCCCCTTCCGCGGTCTCAATTTGGCCGGGGTTGGGTACGGCCGGGTCGAGCAACAGCAAGGAGCCAGCCTCCTGGACTAGCGCAAGCCTCGATTCCCCCGGACGGAATGCCGCTGCCGACACGCCCTCGGCAAGTGCCTTAACCTCATTGTCTCTGGCCCAAACGAGGGCCACGTTCCCGCGGCGCAAGATCGCTGCAGTAGAGCTATCCGCAAGGGCAACCGCGCTTAGCCTCTCTTCACCGTCAATTTTGCGGGATATTGTTCCGTCGCTTACCCGGTAAATCGCGCAGCCTGGCTTCAAATCCCCGCACGTCAACCATGCCGACCCTTCCGGGTTCCATACAATGCGGGCCCAGTCCTGGACCCCGAGTTCCACCATCCGGGTCAACGCCCAGTCCCGATTCCATTCGAGCAACCTCCACGACCCGTCAACCTGGACCAACGCCCGGGAATCCGACGCGGGCCAAGCCGCTTGCACCGTCGTCGGCCAGACCTCTCTTCCGAAATTCAGCCTACCCCGCACTCCTTCGATTGCGAGCAATCGCCCCGAAGCCGGATCGGCAACGATTCCTAACGTAGGGGAGGACACCCGCGTGACCTCGGCCGAGAGGGTCCAAGAAAAAGCCAAACTCGCGATCAGAAGAATGCTGCGCATGAATCGTCCTTCGGGGACAACTGTCCCTATATGCAAATCGGCCGATGCAGCTCGAAACTTTACCCCGTCTCCGCGATGCCTTCTAGATGCTAAAGTAAAAACTACGTAACCTCCGCGCGGCCATGTGCGCCTTCTTCGCTGAGGTAGTCCGTCCCCAACCCTACCGAAGTCGAGGCAAAAAACTTTATGTCGGCGATACTTAATCCGACCCCGCAATCGACCCCCCCGGGCCAACCGGAGCGATTGGCTCCCGCTCTCCCGCCGGACGTTCCGGCCAGCGGCAAAAAGAAAGGCTTTCTGATTCTCGCACTCGTCGCAGGTGGCGCTTGGGCCGCCTACGAGTACGGCTACAAGCCTCTCGAAGCCCAAAAAGCGCAGAGCACCGTCGTCGTAATTCCTACGACTACCGTCACCCGCGGCACTCTGGAGAAGCGACTTCGGATTACAGGGAGCACGGCCGCACGCAATTTTGCGAATGTCACCGCTCCCATGATTCGGGGCCCCGAGGGCAATCGCCCGATGGTCCTCCTTAAGATGATCACCTCCGGTGCAGTGGTCAAGACTGGCGACCTCCTCGCCCAGATTGACGGGCAGACTCTGCAAGACCACATCGACGACGTCCGCGATACGGTGGAAGCCGCGAACGCGGATGTGCGCAAGCGGAAGGCGGAACTCGAGATCGATTGGAAAAACCTCGAGCAGACCATTCAGGTCGCAAAAGCCGATTTGGATAAAGCGAAACTGGATGCGTCGGCAGGTGAAGTGCGGACCGAAGTGGAACGCCAATTGTTGCAATTGGCCGAAGAAGAGGCCCGGGCTCGGTACCAGCAGTTGCAGACCGACCTAGGAAATACGAAGAAACTACAAGAGGCCGACTTGGCCATTCTGAATTTCACCCTGGAACGTCACAAACGCCACTTGGGCCGCCACGATGCCGACGTAAAGCGTTTTGTGATTTATTCCCCGATGGACGGCTTGGCTGTTCTGCAGTCGACCTGGGGCGGAAGCAGCATGCGGACAATTGAGACAGGGGATTCAGTCTCGCCCGGGCAACCGTTCATGAAAGTAGTAAACCCCGCCAGCATGATGCTCGACGCCAAAATCAACCAAGCTGAAAGTGACGAATTCCGGATCAGCCAACCCGCGCAGATGCGCTTGGATGCCTTTCCCGGCATGCAGCTGACCGGCAAGGTTTTCAGCATCGGCGCTATTGCGACTGGCGGATGGCGGCAAAATGCCTACATCCGCAGCATTCCGATCAAACTTGCCTTCGACGGCTCCGATCCCCGAATGATTCCGGATCTTTCTGGTTCCGCCGATGTCGTCCTGGACAAAGTCGAAAATGCCCTTTTGGTTCCCAAGCAGTCGGTCTACACCGAAAACGGAAAATCGTTTGTAGAAGTTAAGAGTGCCAATGGGTTTGTGGCCCGCGAGGTCAAATTGGGGTTGGTTAACGATACGCACGCCTCTATTGTTAGCGGCGTGAACGAAGGTCAAGAGATCCGCCTTCACCGGTAGGGGGGGCTCCCCCCTATTCGCTTCCCGGAACGAGTTCCGACGTACGATCGTCGGGACCCTCTTGCTGTTTCGCCAACTCAATCTGCTCCTGGCACTTAACGCAATAGTTAGCCCAGGGGATCACGTTGAGTCGCGCCATCGAGATAACCTCGTCGCACTCTCCGCAAATGCCGAAGCTGCCGTCGTTCATTCGTTGGATGGCGGAGCGAACTTGGCGAAGGTCCAATGCCGTCTGGTGCAACAGTCCGCTTTGGAACTCGCGATCCACCAATTGCAGTCTGGCGTCGAACTCGTCGGGCGAAACCTGAACTTCCAGGTCATCGCGCCGGGCTAAGCGGTCCTGAAGTTCGGTCTGCTTCGTTAGGAGCATTTCGTGGAATTTCTGTCTTTCGGGTTGAGTCATTTAGGAAGGTACATCTTCTATTGTACGGCGAAACGGTGCGCGGCCCGGTTACCGCCAGCGGCCTTCGAGCGGCAACGCCGGATCCGCAATCGATTGAAACATTCCAACTCGAACAGTGTCGGTCCCTTTCATTGTCAGCAGAGGGATCAGTCCTTCGGCGATCATGCCCTCCGCCGCCTTTAACGTCAACAGCATTTCGGCGCAGGGCTTCACCTCTGAACTTCCGTACTCCAGGAACGTGTGCAGTGGCAAGCTCTCGATATTCTGAAATTGCCCGGGCTTCATGTTCCAGTGATTCACCGAAAAAGCGTACGCGATCAACTGCACGCAGGCGTACATTGGGTTCCCCCACAAGTAACCATCGTGCACGGACGTTCGGTTTGGCATTTCCTCAAACGGAAAGGTCTCGGTTGGGTTCGACAACCGCCCGTAGGGCAAACGGAGGAGGAAACGGGGAAGCGCCAGCCCGATCCGGCGGGCCTCCGGAAGCCTTCTCATCTCCGCCCACACCGGGTTCCCCGCTTCCCACTCTTCCATGTGACAAAGATCCTCGGGCTTCTTAACTCCGAGAATGGATGGGTCCGCACCGGCGATCATCGGGGCACCGGCTTGATCGGCGATCATGGCAAGCCGGGCGAGCAGTTCGATCTCTTCTATCCATGGCCGGAAATACAGATCTACGCCTAGCAGTGACCATGGTTCGCCCTGGACGGGCTGTTTGACGAGCAATCGGAAGAGTTCGGTAGCGCGCAAGTCGCTCGCCGTTGCCAGGTCCGAGAAGATTTCGGCCTTGCTCACGTCGAACAAGTAGATCTTGAGTTGACGATCAGTTTCGGTGTGGCGGACCAACCAATCGAGGGCGCGCCACGAACTCTCTAAGCTCTGCAGCAAAGGCTGGTGAAGGAACGCTGTCATTTGGCCGGCGATCGTCAGATCCAATTCCGCCAGAAGCTTATCTTGCTCGGGATTCTTATTGTTCTCAAGGTGCGGCGCGACTAAGTCGTGCACATAGGCGAGCAACGCGTCGGCTGGCTTTCGTTTCGGCGCGTTCGCCGCTGCCGGCGATCCGCCCTCCACGATGGCATCGAGCAAACTCCCGGTAAGTATGTCGCTCGATGCACGGGCCGGAGGCGGCTCCGGTGCCCGCGCCAACCCGCCGAGAATCTCATCGGTCGTAGCCTTAAACGTCGCGGGGTTCGCAAGCCGCTTCCGCATCTGCTTCAAAGCGTGGAAGAGCGGCTGCGTCTCCAGAATCCGATCCGGATGGAAATCTTCAAGCTCTTTGATATCGATGTCTGCCGTCGCCCCTTCGGAGCCCAGCGGCAGCCGCAGTTGAACCTTCACGTCGCGCATTGCCGTATCAATCTCGTCACGATCAATAAACACCGGCCTTCTGCCGTTTAACGGTTCCACGATTCCGCGGCTCGTTCGGCCGGTAAAATCCCCCAGCAAGAGGATGTGAAACGGCGCGTCGGGCTCTGGCCGAGCCGTCGTCTTGCGCTGCGGATCAACGTCGAGAAATACTTCTGCCATTGGAGTTTTCGGCATTGTGTTCCCGATTATACACGGGGGCGGTGTAATATGACCCAATAACGATCTGGTGTGATGGATTTTTCGTTCCAATTGCGCGCCTCGTTTCGGGAGACCGCGCCAACTTATGTCTGATAATTCCATCCTGAGTCCGTTCTCGTCGGTCACAACCGCCGATATCGACCAGCTTCGTGCCCGATTGATTGAAGTGGACTATCGAGAATCGACGTTCCGCAAGGTCTTGCCGTCGTTCCTGCAAGGAGATGCGACCCAACCCGGCGCCTTCCCGGTTTTGCAACATTTGCAGACTCCGGATCCGTCGTTGGCCATTCTAATGCGGCTATTTATTGGTGAACTCCCCGTGCCAGAGGCGGATTGCCGCACCGCCCTCGGAGACGCCTTGTTTCAGCGTCTGTCGGCGGCTGACTTCCTGCGGTGCTCGGAACTTGTAACCTCATGCCCCTACTCGATCACCCCGCTCGGCGATCTATTCATAATCGCTGACCGAGCCATCGAACAACTGCGGGCATTGAATAGGAATCTCGTCATGTCCGCGGGTGGCAGCTCGACGACCCTCGTCAACGCCACTCCGCGTAGACCCGTTCGAAGGGCGCTCGACGTGGGTTGCGGAGGCGGAATTCAAGCCTTGCACCTGGCGGCGCACGCCGACCAAGTCGTTGGCGTCGACATCAACGAACGAGCTCTCAATTTCGGACGGTTCGCGGCTCTCCTCAACGGCGTTGCAAATATCGAATACCGGCAATCCGATTTCTTCAGCGCCGTGAAAGGCGAAAAATTCGATCTCATCGTGTCCAATCCCCCTTTCGTGATCTCGCCAGAGTCAACCTTCCACTACCGGGATGGGGGCCTTGGCGGAGACCGCGTCACCGAGACAGTGATCCGGAACGCGGGGGCTCATCTCGAAGATGGAGGGATTAGCCTTACGGTTTGTGAATGGGCTTCCCTAAAAGGGGCCGCTGCCAATGAGCGGATGCAGAGTTGGACCGAAGGTAACGGTTGTGACGTATGGATTTCGTATGGCACTCCGGTGGAACCGAGCCGATACGCGCTAACTTGGCTCCAGAGCGGTCATAGCCGCGTTACTGTTGAGCAATACTCAGAAAAATACGACCAATGGGTTGCTCACTACGAAGCTCTCGGCATCGAATCGATGCAGACCGGCTTGGTGGCCATGCGAAAGCGAACGGGAGAGAATTGGTTCTACGCCGATGAGGCTCCAGACCTGATGCGCGGCCGTTGGGGCTCGACGCTGCTCATGATGTTCGATCTCCTGGACAACATCAAGAACTGTTCGCTCGACGAACTTCTCGATCAAGCCTACAAACTCGCCCCGCAAGCTCGCATGCGCCATATCTTGGCCCAGGATGGCGTTCGGTGGGGGCAAGTCAGCGCCGAATTACTCTTGGAAGAACCCCTGAACTATAGCGGGCGAGTCGATCATCACATAGCTGGACTTTGTGCCAAGTGTGACGGTACGGTCACCCTGCGCCAATTGATTGTCGATCTGGCCGAGTCACTGGGTCGGCCCTTTGAAAAAGTTCTTGCAGCGGCCATGCCGGTTCTGATGGGACTGTTAACCCGCGGCTTCCTTCTCCCCGCCTCCGTCGTGCCACCAGTCCTTGGGCAGGCTCCCACCGCGTGAGTCTACCGCTCGCTGGCATTAGAATCCTCGACTTCACCCGCGCCGTCGCCGGCCCGTTCTGCACCATGATGCTCGCCGACCTCGGCGCCGAGGTCTCGAAGATCGAAGAGCCGGGCACGGGTGACGAAACCCGGCAATGGGGCCCTCCTTTCTTTGAGGAGGACAGCACCTACTGGCTAGGCCTGAATCGAAACAAAAACAGCTTTTTTCTAAATCTCAAATCGGATCGAGACCGCGTGTTGAAGTTGGCCGCCGCCGCCCATGTCGTGGTTGAAAACTTCCGCCCCGGCGTCATGGATCGCCTGGGTCTGGGCTACAGCGATCTTAGCGCGGCCAACCCGCAAATCATCTACGCTTCCGTGAGCGGCTTCGGCCCAGAGTCGACGCAGCCGGGCTACGACCTCATCATCCAAGCGTTGAGTGGGCTCATGCACACAAGCGCCGTTCCAGGAGTCGAACTGGGCAAAACCTCATTCCCCGTCGCTGATATCTTAGCGGCCCTGTTCACCGGCCAAGCCATCCTGGCGGCGTTGTTCCGAAAACAGAACACCGGCGAAGGCGCCCGGATTCACGTCTCTCTCTTCGAAAGCCTGCTCAGTGGCATGTCGCCCCTCACCTCGGCGGCTCTGCTTGCCGGAATCGACCCCAGCCCGGCCGGGCTCGGTCTTGCCAACATCGTTCCGTACCAAGTCTTCCGTTGTGCCGATGGCCATCTTGCCGTCGGTGTGCCCAACGAACGCATCTGGGAACGCTTTTGCATCGAAATGGGTCAGCCAAGCTGGAGCGAGGATCCTCGGTTTGCTGGAAACGCATCCCGGGTCACACATCGATCAGAGCTTGTCGAACTGCTAGTCCCGTTGTTCGCTGCGGATTCAAAGCTCAATTGGCAACGACGGCTCACTACCGCCGGCGTGCCAAACGGCACCGTCCAAACCGTCGCCGAAGCTCTGCGATCAATCACCCCATGGACGCTGGAAGACGGACTCCCCGCCGCTCCGAACCCAATGCATATCTCCGATTGCGAGATGCCTCGGCGGAGACCGCCACGTAAGCCCGCAAGCCCTGACTAGCCTCATTATGGTTGCTTCACAATCGTCAAACGGGATTGCCCCCAAGAATTCTTTATGATGTAATCTGTCGAACCACTTGGGAAATTTTATGTTGAAAACTCGCCGCGCCCTCATTGCGCTTACCCTTTGTGCGGCCTCCGCACTACTCGCTCAAGATACTCGCGGTCGCGTCCAAGGCCGTGTCTCTGACGCCACTGAAGCCGTCGTCGTCGGGGCCTCCGTCGTGTTGAAAAACGACAATACCGGCATCCGCGCCACCCAGCAAACTAGCCCCGCCGGTCAATACCTCTTTGACCTTGTCCAGCCCGGTAACTACACCGTCACGGTCGAACTGTCCGGCTTCCGCAAGTACGTCCAAAAAAACATCCTCGTCCAGGCCCGCGCCGACGTCACCGTCGATGCCCGCCTCGAAACCGGCTCCACCAAAGACTCCATCACCGTCGAAGCCACTCCCATCTCCGTGCAGTTTAATACCTCCACCATGGGTCTCACCCTCGACACGAAGATGACCAACAATCTTCCCATCATCCATCGCAACCCCTTCCTCCTCGTCAGCCTCAACCCCGCCACCGTCATCCGCTCTTCCGCCGAGCAGAGCCCCTTCCACCATTGGGCCGCCTCCCAGTTCGACGTCGGCGGCAACACCAGCACGAAGAACGACATCATCCTCGACGGCTCACCGTCTATGACCGGCCAGAAATCCTCCTACACCCCTCCCATGGACGCCGTGCAGGAAGTTAACCTCCAACAAAATGCCGTCGATGCCGAGTTCGGCCACTCCGCCGGCGGAGTCCTCAGCGTCTCGATGAAATCCGGGACCAACAACCACCACGGCACTATCTACTACCTCGGACGCAATCCCGCCCTCAACGCCCTCGCCGATCGCATCACCCAGCGCGCTAACCTGACCCGCCAGAACGTCTGGGGCGGAACCGTCGGCAGCCCCATCAAAAAGAACAAACTCTTTAACTTCTTCTCCTACGAAGCCTGGCGCACCATCGAACCGCGCAGCGCCTTCAATACCCTGCCCACCGACGCCGAACGCACCGGTGACTTCTCCCGCTCGCTCAACACCGCCGGAGGCCGCCGTACCATCTACGATCCCTACACCACCGTCGTTAACCCCGATGGCACCGCCACCCGGACTCCCTTCGCTGGCAACGTCATCCCGAACAACCGCATCGATTCTACCTCCCGCCGCATGATCAGCGACCTCTGGAAACCCAACGGTCCCGGCAGCGGACCCACCCAAGTCAATAACTTCATCGCCGGCTTCGCCAATCGATTCAACTACTGGAACATGAGCGACCGCGTCGACTACAACGCCACCGACAAGCTCAAGTTCTTCGGGCGCTACAACCAGTTCCGCACCTTTACCGCCCAGGACGATTACACCGCCGGTTCCCTCGCCCAACCGCCGGACGGCTCCAAGCGTCACTCCCTCAGCTTCTCCGGCGACATGGTGTACGCCCTCAACTCCTCCACCGTCCTCAATATTCGCGGCGCTTTCAACTCCATCGTCGATTCCTTCGGCGTCCCCTCCGCCACCCTCAAAGAGGCCGATCTCGATAAGTTCTGGCCCGGCAACGCTTGGTACAAGCCCTACCTCGGCGGCCTCCCCGATATCTATTATCCCGGTGTAAACGTCACCCAAGGCTCCACCACCACTCTCGGCCGCACCGGCTACTGGTATCAGGAACCCAACTCCTGGAACATCGATGCGAAAATGTCGAAGAACGTTGGCAAGCACTACGTCAAAGTTGGTGGCGAATACCGCCGCGAAAACGTAAACGCCTCGCGGCCCCGGCCCCCCGTCTTCAACTTCGCCCCCGCCCTCACCGCCAACACGTTCCTCAATCCCAACATCAACCTCTCCGGCGACGGTTGGGCCACCATGCTCCTCGGGGCCATGAACGGCGGTTCCAACTTCAGCTCCATCCCCGTCCAACGCCCTCGCGTCAACTTCATGGCGTTCTTCCTCCAGGATGACTTCAAAATCAGCCAGCGCCTCACCCTCAACCTCGGTCTCCGCTACGAATATTTCGGACCCATGACCGACCCCGAAGATCGCTTCTCCCGCTTCCTCGATCTCACAAATCCCATCCCCGAATTCCAAGGTGCCAACGCTCCCCAGTTGCCCGCCGCCGTCACCGCGCTTCGTACTGCGGCCCCCATCTATAACGGGGCCTGGGTCTTCACCGACAAAGACAATCGCGGCTCCTGGAACGCCCCCAAAACGCTCTTCATGCCCCGTGCCGGCCTTGCCTACAAGCTCAACGATAAATCCGCTCTCCGCATCGGCTGGGCCCGCTACATCATACCGGCTACCCTCACTGACGGCCTCGGCATTCTCGGCTCCGTTCCACTGCCCGGCTTCGACGCCACCACCAACTCCATTGGCGAAATCCAAGGCGTCCCCCAGCAGTCGCTCTCGAACCCCTTCCCCGGCGGACTCGTCCCTGTTACCGGAAAAGGCCTCGGTCGCTACACCAACCTTGGCAACGCAGCCACCTGGTACCAACAGAATTTCACCCCCGGCGTCAACGATCGTTTCAACGTCTCGCTGCAACGGCAACTCCCCGGAAAAATTCTCGCCGACATCACGTTCTTCATGAACACCGGCCGTAGCCAGCCCTACACCTGGGACCTCAATCAAATCGACCCCCGCATCGGCTTCAATCTCAAAACGGCATCCACCCAGTCGGTCCCCAATCCGTTTTTCAATATCCTTACGCCCGAGAAGTTCTCCGGCCAGTTGCGTACCCAGCGCAACCTGCCCCTCGATCAACTCCTCCGGCCTTACCCCCAATACGGTGCCCTCAACCAGACCCTCACCGCCGGCTTGAACAACCGCTATCGCTCGCTCCAAATGCAGTTCCAGCGGCCCTTCGCCAACGGCTTTAACTTCACCGTCGGCTATAACTACAACCGCGAACGCAATGAAGAGTTCTTCGACCAACAGGATTTCTACCTCCTTAACCCGACCTATCAACCCGCCCGTAACGCCCGCCACCGCATCACCGGCGCGGCCATCTACGAAATCCCGTTTGGGAAAGGTCGCCGCTTCATGTCCGGTGCGCCTAAAGCCCTTGACTACGCCTTCGGCGGCTGGTCCGTCGCCCCGTTGTTCACCTACAACACGGGCCTCTTCCTTCGCTTCGGCGCCGTCACCGTCAACGGCGATCCCACCATCGGCGAGCCCACTCGCCAACGCTGGTTCGATACCTCAAAGTTCACCGTCCAACCCGCCTTCACCCGCCGTACCAACCCCTTCCAGTATCCGAAGCTGGTCGGACCCAACACCCTCAACCTCGATCTGACTCTAGCCAAAGAGTTCCGCGTCACCGAAAAAGTTAAATTCGAAATTCGTATGGAAGGCTACAATGTGGCCAATAGCTTCTTTGGTTCCGATCCCGATCTCAACGTGAACTCGCCCAACTTCGGGCGAATCGTCACGCAGCGCGGAGGATTCTTTGGCCGTCAGCTTCAGTACACGGGCCGTATTATTTTCTAACCTCATTCTCGCCCCGGCCGCCGCCCAGTTCACGGGCTCCGCGGCCTGCGCCGAATGTCATCAACCCCAATGGGCCGCGCAGAAACGCTCGGCCCATTCCTATGCCCTCTCCCGCCGCGCTGACGTCTGGTCCTTCGGCGCCGGTCGCCAAGCCTCCACCCCAGTCTCCCGCCTCGACCCCGATCACTACCTCGAACACGGCCTCTCCCAATACACCCGCTCGAACTCCAAAGCCCTCACCCCCGGACACACCAGCCCCACCGGCGTCAAATACCGCGTCTTCGATCCCGGTGCCCAAATCCTCCGCTGCTTCCAGTGCCACTCCACGGGTAAACTCGCGTTCACCCGCGAGTTCGGCATTCAACCCGCCGAACTCGGCGTCCAGTGCGAAGCCTGCCACGGCCCCGGGGCCGACCACAACCAACTCCTCCGCCCCAAAATGCTCAACCCCGCCGGCCTCAACGATCTCTGCGGAGCCTGCCATCGCCAACCCCCCAAGCCCGGCGAAGACGTCAACTGGCAGGACCCCTGGAACGTCCGCCACCAACCCGTCTCCCTCAGCCAAAGCGCCTGCTTCCAAAAAGGCAACCTCAGTTGCACCACCTGCCACGACCCCCACTCCGGCGACGTCAAGTCCACCTGCGCCTCGTGTCACCCCACCGTCACCCACAAAACCAAAATCACCACCCAATCCTGCGAATCCTGCCACATGCCCAAAGTCGCCGCCGGCTCCCATCTCACTTTTTCGAACCATTGGATCGGAGTTTACGCTCCGAGGAAGCCGCTGCTGCCGCTTCCTCGGTCCAAGGGTGCCGCAGGCCCAACTGCGCGCTGAAGATCGCCCAAGCCCGCTCGTAGGCCTCGCCAGCGGGCTTCCCCGCCGCTTGTAGGATGTCCCCAAGATTGCTAGCGCTCAACCCCGTCCGCACATGCCGCGGCCCCAGCGTCGTCTCCAGAATCGCCAAGCTCCGCCGCTGCACCGCTTCCGCCTCCGCCAGCCGACCCTTCACCAGCAACTCGCTCCCCAAGTTGTTCAACGTCGTCCCCACCTCCGGATGCCCCCGACCCAGCTTTCTCTCCTGCGCCGCCAACGCCTCCCGCAGCAAAGCCTCCCCCCGCGCCGTCCCCTTCAGCAGCAGCCCCAAATCATTCAGATATCCCGGCAACCGCTCCCGCCGCAAAGCCTCTTCCAAATACTGCGGATCCCCCGTCAACTCCGTCCGCCGAGCCAGCGCCCGCGTCGTCGAAGCCTTGGCATACTCCGCCAACGCCTCCTCCTTCCGCCCCATCGCCGCCAAGCCATCTGCCAGCAACTCCGCCGCCCCCAACTTCCGCAGCCAAGGCTCCGCCGCCGCCCACTGCTGCTCCCGCATCAGAAACAACGCCACATCCCGAACCCCGGCCTCATCCGTAGCCCGCGCTTCATACAGCGGCAACAGCGCCCGCCAATCCACCGGCTGCCAAAGCTGCAACGCCAGCACCAGCGCCATCATCGCAGCCCCTCCTGCACCCGCCCCGTGAACGCCCGCAGCAACGCCGCCAACTGCCCCTTCTCCTCCGCCGTCAACCCCAACGGGCGTATCTCCGGGTCACCGCCCTTCCCCTCGTTGTAAAACTCAATCACCGCCTCCAGCGTCGCCTTCGACCCATCATGAAAATACGGCGGCGTCTCCGCCACCTGCCGCAGTGTCGGCGTCTTAAATGCCCCCCGGTCTCGCTCCTCCCGCGTCACCGCAAACCGCCCCGCGTCCTCCCCCAACTCCCCCGTCCGATGAAACTCCTCATCCGTCAAATTCGGCCCCAAATGGCAAGCCCCACAATTCGCCTTCCCCCGAAACAACCGCAAACCCGCCTGCTGCTCCGCCGTCAACGCCCCCCTGTCCCCCGCCACAAATCGGTCATAAGCGCTGTCCCCCGCCAAAATCGTCCGCACATAGCTCGCCAACGCCCGCGCCAACTCCTCCCGCGTCAATCCCACCCGAGCCGCCGCCGCCTCCACCCCCATCCCCATCTCCAACGGATTCGCAATCGGCTGCAAAACCTGCTCCTCCAAGCTCCCCGCCCGCCCATCCCAAAAATGCGTTCGCCCGTAAGCCCGGTTCACAATCCGCGGGCTTCGGCGCGGCCCCCGCTGGCCCCCAATCCCCACCGCCCGCGCCTCCCGATCCGAAAATCCATACGCCGCGTCATGGCAACTCGCACAAGCCACCGTCCCGTCCCGCGAAAGCCGTTTATCCAAAAACAGCTCCCGCCCCTTCCGAATCCGATCGGCCTCCAACGGGTTCTCCGCCGGAGCCGGCACCAATTGGTCCAGCCCCAGCGGCACCGCGACGATCGCCATCAGAAACCACCAAGTCACCGCTGGTTACTCCGGCAGCCCAAAGCTAAACAACGCCCCACCCGCCGACACCGCCACAAACTGCTTCCCCTCCACCGAATAACTAATCGGCGAAGACGAAATCACCCCCCCCGTCTGCATCGTCCACAGCACCTTCGCCGTCTTCGCCTCCAGCGCAATCAAGTTCCCATCCGCCGAAGCAACCATCAACACTCCCCCCCCGGTAGCCAACACCCCGGCCGCCAGCGATCCCTTCGACAACTTGTAGTCCCACTTCGTCTCCCCCGTTACCGTGTCAATCGCCTTCACCCCGGTCAAAACCGGTTCGCCGGTCGGCATACTCCGCCCGCCCCAATAAGCCTTGCCGGGCTCATAAACCGAAGGCTCTCGCAAATACCGCTGCGGAGCATCCGCGTACACCACATACATCCATCCTGACTTCGCGTCATAGGACGGCGACTGCCAATTCGTCCCCCCCACTAAGCTCGGAGCCACCACCCTTCCTTCCGGCGAAGAATCCGACTCCGGCCTCACCTTCGGCCGTCCATCGGCTTCAAACCCGTCATTCCAAGTCTGCCGAACGTACGCCTTCCCCATCAGCAGCTTTCCGTTCGTCCGGTCCAATACATAAAACATCCCATTCCGATTTGTCTGCACCAGCAGCTTCTGCGCGCCCCGGTTAACCAAAATCACATCTTGATTCGCATCCCAGTCATGCGTGTCATTCGGAGTGAACTGGTAGTGCCACTTACGCGTCCCGTTTTCCGGGTTCAACGCCACCACCGAACACGAAAACAAGTTGTCGCCCTTTCTCACTTCCCCGTCCATATCCGGCCCCGGATTCCCCGTCGTCCAATACAACGTGTCCAACTCCGGGTCGTAGCTCCCCGTCAACCAAGTCCCCGCCCCGCCCCGCTTCCAACTGTCGCCCTTCCACGTCTCGTGGCCGAACTCACCCGGCCCCGGCGTCGTGTAAAACCGCCACAACCGTTTCCCCGTCTTCGGGTCGTAAGCATCCAAAAACCCGCGAATCCCATGCTCCCCGCCCGCTACGCCGACAATGATCTTGTCCTTCACCACGAGCGGCGCCGCCGTCACGCTATAGCCCTCCATCGTACTCGCCAACTGTGCCTCCCAAAGCGGCAATCCCGTCCGCGCGTCCAGCGCCACCAACGCCGCATCCAACGTCCCCACAAACACCCGATTGCCCAACACCGCCACCCCCCGGTTCGACCGGTTGCTTTCAAAAGCGTTCACCACCTTCTGCTTCCTCTCGTACTTCCAAATTTCCAACCCCGTTCGCGCGTCAAACGCAAACACCTGCCCCGGCATCGCCGACGTGTACATCACCCCGTCCACCACAATCGGCGTCGATTGCAGCACCGCATCCCCCGGCATCTGCGCCGCCCATTTCGTCTGCAAGTTCTTCACATTCGCCGTCGTAATTTGGCTCAGCGCCGAATAATGCGTCCCCTGGTAATCTCCCCAATACGTCAGCCAATTCTGCGGTTCCGCCGCCGACTTTCGAATCCGCTCCGCCGTCAATCCACCCGCAATCTCCGCCTTCACCGTCTCACTCAAATCCCGTCCCCCCCGCCCCTTCAAATACGCCACTACATCGTCCATCTCCCCCGCGCTCAACTTCGCCGCCGGCATCAACGACCCTTCCGTCACCGTCACCGTCACTTTCTGCTTATCCAGCATATGCAGCTTCCCCCGCCCATCCATCAAGTGCAGCGTAAACGTATCCTGGTTCCGCGCCTCCCCCCGAATCGTCCGTCCATCAGCAAATTTCACCGTCGTCACACTCGGCCCCACCATTCGCTTGCCCCGGCCCTTCGCCACCGACCCCGGATCCACCAACTTCTGCCGCAACGTCTCCGCCCGCATCGCTCCCACCGCCGACAAGTCCGGACCCACCACCCCGCCCCGCGCATTCACCGCATGGCAACCCGAGCACCCCCCTTTGCCAAAAAACATCTTCTCCCCCGCCGTCGCATCGCCCACCACCGTCTCGTTCCCCTTCACGCCGCTCTCACTCAAGCTCCGCACGTAGCTCACCAAACTCCACACCTGCTCAATCTTCAACCCCCCGTACGGCGGCATCTGCGTCCCCTTCACCCCGTTCCGAATGTTCAGGAAAATCTCGCCGTCTTTGGCTCCGTGCTTGAACACCCCGGTCGCCAGCGCCGGCCCCCGTTCGCTCCCCGCCGCGTTCCCCCCGTGGCAGGCCTGGCACGTCTGTTCATACAGCCGCTTCCCCGTGGCAATCGCCTCCGGTTTCCCCGCCAAAGGGTTCTTCTCATTCTCCGGCACATGCTCCTGTGCCCCCAACGTCCCCATCAAAACGGCAACAATAACCAATCCACGCATGAGCACCATTATCTCCCCACCGAACCCGATATACTGTGCTTTGCTCAAAATTACTCTCTTCCTCGTCGCCCTCTCCGCCTTCGCTCAGGACATCCACCCCGACCGCCGCGTCACCTTCCGCCTCAACGCGCCCCAAGCCAAAGAGGTAACCTTCTACGGCGACTGGATGCCCGTCGGCTCGAAGCTCCCCATGGCCAAGGACGCAAAAGGAGTCTGGACCATCACCGTTCCCTCCCTCCCCCCCAGCGTTTATATTTACGCCTTCACCGTCGACGGACTCACCATCGCCGACCCCGTCAACCCCCGCATGAAACTTCGCGCCAGCACCTCCGCCAGCCTCGTCGAAGTCCCCTCCGAAACTCCCACCCCCTGGCAGCCCCGCGACGTTCCCCACGGCACCGTCGAAATCAACTGGCAACACGCCAAAGCCATTAACAACGAACCCCGAGCGTTTTGGGTCTATACCCCCCCGGGGTATGCGCAGTCCAAGAAGAAGTACCCCGTTCTCTACCTCTTCCACGGTTCCAACGACACCGCCGGCGGCTGGGTCCTCGCCGGTCATGCCAACTTCATCCTCGATAATCTGCTTGCCGAAAACAAAGCCGTCCCCATGATCATCGTCATGCCCTTCGGCCACGCCGTCCCCTTCGGCTCCCCCCGCGACGTTCAAGCCAAAAACACCCAACTCTTCGAGGACTACGTTCTTAAAGACGTCATGCCCACCGTCGAAGCCAAGTACCGCGTCACCAAAACCCGCGCCATCGCCGGCCTCTCCATGGGCGGCGGCCAGTCTCTCCACATCGGTCTCCGCCACCCCGAAATGTTCACCGCCCTTGGAGCCTTCAGCGCCGCCGTCCCCGAAAACTCCGCCGCCCTGCTTTCCAACAATCCCCCCAAACTCTTCTGGTTCGCCTGTGGTCGCCAGGATTTCCTCCTCGAACGCAATCGTAATTTCGACAAACTCCTCACCGAACGCAAAATCAACCACGTCTACCGCGAAACCGAAGGCCCCCATACCTACAGCGTCTGGCGCCAATACCTCGCCGAGTTCGCCCCCCAACTCTTTCGCTAGGGCACCGGTGGTCCTCCATCAGGCAGGTGGTGCAATTGCACCACCTTGTTCCCTTTCATTCCCCGTATTTACTACAACTTAGCCTTCGGCCCTGGAATTGCTACCTACAGCAGCGAGGCACACTTCCATGAAAACCATTCTCATCGGCCTTCTCCTCGGGCTCGCACTCCAAGCCCAGCCCTACGGCGGACGGCCCTCCGGACCCTCCGGCTACGGTCGCGATCAAGGCTATTCGCGCAACAACTTCGCCGCCCGCATCGCCCAAGGCGAACGCTCCGGCTTTCTCTCCTCCCGCGAGGCCCGGCGCCTCTGGGACATGGAGCACAATCTTCGCCACGAGATCGAACGCTCTTCGCGCTTCGGCTTTTCCGGCCGCGAGCGCGACCGCATCAATCGCCTCTCCTCCCAACTCGACTACGAAATCACGCGCCAGATGCGCGACGGGGAACGCTCCCACCGCGGCGGTTACGGCCGCCGTTAATGGCCCAACCACTGCGGACTCCCCCCGGCTCCGTATCCGAGATCCATCGACGGCACAAGTGTTTCGGCTCGACTGAACCCGGAGGGGTATCGAGTTGAGGTAAGGACGTTCTGGGGGCTTCCCAGCCCTGTGAATTCTGCGGGTCAACTGACTCGAAACCCAGTCGAGCGGCGCTCCGAAGGACTCGCCAAACGGCCATGGGCCCGCGTTGCGGTCGAATCGTGCGGTCTCGGCTCTTGCCTCCGAAGCCAAGCAGGCCCACCGAGATCGGGTCCCGCAGGGCGGAACCATCCCGTTAGAGCAAAACCTGACATAATGGAGGCGTTCTGGAAACCCGAACTACCGGCCCCGTATTGGGCGGACTGCAAACTACGTTTGTCCCAGCTCAGGGCCCCGTCAATGCATGCGCTTGTCGTCGATCTCGCCGAGGCTCTATCCCCCTTCCTCTCTCCCGACATTGCTCGGGATCTCTTCAGACGTCGCGGATTTGCCCTCTGGTAAGGCAAGACGTGCTATAGAACTGCCACGGCACTTCGCTCTGGACGACCAGCCGAGTTCGCGCCGCCGCGCCACCCGACGCGAGCCTGCTCAACGCCGGACAACTGATTACCGAACTCCGGCCGACGACTACCTTCGACGCCAACGCCGTCGCCCCGCTCGGCGCCGGCGGCTACAACCCCCCGACGCTGCTCTCGCTCTTCGCCTTCACCCAAACGTTCTGCCACAACGGCTCCGTCAATACCCTCGAAGCCGTGATGCAGAACGTAGCGCATCGGAGCTCCGGCACCGGAGGCGTCGATGGCCTAACGAACGCGACCCAGCGAGCGCAGTTGATCCGCTTCCTCCTTTCCATCATCCCAGCCGCGGCCGGAAGCGTCAGTTCTATCTCCGCGGCCAGCTACGCCGGCACGGCCGTCGCACCAGAGAGCATCGCCGCCTCCTTCGGCGACAAGCTCGCCCCCGGCGTTGTCGTCAATACCTCCGCTGCGCTGTCGCAAGCTCTCGCCGGCTCGACGCTCACCGTCCTTGACTCGGCCGGGGTCCTCCGCCTCGGCCGGCTGTATTTTGTCTCGCCGGGGCAGATCAACTACGAAGTCCCTGCCGCGACGGCAGTCGGCGAAGCCACCATTACGGTTCTCACCGGAATCGGCTCGACGTCGACCGGCAAGGTCGCGATTAAAAACGCCACGCCTGGCATCTTCACCGCCAACGGGAACGGAGCCGGAGTGCCCGCCGCGTTAGCGGTCCGCATCAGTGCCGACGGAACCCAAACTCCAGTCAACGTCTTCGCTTGCGACGCCGCGGGCCGCTGCGCCCCAGCGCCGATGAGCTTGGGCGCCGCCACCGATCAGACGTTCGTGTCGCTCTACGGTACTGGCGTCCGAAAACGAACCGATCTCGACAAGGTGACTTGCACGATCGGCGGGGTCGCCGCCCCGGTCTCCTTCGCGGGAGCGCAGAGGTCCATCGGGCTCGATCAAATCAACATCCAGATTCCAAATAGCCTCCGCAGCCGAGGGGAGGTCGCGGTGCTCTTGACCGTGGATAGTGAGGCGTCGAACCCGGTGACGCTGAACGTGCAGTAACGTCAAGCCAAAAGCTGACGGGTCGCGTTGCGCAGGACGTCCTCCACGTCCGGCGCAACGCGCGAAACCGCCGAAGTCTCGTAGCCGCCCTCGTCGTACGACCGGCGGGTGCCAATGTACATCGGGCCATAGTCGCCGTACGCGGCCGTGGCCACCAACTCCGACGGGCGCTCCGCTGCGGCCGCCAGTTGGTACTCCACAAACAACTCTCCGGGCATGTGTACGATCGAAAACGAACCCAGCCGAAGAGCGGTCAGATCGATCCTGCGACCGGCCTCCGTCAGCCGATAGTAGGCCAGGTAACGAGCCTGGTTCAAACGCTGCTTGGGGTCTGCTAACTCCGCCGTCAGGTCCGCCTCGGTAAAGCCAGCGCCGGTGCGCAAAGGCAGCGCCACCGGGACCGAGATCCACCGAACGTCCGTGAACGGGATCGGCTTCTCAGCCGCCTTCGCCCCGGCCATCGCCGCCGCCATTCGTTCCGCAAGCACCGGCCGCATCGCGACAGCTCCGTCGTTGAACTTGCCGGCCCCAATGTTCCCCGCCGCCCCCGTGAAATGCACTTGAAAGGTGTCCGTCTGCTGGTTGCGAGCATGGCCGACAAAATCGGCCGAGACAGCTCCCTGGCCGTAGTAGCTCATCGGGTGGGTCGCGTAGTAGCTGAGCGTGGCGTAGCGCCGAGGCCCGGCCCAGAAGCTGATCGACCGGAGCAGCGGGTCGATGGCTCCGACCGGGGCTTGGCACTGGGGCGAGTTCCGGCAGGCCGTCATGCGGCCAAACTGGACCTTCCCATCGCCGCCGAGGATTCTACGATTCGAAGCCACGTCGACGACCGCTGCCGCCCCCGCCGTCACCCCCGTCACCGCCACCGGCTGCGCCAAACGAACCGCCCTGGCGACCTTGGCGACGGTCTGCAGCGCGAAGGCGTCAGGGCCCAGCGATACACCCAAAGGCAGCAGCGCCTGGGCCGTCGAGTCGTCGCCCGGAGCGTCGTGCTGGTGGACGGTATGCAGCGCGACCCGGTCCGGCGATGTGCCCGCGGCCTTGGCCAGCGCGGCCCGCCAACGGTCGCGGCTATGGTTTCCGATGCCGAGCCAGTCCACCGCGCAGAGGACGATCGGCAGTTGACCGGCCGGCCACAGGACCACCCCGCGAGCCGACAGCGGATCGGCGATCGAGGATGCCGCCGGGACCAACCCGTAGCAAAGCGCGGCTCCGAGCGGCGGCGTGACATCAGCCGAAAAAGTCGCCAGCCGAAGACCCCGAGGGGCAACGGCGAGTTGGAGCAAGGAGCGGCGGGAGAGCATCCAGCCATGCTAACGCGCGGTCGCAATTCGTTGTAAATTGGTTATCCGATGACCGGAATGCGGATAGCTCTTTTTCTGATTGTGACTGCCCCTTCCTGGGGGCAGGAGTTCCGAGCAACCTTGACGGGAAGGGTCTCCGACCCCGCTGCCGCGCCAGTCGCTGGGGCGATTGTCGCGTTGCTGAATGTGGATACAAACGAGCGCCTCCAGCACAAGACCGACGGGCAAGGCAACTACAGCTTCGCGCTGATCCGGCCCGGTAACTACGAACTCCGAGCCGAGCATTCCGGCTTCAAAACAATGGTCCGCCGAGGCGTGATTCTGCAAGTGAACCAAGCCGCCACGGTTGACCTCTCGTTGACCCTCGGCACTGTGACCGAAACGGTCACGGTCACCGACGAAGCTCCTCTCCTCGAAACAGCCTCGGCAGATCGAGGAGGGACCATCGACCAACAGTTCATCAAGGACATGCCGCTCAACGGTCGCAACCCATTCATGCTTTCCATGCTCGTCGCCGGCGTGAACTACAACGGATCTCTGGCGTATATGCGACCTTTTGACAACGGCGCAATTGCGGACTATGGCATCAACGGCGGGGCCAATCGGTCGAACGAGTTCTTGATGGACGGCGTCCCAAATAACGCCCAAGCGGGCGGCAATAACATCGCTTACGTTCCGCCGGTGGATTCGGTTCAGGAGTTCAAGATCCAGACGAACTCCTACGACGCGCAATACGGCAAGACGAGCGGTGGAATAGTAAACGTCGTCCTGAAGAGCGGGACGAATCGGTGGCACGGCGCGGCGTATGAATTTGCCCGGCGAAACGCTTGGGATGCAAATAGCTTTCAGAATAACGCCCGCGGCGCGGCGAAAGAAGGGCACTTCCAAGATCAGTACGGATTGCAGATGGACGGGCCGTTGATCAAGAACCGAACGTTCTTTCTCGTCAACTACGAGGGCTATCGCGAGGCTTCGCCGCAGCCGTTGATCTTGAGCGTTCCGGCGCTGGAGATGCGTCACGGTGACTTCTCGAAACTGGTGGACGCGCGGAACCGGCCGATTACGATTTATGACGCATCGACCGGGTTTATGAATCCGGAGTTTAGCAATCGATGGGATCGATTGCCGTATCCGGGCAACGTAATTCCGGCGAGCCAGATCAACCCAATTTCGCGGAAGATCGTCGACTTTTTCCCGAAGCCGAACACTTCCACTCCGTCGACGAACTACTCGCAAAGTAACTACTTCATGTCCGGGGCTCAGACGGCGGCGCGGGACGACTTCTACAACTTTGTGGCTAAGTTCGACCAGAACATCTCCGACAAGCACCGGATGTTTTTCCGCCACGCGTCGAACGACCGGACGGAGACACGGTCGTCGAACGGCATATTGAATTCCCCAGGGCAGGACGGGCAGATGCCTCTGAAGCGGATCAACGATGCCTACGTGATTGATTGGGTGACGACTCTTTCGCCCTCGTTGCTCTTCAATATTCGGAGCTCGTTTTCGCGTTATGTCGAAGGGTCGCGGGGAGATGCCAATGCGGGTTTCGATTTGACCTCGCTGGGCTTTCCGAAGAAGTTGGCGGACCAAATGCCGTATGGCCCGTTCTTCGGCCGGTACACGTTTGCCAACTATATGTCGTTGGGCCGGTACCCGAGCAACAACATTACGAACACCTTCACGGTGTGGTGGACCCCAAAAACTAGACACAAAAATGGTTATTGCTTAAGTGTAGGAGGGCATTGAAAATGAAGGAGAATCAATGCCTCGAACACGCAAGACTCACTCGCCGGCTTTGAAAGCTAAGGTGGCGGTGGAAGCC
>JANXMS010000381.1 GCA_025354525.1 Acidobacteriota bacterium
CGGCGTTGGAAAGGGGCGCCCGCGACGAGGAAGCGGCGGGGGGCTGGGGAGAGGTTGTAAAGTTCGGGGCGGTTCTGGCGACCGATGAAGAGGAGGTCTTCAAAGTCGGCGGTGGTGACGAAGGCGGTGCGGGCGCCTTTGCGTTCGAGGAGTGCGTTGGTGGCGACGGTGGAGCCGTGGATGATTTCGCCATCGCGGTCGCCGATGCCGACGAGAATTACGGCGGCGGGGTTGTGGGGGTTGGAGGGGAGTTTAAAGCTTTCGAGGCGGCCGTCGTCGTGCTGGATGACGAAGTCTGTGAAGGTGCCTCCGGCGTCGATTCCGATGCGCATTAGCGGGTTGGTCGCTCTGGGAGGGGGATGTTCGCGGCTTGGAAGCGGGCGAGGATGGCTTTGACGAGTTGGGCTTTGACGAGACCGGAGCCGAGTTGGCGTTCGACCTGGAAGGCGAATTTGAATTGGAGGTGGGTGGGGGTGATGCCGGGGTCGGCGAGGAGGAGAGGCGGCGAGTCGGGGAGGACACCGGGGACGGTGCTGGCGACATCGAGGCAGATTTGTTCGACGAGGGCGAGGTCGGCGTGGTGGGCGACGAGGATGGGGATGGAGGTGCCGACGCGGGAATCGGGGAGATCGTAATTGAGGATGATGCCGTTGGTGATGGTTTTGTTGGGGACGATGATGGTGGAGTTGGAGCCGGTTTGGATGCGGGTGGTGCGCCAACCGATGTCGGTGATGGTGCCTTCTTCGTCGGCGCTGATGCGGACGTAATTGCCGACGGTGATGGGGGCTTCGACGAGGAGGTGGACGCCGGCGAAAAGATTGCTGAGGGTGTCCTGGAGGGCGAGTGCGACGGCTAGGCCGCCGACGCCGAGGGCGGTGAGGACGGGGGTGATGGAAACTCCCCAGACGCGTAGGAGGATGAGGAGGCCGACGCCGAAGACGAAGAGGCGGGTGAGGGTGCGGGAGAGGCCGGCCATGGCAAAGGGCAGGCGGGAGATGCCGCGTTGGACCATGGCGTTGAGCATGAGCGCCATGCTGAAGATGACGAAGGCAACGATGGCGTTTTCGATGAGGCGGTGCCAGCGGGGTTCGAGGTTGAAGACGCTGAGGCCGAGTTCGAGAGAACCCGCGAGAACCCAAAGGAGCGACGGGGTTTTAAGGTATTGGCGGAGGACTTGGGGGAAGGAGTCTGGCCCGGTGGCGGCGCGGTCGAGGCTGCGGAGGATCCACCAGCGGACGATGAGGCAGACAAGAGTCGAGATGGAGAAAACGGCGAGGGCTTCGAGCCCTTTATAGTTCCAGTTCACGCGTACTTCATTATGACGGTTCCGTCAGAGTTCATCTTGAAAGGCGGTCTTTCGAGAGCTACAGCTTTGAGTGATTGGATAATGCCCGTGAGGGCACGAGAATCGAGAAGCGGTCGGGCGCCTTTACGCGATGCGTAAAGGGCGTGATCGGATCGGTTCACCGCGGGGGAAGCAGTGGCTTGAGCCTCAAATTAATCCCGTAACTTTTCGCCTTCGCCCTTGAACGGATTCAGGGTGCGGTCGCGATTCAGATCCAATTTTTGCTGTTCGGCCGGAGAAGAACCTTCCGGAGGAATGCCGACGCGCATTCGGACATCCCGCCAAACTAGCTGCAAGTCACGTCCCAGATGTCCCGGCGCTTTGTATCCGTAGGCTCGATATCGTCCCGGCGGGACCTTGCCCTTTTTCGCCACAAATTGCTGGAACCGGTCGGTCCAATCGTCGAAGGATTGCAATACACTCGCGTCCTTCACCATGTCCTCGGCTTGGTTATCGCTGTACTTTTTCCCTTGTCCAAATTCTTGATAAGTCCATAGCTCGTCGGGAACTTCGATGCCGCCGTAGCGGCATTGCCAGACAAGGGGCGCATAGGCATCGCGGTTTTCGGAGAACGGCTCAGCTTCCGGATCGAAGTACTGCTTGTGCCGCAGAATCTTTGGCCGCCCAGCTTCGTCCATCTCGTCCCCGCCGCCGTCGCCGTAGCAGAAGAACGCAGCCGTACGTCCTTCCAGATGATTTTGGCTTAACTGTTCCCATTCGGCGGAGTGCTCCAAAGCCTGAGCCATCTCTGGATTCTTGTGTTCAATCGTGTCTTCGTCCGGATTCCCGCCGTTCATGCAAACCAGTCGGTCGAACATGAGCTTCAGGTTGCTGGATGGAGCGTACCAGTTAACAGGTCCAATGATCGCCCACGCATCCGCGAGATCCAGGCGCGAGTAAAGGTCCAAATCCCACATCAGATCCGGCTCTAACTTGCTGCCTCGCTCATAACAATTGCACGGCCAGACGCAAAGCGCCATGGAGGTGGAGACGCAGGCGTTGCAACTCTGGATTCGGGAGCGGGCAAAAACATTGCCCAAGTCCTCAATATCGATTTCCCATTCGTCCGGCAAACGATCCGCCATCCTGAACATTAAAGTCCGGGATTTTGAATCGACGCCCGGACAGTTGTATTGCCTGCGACCGGATCCGGAGAGGATGAGCATTCGGAAAGGCCGTTCGGCTACCGGTAAACTTCCACTGCGATCGTTGGGTTTCATACTGCTGTTCACACTTTAGCGCGATCCACATAGCGTCGCGCGAAGGCCCGTTTCTAGCTTTTTAGAATCCGTTTACGTTGTCGATGGAGCGGTTAACTTTTATGCCTCTTCGCTGTTTGGTGTGGGTAAGGACGAGAAAAGCGAAGGGACGGCATCGCGGACGCGGCGGTGGGAGGCAAAGCACGCTTGCTCGCCTCTCGCCGACGAACTTTCGCTGGGACTTCTGCCTACGTCAAACCGCTGTCTTGGTTCAGCGTGAACATGAGGATTGCCGCTGGCCTTAACGGGATGGTTCCGCCCCGCGGGCTGGGATTTTGTAGGCAGTGGGATCTATCGACCCGATCTCGGTCCGCCTGCTTGGCTTCGGAGACGAGAGCCGAGACCGCACGATTCGAGCGAAAAGCTGCCCATGGCCGTTTGCTTGGTTTCAAGACGGTTGATCCGCAGAATTTACAGCGCCGGGAAGCCCCCAGAACGTCCTCACCTCAACTCGATACCCGTCCAGTATCAATCGAGCCGAAACAGATCGGCGTACCCGGCGCGGCGATTTCAGCGCAGAGTTTCGCGATTCGGGTGATGACCGGCAACCCGACTTGGACGGTCGAGCTAACAACGGCAATTGCCGGGTCATAAGTTGACGGCGACGCCATGATTAAGACCGTAAGGGCCGTGATCAAACTTCCAGATGAGCCGGGCCAACGCTTTCTATCATTACGCTTTCAAACTGCATGTCATCATGAATAGTTAGACCCAGTAAGACCACACTATATGATAAACATCTCCGGTGTTTCCAAGCGGTTCGATGGTAAGAAGCAGGTGACCGCGCTTGCTTCGGTTACTTTGCACATTCGCAAAGGGGAAATGGTTTCCCTGATGGGCCCCTCCGGGTCGGGGAAATCGACGTTGTTGAATCTGATCGGGGGACTGGATCGGCCTTCGTCTGGGGAGATCAAGCTGGACGGGGAGGTTTTGGGGGGCCTGTCCGATGATGCGTTGACGAAATTGCGGCGGGACAAGATTGGGTTTATTTTTCAGTTTTTTAATCTGCTTCCGACGTTGAACTGTTTGGAGAACGTATCGTTGCCGCTGCACCTGCGGGGCTGGCCGGCACCGAAGATTGCGGAGCGGGCGAATGAGTTGTTGAGCCTGGTGGGGCTGAATAAGCGGTTGGACCATTTGCCGGAGGAGCTATCGGGGGGGGAGCGGCAGCGGGTGGCGATAGCGCGGGCTTTGTCGGTGTACCCGCCAATTCTGCTGGCGGATGAGCCGACGGGGAATTTGGATTCGAACACGGGGGCGGAGATTCTGGGGTTGATCCGGGATTTGCATACGCGATTTCAGACGACGGTGGTGATTGTGACGCATGACAAGGGCGTGGCAGATAGCTGCGGGCGGCGGATTGCACTGAAGGACGGATTGTTGGTGCAGGACGTGACGGCGTGATCCTGCTGCGTCTGATTAGTTGGCAGTACACGCGGAAGCATTTACTGCGGAGTTTGCTGACGATTGCGGGGATTGTGTTGGGCGTGGCGGTGTTTGTCGGGATGCATACGGCGAACCAGAGCGTGTTGACGGCGTTTACGCAAACGGTGGATCGGATTGCGGGGGCGACGCAGTTGCAGATTTCGGCAGGGGAGGCCGGGTTCGAGGAAGAGATTCTTGAACGTGTCCAAAATGTGCCGGAGGTGAGGGTGGCGGTGCCGGTGATTGAGGCGGTGATGAATCCGCAGACGAAGTCGCAGGCGAACATTTTGATTTTGGCGGTTGACATGACGGGCGACCGGAGCCTGCGGGATTATGCGTTGGAGGCGGGGGACGACTCGTTTATTGAAGATCCGCTCGTGTTTTTGGCGCAGCCGGATTCGATCATGATCACGCGGGAGTTTGCGGCCGAGAATGACTTGCAGAGCAACTCGGAGTTGACTCTGAATTCGATGGACGGGCCGAAGAAGTTTATCGTGCGCGGGATCATGAAATCCAGCGGGTTAACGAGTGCGTTCGGCGGGAACCTAGCGATTATGGACGTCTACGCGGCGCAGAAGATTTTTGGGCGGGGACGGCGGTTTGATCGGATTGACTTGGCGGTGCAGGAGGGGTTGGACCCGGCGGCGGTGCAAGTTAAGTTGGAGAAAGTTTTGGGGGCTGGATTTCAGGTAGAGCCGCCGTCATCGCGGGCGAAGCAGTTTGAATCGCTCTCGAGCGTGTACGGGATGCTGGCGAACATCACGAGCTTGTTTGCGTTGTTTATTGGGATGTTTTTGATTTATAACTCGTTTGCGATTGCGGTGACGCAGCGGCGGAGCGAGATTGGGATTTTGCGGGCTCTGGGGGCGACTCGACGGCAGATTCAGATTTTGTTTTTAGCCGAGAGCGCGGTGGGCGGGTTGGTGGGGGCGGGGTTGGGGGTGCTGCTGGGTATCCTGATTGCGCGGGGGATTGCGGGTTCGTTGGGGCAGTTTTTGGGAGAGGTTTATGGCGTAGCGCAGAAGGCGGAGGAGGTTTCGTCGGATCCTCGATTGCTAGTAGGCGCGATGGTTTTGGGGTTGGTGACGAGTTTGATTGCGGCGTGGATTCCGGCGCGGAACGCGGCGCGAGTGGATCCGGTGCAAGCTTTACAGAAGGGACGGTTTCAATTGCTGACGGCGGGGGAGAACCGGACGCGGCGGTGGCTGGCGGTTGGACTGCTGTGCTTTGCGGGACTTAGTTTGGCGTTTGGGCACGGGCGACTCCTCTTTTATGCTGGCTACATTTGCAGCATTTTTGCGGCGGTTTTGTTGGTCCCGACGTTGGGGCTATGGCTGGCTCGGGGGTTACGGCCGGTGCTCAAGGCTATCTGGCCGGTGGAGGGGACGTTGGCGGCGGATTCGTTGATTCAATCGCCGCGGCGGACGTCGGGAGCGGTGACGGCGCTGGCGCTTTCGGTATCGCTGATCATCGCGTTGGGGGGGATGACGCAGGCGGCGTACGCATCGATTGATGAGTGGCTGCGGGTGGCGTTGAACCCGGATATGTACTTGGCGCCGACGCAGAACTTTACGGATCGGAGCTTTCGATTTCCGGCGGAGTTGGCGGGGGAGGTGGAGAAGATACCGGGGGTTCGGCGGATGCAGGCGGTGCGAATTGTTCGATTGCCGATGGATGGGGAACCGGTGATGTTCGTTTCGCTGGATATTTCGAGTGTCAGCCAGGAAGCACGACTGCCAATCGTTTCGGGCGATGGCGAGACGATGTATCGGGCCGCGGCGGCGGGGAAGGGGGTGATTATCTCGGACAATTTCGCGCTGATGCACAATCGTAAGCGAGGCGATATATTGACGATCGCGACGCCGGGTGGGCCGTTGGAACTGCCGGTGCTGGGGGTGGTGGTGGACTTCTCGGACCAGAAGGGTTCGGTGCTCCTGGACCGGAGCATTTACGTTAAGTATTGGAAAGACACGTCGGCAAACGTGATCCGAATCTATTTGCAGGCCGGGGTGACGGTGGCGCAGATGCGGGAGCGGATTGCGGCGCAGACCGGGACACGGTTCCGGTATTTTGTATTCACGAATGAAGACTTGCGGCGTTATATTTTGCGGATTACGGATCAATGGTTTGGGCTGACGTATATCCAGATTGCAGTGGCGGTGTTGGTTTCGATTTTGGGAATTGTGAACACGCTGACGGTGTCGATAACGGACCGGCGGAGAGAGTTGGGCGTGTTGCAAGCGGTGGGGGGATTGCGAGGGCAGATTCGGGGGACGATTTGGCTGGAGGCGGTGTTGATTGGGGGGATTGGATTGATTTTGGGATGCGGGTTTGGGGCGGTGGCGTTGTACTACGCGCTGGAGACTTCGGCGCGGGATTTGTCGGGGATGCGGTTGGCATACGGGTATCCGTTTCGGACGGTGCTGACTTTGATTCCGATTATTTTAGGGAGCGCGTTTTTGGCTTCGTTGGCACCGGCGGAAGCGGCGGTGCGGGGATCGCTCGTGGAGGCATTGGAATATGAATAAACTTGTTTTGTTTTTGCTGTGCGCGGGTACGTTGTTGGCTCAGGATGCGCGGAAGATTGTCGAAGAATCGCAGAAGATGCATCGTTCGCGGAGCCAGCAATACGAGGGAGTGCTGGAGGTGTACGACACCAAGGGGGGCAAGAACGAGAAGCGGTGGCAGTATGCGCGGATTGGTGCGTATGGGGAGTCGAAGTCCGTTCTACGATTTTTGGCACCGCCGCTTGTGAAGGGCGTGGCGCTGCTGGTTCACAACCATCCTGACCGGGCGAGCGACCAGTGGATGTGGACGCCGGAATTGAATCGGGATCGGCGGATTGCGTTGCAGGATCGGTCGACACGATTCTTTGGGACAGACTTTTCGTTTGAAGATTTGGAGGAGCGGGACGTCGATCAGAGCGACTACAAGCTTTTGGGCGAGGAGACGCTGAGCGGCCAGGCTTGCTATAAAATTGAGGCAGTGGCGAAGAAATCGCGAACCACGCAATATTCGCGCCAAGTGATTTGGGTTCGGAAGGATATTTTGCTGCCGGTTCAATTTGAGATGTATGTGAAGGCGGAGCTTGTGAAGCGGCTGGAACATAAGCGGATTGAGAAGGTGCAAAACGTGTGGTCAACACTGGAGATGGAGATGAATGACCTACGAAAGAAGACGCGGACGGTGATGAAGACGGAGAAGTTGAAGTACGACGCGACGCTGCCCGAAGAGCAGTTCACGCTGCAAGCGCTTCGGCGTGGGGAATGAGTCGAGTCGCCTTACTTTTGGCTTGTGGGTTTCCGCTGTGGGGGCAGAGTTTTTCACAGCGGGGATACGTCGAGACACGGGGGACGTTTTTTCCGCAGACGGCGGTGAGCGATAGCGGGCGGGCGATAGCGGATGTGCTGTTTCGGTATGAAATGGCTTACAAGTTAACGCCTTGGTTGAAGTTCAACGGAGCGATAGACGGGCGGACGGATACGCATCGGCAGACGGAGCGGGAGTGGCGGGTGGATTGGCAGGATCGGGGGATGCCGCGGCCGGCGGTGTCGTTGCGGCGATTTAGTTTGACGGCGAATCGGGGGAAGTGGACGGTGGAGGCGGGTAAGCAGTTTATCCGTTGGGGGAAGGCAGACATTTTGAGTCCGGTGGATCGTTTTGCGCCGCGGGATTTTCTGAACGTGTTGGATACGGAGTATTTGGCGGTGATGGCGGGGCGGGCGACTTGGGAGAGTGGCGGGGAGACGATCGATTTGGTTTGGCAGCCGAGATTTACGCCGAGTCGGTCGCCCTTGTTGTTGCAGCGTTGGGGAGGCGGGGGGGCGATTCGGGCGGAGTTGGCGGGGTTGCCACATACGCTGCGGCAGGGGCCGGCGGTGCTGCCGACGGGGCAGCAATGGGGCGTCCGGTGGAACCATGTGGGTCGAGGGTATGAGGTAGCGGGGGTCTATTATGACGGTCACAATCATCTGCCGCTCGTCAATTGGCGCATTTCTCAGGTCCCGGAGTTTCGATTGGATTTGAACAACTATTTTGCTCGCTTACGGATGGTGGGTGGGGCGACGGCGATACCGAACCGGTGGTTTACGCTGAAGGGTGAGGGTGGGTATTTTTCGAGTTCGACGCCGGCGGCGGACAATTATTTTCAGTACGTGGTTCAGGCGGAGCGGCAGAGCGGGGAGTGGACGTTTGTGGGGGGCTATGCGGGGGAGTACGTGACGGTGCGGCGGAATTTGTTTGATTTCGCGCCGGATCGGGGGTTGACGCGGAGTTTTCTGGGGAGGGCCAGTTTGCAAGTCAACCCTCGTGATACGGTAGCCATCGACACGGCACTAAGGCAGAATGGAGATGGGGTTTGGATGCGTGGAGAATTCATCCATACTTTCAACGATCAATGGTCGGTGCGGGTTGGCGGGTCGGTGATTCGCGGACGCACTTCAGACTTTCTGGGCCAATATGGCCGTAACTCGAACGCCATCTTCGCATTTCGTTACAGTTTTTGATACGTTTTGCTGGTCGATGCCGCGTTAGTGATTGGAGCGTAGGAGTTTTGCCGATATGAATTCGTTACTTCGCATTTCGTTGTCCGTGATTGTTTCCGGGTCGCTGTTGGTGGCGCAGGCTCCGAAGCCAGCCCCGGCCCCGGCCAAGCCCGCTGCGGCGAAGCCCGTTGCCACAAAGCCAGCCGCTCCGGTGGCTTCGGCGCTG
Source organism: Acidobacteriota bacterium (assembly GCA_025354525.1). Classification (GTDB taxonomy): domain Bacteria; phylum Acidobacteriota; class Terriglobia; order Bryobacterales; family Bryobacteraceae. The sequence continues at coordinate 8,740 of JANXMS010000381.1, forward strand.
GACAAGATTTTCAAGATGGTGACGCTGAAGTTGCCCGACGCGAGCGTCGTCTCGTCAATTAACGCGGCGGGTAAATCGTTGAAGGTATCGACGGACGACTTGATTCGATTCAAGGAGGCGGGCGCTTCGGACAACGTCATTATGGCGTTGAGTAATTCGATGAGCGGGACGCCGACGGCGGCGGTGGGCGCGGCGGCTACACCGGTGGCTCCGGTGGCGAAGGCGGCGGTTGTGCCGATGGCGGCAGCGAACTATAACACGGTGCTTTCGACGATTACGTGCGACGTACCGGCGGGTCCGCGGAAGCGGGTGGTGGCCGTGGACGAGTTCGATTACGGGACGGTGAAAGATGCGGTGGCGGCAGTGTTCGGCACACAGGTGGACGTGGGCAAGGGCATTTTGGCGATGTTCACGAAGCGCTTGGCCGAACAGGGCAAGTTCCGGATTGTGGAACGGGCGAATGTGAAGAAAGTATTGGCGGAGCAGGACTTTGGCGCTTCGAGCCGAGTGAAGCAGGGGACGCAATCGCGGCTGGGTCGGATTACGGGTGCCGATGCGATTTTGATGGGAACGATTGTGACGTTTGGCCGGGACGACAAGCGGAAGAGTATCGGGGGATTTGGCTACGGGCCGAAGATATTGAGCGGGATCAAGATCAAGACGGGCGAGGACAAGGCGGTCGTGGTGATTTCGTTCCGGTTGGTGGACGCTGAGACGTCGGAAGTGATTGCGACGGGTGAGGCGCGGGGCGAATCTTCGCGGAAGCAGAATGGGTTTGATGTTGGGGCGCTGGTGAACCGGGGCGGGGGCGGGGCGACGGTGGACATGACGTCGGCGAACTTCGGCCAGACAATTATCGGCGAAGCGACGATGAGCAGCGTGGACAAGCTGGCGGCGGACTTGAACAACAACGAGGGTAAGATTCCGATGCGGAACCTGGACGTTGAATCGCGAATTGCGGAAGTGGTGGACAAGCAGATTTATCTTTCGGCGGGTTCGTTTGACGGGATCAACAAGTGCGACCGGTTTGAGATTCACAAGATTGTGAAAGAAGTGAAAGACCCGGTGACCAAGGACGTGATCGATATGGTGACGGAAAAAGTTGGTGACTATATCGCGACCGAGGTTCGGGACCGGGTGACGATTGGGGCGTACAACGGGACGGGGAAGCCCGAGGTGGGTTACCTGGCTAAGAAGGTGCAAAAGCAATGATGACGCGTCGACTGGCGATTTCCATGTTGGCCGTGGGGGCGGCGCTGCGGGGCCAAGGGAAGCGGAGCCTGGCAGTGGAGGACTTCGATTTCTCTACTGTGCGGGATGTGGGCGCGGCGATCTTCGGCACGCAAGTAGACCTGGGCAAGGGCATGAGCGCGCTGATGGTGAAGCGGATTGCGCAGGGCGGAAAGTTTACGGTGGTGGAGCGGAACAAGGTGGGCACGGTGCTGAAGGAGCAGGACTTCGGCGCGAGTGGGCGGGTGAAGAAGGGGACGCAGGCGCGGATTGGCCAGATTCGCGGGGCGGACTTTACGGTGATGGGAGATGTGGTGGTTTTTGGTCGCGATGACCGGCGACGGAGCGGGGCGGTGGGCGTAGGGGTGCTCGGGGCCGGGGGCGCGGGTGGTTTGCGGAGTAGCGAGGGCAAGGCCGTCGTCGTGTTGAATTTCCGGATGGTGGATAACGAGTCGTCGGAGATTGTGATGACGGGCGAGGCGCGGGGGGAATCGAAGCGGAGTTCGAAGGGCGGATTTGCGGGGGTTTACGCGGGCGGAGTGGGCGTGGGCGGAGGCGTGGATTTCACGTCGTCGAATTTTGCGGAGACGATTATCGGCGAGGCCGTGATGGACGCCTGCGATAAGCTTGCTCAGCAGTTGAACGGGCAGTCGGGAAGCGTTTCGAGCGCTCGGAATATTGAGATTGAAGGGAAGGTGGCGGCGGTTGAAGGGGGCAGCGTTTATATTAACGTCGGTTCGTCTTCCGGGGTTCAGGTGGGCGATACGTTTGAGGTTTCGCGGATCGTGAAGGAGGTGAAAGATCCGGTGACGAAAGAGGTGTTGGACGTGGTGACGGCACCGGTGGGGAGCATGAAGATTACGACGGTGCGCGATAAGATCGCCATCGGTTCGTTTAATGGCAGTCAGCCGCCCAAAGAGGGCGATCGAGTGGAGAAGAAATAAGATGAAGGGCGGTTGGATCGTTGGATTGGTTGGGGCGGGGTTGGCCTTGGGCCAACCGATCACGGTATTGCAGGGCCTGGAGACGAAGTTTGAGAAGAGTGCGCCGCGCGGGAATGCGCCGGTGTCGCAGGGATTTCGGCAGGATCGGCTGCGGGATGTGTCTACGTTCAATTCCTGGTTTGATCAGTCGTATTTGCCGGCGTATCAGACGCAGCCGGGATGGACGCCGCAGCGGCGGGCGTTTGTGGGCCGGGCGTCGGCGTATTTGGGCGCGATTCGCGGGTTGGCGGGGACGGATCCGGCGTTGGGAATGGCGCTTGCGGGTGCGTTCAACCGGCTAGGGCGGATGCAGGAAGCGAATCCGCAATATTTGGATCGGGAGGGCGCGATCCATAGCTACAACAACTCGGCGATCATCCTGAACCAGTTGGCGAATGAGAACCCGAACGACCCGAATGTGCGAGGGCAGTTGGCGTTTGTGGGCGGGCGGGTGAACGCGTTGGGGGGATCGATTCCGATGTGGATGTCGGTGCCGATCGGCGGCGGGAATCAGCAGCCGCGCGAGCAGCGGGGGATTCCGGAGGCATACTTGAACGTGCCGGTGAAGACTTCGGCGCCGACGAGCGCCGAGTATCCTCGGCTGGACGAGGGGACGCTGAGCCCGGGGGATCGAGAGCAGTGGCGGGAGCTGCGGAGCCGGTATTACAACGTGCTGGCGACGGTGTACTCGGCGAAGAATGCGGTGGCACCGGTGCAGGCGAGCGTGGAGAGCCGGGGGTTGGCGTTGACGCCGGATTTGGTGAAGTCTTCGACGCGGATGAATTTGTCGTTGGATTTGGCGAAAAATGATCTGGAGCAGAAGCAGTTTGATTCGGCGCGGGAGAATTTGCAGATAGCCGAGGGTGAAGCGCGGCGGATCTTGCGCTACGTTGGTTTGTAGCGTACATGTCAATCTCTCGTCGTTCGTTCTTTCTGTCGGCTATGGCTTTTGGTCAGAGTAAAGTACCGGTAATGGGCTCTGGAGCCTACACCTACGAGGCTTATCACGACTGGCCGCAACTGCCGTCGACGCTTCAGTTCGGGAATACGCACGGGATCGTGATGGATCGGCAGGGGCGCGTGATCGTGGCGCACACGGTACATAAGAACAGTTCGTCACCGGATGCGATTGCGATTTTTGATCCAGATGGCAAGTTTGTTAAGAGCTGGGGGGCGGACATGCGGGGTGGGGCGCATGGGTTGACGATTCGCCAGGAGGGCGGCGTTGAGTTTTTGTACCATTGCGACAATGTGAAGGGCTACGTCCGGAAGACGACTCTGGATGGCGAAGTGGTGTGGACGATTCATGCTCCGGTGATGTCGGGCGTGTATGCAAAGGCGAGCGAATATCGGCCCTCGAACTTGGCAGTGGCACCGAATGGCGACATCTACATTGCCGATGGCTATGGGAAGTTTGGGATTCACCATTACGACGCCAAGACGAACTACATTCGGACGTTTGGTGGGACGCGGCAGTTGATGGACGCGAACAAGAACAAAGAGACCGGCCCGGGGACGACGATATGGCCGCACGCGATTGGGATTGATACGAGGTCGGGGACGCCGCTGTTGATGGTGGGTGAGCGGGGGGCAAATTCGCGGATCCAGTATTTTGATTTGAACGGGCGGTCGCTGCATATGGTGAAAGATGGCGTGCGTTGGCCGAGTACGTTTGATTTTCTGGGCGATACGTTGCTGATGCCGGATTTGAAGGCGGTGGTGACGCTGTTCGATAAGCAGAATAAGCCGATTGTGCAGTTGGGCGATGGGCGGCAGGCGGATGGGAAGACGTACGAGAGTTTGCGGGCGGGGGAGCGGGGTGCGTTTACTCCGGGGCAATTCGTGGCTCCCCATGCGGCGTGTTTTGGTCCGAATGGGGATATTTATGTAGCGGAATGGGTGGAGGTTGGGCGGGTGACGAAACTCAAGCGGAGTTGACGGCTGCTATACTCGAAGCTGAAAATACGCATGAATATTGCCATTATTGGGTGCGGCTTCATCGGGGAGAAGCGCGCCAAATCCCTACGGGGGCAACACAAACTGGTTGTCTGTTGTGACACGAATCTGGCTCGGGCGGAGAGTTTAGCCGCCAAGTATCGGGGAGCGGAAGCGACTACGGATTGGGCGGCGGCGGCGGCGCGGCCGGACGTTGACCTTGTTTGCGTAGCGACGGTGCATAACGCGCTGCCGGATGTGACGTTGGCGGCGGCGGCGGCGGGCAAGCATGTGCTGGTGGAGAAGCCGGCGGCGCGGCGGGCGGCGGAGCTGGACCCGGTGATTGCGGCTTGTGCGCGCACCGGGGCGTTGGTTCGGATTGGCTTTAATCATCGCCATCATCGCGCGTTTCGACAGGCTCGGCAGATTGTGGATTCGGGCGTTTTGGGTTCGCTGATGTTTGTCCGGGGCCGGTATGGGCATGGCGGTCGGATTGGTTACGACAAGGAGTGGCGCGCGGTGCCGGAGCTTTCTGGCGGGGGCGAGGCGATTGACCAGGGTCTGCATCTGATCGACTTGGCGCGGTGGTTTTTCGGAGATTTTCCGAGCGTGAAGGGAGAGGTGGGGACGTTTTTCTGGGATATGCCGGTGGAAGACAACGCGTTTTTCTTACTGCGGACGGCGGCGGGGCAGGTTGCTTCGTTGCATGCGACGTGGACGGAATGGAAGAACACGTTTTCGTTTGAGTTATACGGGCAGAAGGGTAAGTTGGAGATTACTGGGCTGGGCGGGAGTTATGGTTTGGAGCGGCTAGCTTACTATCAGATGCTGCCTGAGATGGGTCCGCCTCCGACGACGATTTGGGAATATCCGATGGCGGACGACTCGTGGGAAGATGAGTTTGATACGTTTCTTGAGGATATACGCCTTGCGCGGCAGCCGAATCCAGGATTGGGAGACGCGCAGGCGGCTCTGCGGATCGTTGAGTCGGTTTACCAACAGTCATGATTATTACTCGTAGTCCGCTGCGGATTTCGCTTGGAGGCGGAGGAACGGATCTTCCTTCGTACTATTTAGAGCATGGCGGCTTCTTGATCGCCGCGGCGATCGACAAGTACGTTCATATTACTTTGCACCAGACGTTTCGGCGCGAATTTCTGATTAAGTATTCGAAGCTTGAAGTGACGGAGTCGGTGGACGCGATTCAGCATCCGATCATTCGCGAGGCTTTACGGCTCGTGTTTCCGCAGGGTCGGGAGCCGGATTTAGAGATTTCGAGTATGGCCGATATCCCGTCTGGAACGGGCTTGGGTTCATCGGGGAGCTTTACGACGGCGCTGCTACAGGCGCTGTATACGCTCGATAAGCAGTTTGTTTCGCGGCGGTCGCTGGCCGAGAACGCCTGCCACATCGAGATCGATGTTTTGAAGGAACCGATTGGGAGGCAGGACCAGTTTATTGCGGCTTATGGCGGCTTGACTTGTTTCACGTTTGATTCCTCCGGTCAGATCCACGTGGAGCCCTTGCGGGCGAGCCAGGAGACGCTGGTGACGCTGGAAGACAATTTGGCCCTTTTCTTCACTGGTTTTACGCGATCAGCGTCGAATATTTTGAAAGATCAGGATACGCGGTCCAAGCAGAAGGACGCGTCGATGATCGACAATCTGCATTTCGTGAAGCAACTTGGCTTTGACTCGCGGGATGCGTTTCAAAAGGGCGACCTGGGGCGGTTTGCCGAGATCATGGACGTGCATTGGCAGCATAAGAAGAAGCGTTCGATCGGCATGAGCAACGCCCAGATCGACGAGTGGTACGAGATGGCGCTGCAGAATGGGGCGTTGGGCGGGAAGGTGATTGGCGCGGGCGGTGGCGGATTTTTGATGTTTTATTGCGAGAACAAGACGAAGCTGCGGCATGCGATGGCACGGGCCGGGTTGCGCGAAGTGCGGGTTCGTTTTGATTTTGCGGGGACGACGGTGGTGTCGCGGTCGTGATGGGGATGCTTCCTGTTGTGATTCTGGCGGGCGGACTGGCGACGCGCCTTCGGCCGATTACGGAGAAGATTCCTAAGGCTTTGGTCGAGATCAATGGCGAACCGTTTGTGGCCCATCAGCTTCGGCTGTTGCGGCGCAACGGCGTGGAGCGGGTGGTGATGAGTGTCGCCTACAAGGGCGAGATGATTCAGGAGTTTGCGGGCGACGGCAGCGGTTACGGGCTCCATATTGATTATGTGTTTGATGGGCCGACGTATCTGGGCACCGGGGGAGCGATTCGGAACGCTCTACCGTATTTGGGCGAATCGTTTTTGACGCTGTACGGCGACTCCTACTTGCCTTGTGATCTTGCCTCCGTGCAGGCGGCGTTTACGGCCAGCGGTCTGCAGGCGTTGATGACGGTTTACGAGAACGACGGCTTGTTTGACACGTCGAACGTGGAGTTCTCCGGCGGTCGGATCATTCGGTACGACAAACGGGAACGAACTACGTCGATGCGGCATATCGACTATGGCCTCGGAGTGTTTCGGGCCTCAGCATTTGAACCGTATCCGGCGGGCGAGGCGCTCGACTTGGCGACGGTGTTCCAGGACGTGCTCCGGGCGGGGCAACTTGCCGCGTTTGAGATCTCGGAACGCTTCTATGAGATCGGCACTCCCGACGGGATTCGAGAGACAGAAGAGTATATCGAGAGAGAAGCTAAATGAGTTTTACCCAGCAATTCTTGTTAGAAGCGATCGAGATTATCCAGAAGCTCGACCATGCGGCCATTGATAAAGCGGTGGCTATTCTGCGTGCGACCAGAGACCGTGGCGGTCGGCTGTTTATTTTGGGCGTCGGCGGTAGCGCGGCGAACGCGTCCCATGCGGTGAACGACTTCCGGAAGATCGTCGGCATTGAGACTTACGCGCCGACGGACAACGTCAGCGAGTTGACGGCTCGGACCAACGATGAGGGCTGGGAGACGGTGTTCTCGTCGTGGCTGGCGACGTCGAAGTGCAACGAGAAGGACACGCTGTTGATCCTCTCGGTGGGTGGCGGCAATTTGGAGCTGAACGTGAGTCCGAATCTTGTATCGGCGGTGCGTTATGGCAAGAGCGTGGGCGCGTCAGTGATCGGCATCGTGGGCCGGGACGGCGGGTATACGGCCCAGGTGGCCGATAGCGCGATCCTGATCCCGACGGTCAATCCGGTGAACGTCACGCCCCATGCCGAAGCGTTTCAGGCGGTGGTTTGGCATTTGTTCGTGTCGCATCCGGACTTGAAGCAGGTGCAGACGAAATGGGAGACGATCCGGTGAAGTCGGTCGTGTTTCTCGATCGGGACGGCGTGTTGAACCGGGCGATTGTCCGGGAGGGACGCCCCTATCCGCCGACGTCGGTCGAGGAGATGGAAATCACGCCCGGGGCCGCGGGGGCGCTGGGTCGCTTGCTGGATGCTGGATTGCTGCTGTTAGTGGTGACGAATCAGCCTGACGTGGCGCGTGGGAAACAGACACAGGCCGCGGTTGAGGCGATGCACGCGATGATGGCGGGGGTGCTGCCGGTGCATGACTTCATCGTTTGTTATCACGATGATCGGGACGACTGCTCGTGCCGCAAGCCGAAGCCGGGGCTGCTGCGCATCGGGGCCGAACGGCACGCCGTGGACTTGGCGACCAGCTTTATCGTGGGCGATCGATGGCGGGATGTGGACGCGGGGGCGGCGGTCGGGTGCCGAACCATTCTGCTGGACTGCCACTATGCTGAACGCGGCCCGACGAATCCGCCGGATGCGACGGTTGCATCGCTTGCCGAGGCGGTGGATTGGATTTTGGATTGCTATAATACAACGGAGTAATTTTGCGATGAAATCTGTTTCTGAGTTGAAAGTAAAGATCTTCGCCGATGGTGCGGATAAGGCGGCGATGATGAAGCTCTACCAGAGCCCGTACATCACTGGGTTTACGACCAATCCGACGTTGATGCGAAAGGCTGGGATCGCCGATTATGAAGCGTTTTCGCGAGACATCATCGCAAGCATTCCGGATCGGCCGCTTTCGCTGGAAGTCTTTGCGGATGACATGGGAGAGATGGAACGCCAAGCCCGGTTGATCGCGACTTGGGGCGAACATGTGTATGTGAAACTTCCAGTGACTAACACGCTGGGGGAGCCGACTTACGACTTAGTCTCGCGGCTTTCGAAGGCTGGGGTGAAGTTGAATGTCACCGCATTGATGACGTTGGGCCAAGTGCGGGACGTCTGCTTCGCGTTGGCGGGCGGCGCACCGGCTTATGTTAGTGTTTTCGCCGGGCGGATGGCGGATACGGGTCGGGACCCGGTTCCCATGATGACGGCGGCGCTCGAAATTCTTGCGCTGTATCCGCGGACCGAGTTGATCTGGGCTAGCCCGCGGGAGTTGCTGAACATATTTCAGGCTGACGAAATTGGCTGCCACATTATTACGGTGACAAGCGAAATCCTGAACAAGCTAGCGCTGGTGGGGAAGGATCTTGACGAATATTCGCTCGATACGGTGAAGATGTTCCGGACGGACGCCGTCTCGAGTGGCTTCGCTCTCTAGTAACTTATACCTCGCCATGTCAGACTTACAAATACCGATCGCGGCCCCAGTCGATTCCCGTGGCCTTAAGTCAGCCAGTGAGGAGCCCGCCGAGGCTGGTCCGATAACTCCTCGGGGCCTGCTCAGTCGTAGTTACTGGGTCTTCGCCGTTGTGCTACTTGTTCAGATCGCGGCATACTATGCTTTTGTAGCACGCGAAATCTCAGGGGCATACCCGTTTGCGAATGACCAGGCGGCGTATTTATCGAAGTCTCACCAGATATTTGAGTCTATGCTGACGCAGGGAATTTTCTCGTCCCTTTGGCAGGGAATGACGGGCAAGGAACCGACGGGTATGTTGATGCCGTCCGAGGCAGCGTTCCTCTACCTACTGTTTGGCGTTTCGCGCGCTGTGGCCCTCAGCGTCCATCTACTTCATTGGCTACTCCTTCAGGTCATCGTCTTCGCGACGTTCTCCAAGTTGACTCGCAGCGCGACATGGGGCTATTACGCGGTTGGTCTGCTGCTTCTGATGTCTAGTCCGTTTCAGTTTGTGGGAGGGATGTTCGATTTCCGCATTGATTTCTCGGCGGCGTGTCTCCTTGGAATCGTATGTTCATTAGTCATTTACACGCAGTGTTCAAGTGATCGTCGGGCGACTTGGTATCTCGCCGGGGCGTGCGTCTATGCCATCTGCCTTCGGCATATTTTGCTTGTCTTTCTCGGGGCAGCGTTCGGGATTATTTCGGCAGTTCTTCTGGTGGGATATTTTCGGGCGACTAGGACGGAGCGCCTCGTCCTTCGCGTTTCTTTGCGAAGTTTTCTGGTCCCGACATTCTGTATGTCGCTCGGGGGACTGCTGATGATTGCGGTAAAGTATCAGGCCTTTTACTCTTACTACGTCATTGGGCACCTCATCGGTTCGGAGAACGAAGTTAGGGCTGCGGAGTACGGGGTCAACGCGATTGGACGATATGCCTATTACCCGCTATCCATTGCTCAGCAGCACCTCGGATATCCGGCGCTGGTCGTCCTCGGACTCGTGTTCGTTTTGTTCCTTGTCCAGGCAGTTGTCCTTCGATTGGGGCGATCCGGGGAGGCCCCGGCCGCTCCATCCGGGCCCGTCGAATCAGGAAAGGCGGCGACGGTCTTTATCGCTCTTTTGATCGCGGTTACGATGGCGGTTTTGACAGCCAACATTGCCAAGTCGCCGGTGGTTGGTTCGATGTTGATGGCTCCGATCCTGCTTCTGTTTGCACTGCTCACTAGAGCAATCGTTACAACGTCGAGCGCTTGGCAATCTCGCCGCTCACATCGCCTGCTGATGCTGATCCCCTTGGCCGTATTCGTCTTGGGGACAGCTCGAACCCTCCAAAGTTACTCTGGACGAACGTCACTCACGCGGGCACGGAGTCAGTTTGAGCAACTACCAAGGGCTTATCGAGCCATCGGGGACTATCTGACCCTATTCAACGTCGAAACGCCAAACTTTTTCTCGGATCGACTTACCGACTATCAAGCTCCGGCCGCGGTTCAAGCAAGTTACTACGAGATGACGGGCCGGAGATTTGGGGTAGTGGACGCAGTCGGTGGCAACGTTGTCCTGAGGAATTTTCAGCCCTTCCGAGAGTTTCTGCAAGACGCCGACGTTGCAATGATCAGTGAGAACATTGCGTTCGAGGATGTGCAGAGCCCGATGCCGACGGTGCAAATGTTCCGCGATAACGCGAGCGAGATCCGAAGCCTAGTCTCGACCCGAATGGCTAAAGTCGATGAAGTAATGATCAATGATCGTATCGTCGGGGTGTACGTTAAGCCACGCGCCCAGGTGGAGGGTATCTCCGGCGGGTGGATCACTAGTCGGGGCATCAAGATCAAGGTACTGCGAGACTGGCTACCCGGGAAGCAGTTTCTACTTATCAAAGGTTCGACGATCTTGACTGAGCATATAAAGGGACCGTTGAATGGGTCGGTGACCGATTTGGGATCTGGCGAATCGCTCCCGTTGAAGATTGTTCTGGGGCCGACGGATTACGTGGCGGAGATCGATCTTCGAGGGCATTCCTTCGCGCTCGGCAAATGGGTCGAGTTACATTTGAAGTTTGATCGGTTTTTCGTACCTCGCAAAGCGGGCGTCTCGCCGGATGACCGTGAGTTGGTTGTCCTCGAACCCAGGATTATTCGTTTTGAAAGAGCCTCTACTCTTGCGTTGACGCCGGCCACGGTCGCACCAAAGCTGGGTAAACCATTGAAACGATGAGCGGTTCAGATTTCGTGACCTGATCGGGTTACTCGGCCTCGCGTTCCATAAAATAGTAGGCGATCATGTGGCACGTGATCATATGAACGTCTTCGATGCGTCCCATGTGTTGATTTGGGACATGAATATTCAATTGGGCGAGTTCGGCTAGCTTGCCGCCGTTTCGCCCCGAGAGCCCGATCGTTTTGCATCCAATCTGATTCGCGTACTCCATGGCTTGGACCACATTGGGAGAATTACCCGATCCGCTGATTGCCATGAACACATCTCCCGGTTGGGCAAAATTCTTCAACTGTTCGGTGAAGATGGCGTCGTAGCCGACGTCGTTCGAGTAGGCCGTCAACGTCCCAATGTTTTCGTTAAGGGAAATGATTCGGAATCGACTCTTCCGTCCATAACTGGCACCCTTCACCATATCGCAAACGAAGTGCGAAGCCGAAGCGGCGCTGCCGCCGTTGCCGGCCAAAAAGATCGTCTTTTCGCTGGCCCGAGCGTCGGACAACAAAGCAACTGCCTTCTCGATCCCACCGACGTCTAGGGTGTTCAAGCTGGCGATTAGGTCGGCGCGATAGTTCTCAAAAAAGTTCATACAATTCAGTGTTATCTTCAGGATAGCATCTACGCTGAGGAGGCCCCCGCCTTCGCGAAGGCGCGCCGCAAATCTCCGAACTCATCGAACACGACATCCGCGGCACGCGTCCCGGCCTCAATCTTAACGCCAGCGTGGCGTTTCTGGAGGGTGACGGCGGCAAGGTGCTCCCGCGAACCGGCTATGTCGGTCTCACCGTTGTCTCCGATCATCCAGAGCGCACCGGTCGTTTCCCCCAGCTTGCGGCGCATTAGCGCGTAGGGTGCCGCAGACGGCTTTTCCGATCCAGCCTCCTCGGAGGTTACAATGTAGTCAAAAGAGTGGTCCAAACCAAAGTAAATGAGTTTGCGAAACTGAATCTGAGTTGTCAGATCGGTAACTAATCCAGTAACCACCCCCGCGCTGCGTAACTCGTCCAGAAGCTCTTTAACGTCCGGAAACAGTTTCGCTGAACCCAGAAAGGTCCGCCAATAAGTTTGTTCCAGGTCGAGAGCGAGCAACGGCTGCGACTTCATCCCTAGCAATTCCACCATTCGATGGAAGTAAAGCAAGCGGCTGTGGGCGGCTCCGTTATTCCCCAACTGAATCTTTACATCCTGCTTCGCCTGGTCGAAGAACTGGTCGAAGGCTTTGTCGGCACAGCCGACTAGAGTGCAGGCCTTTTTTCGCGTCGCAGCCATCCCCGCGGCGTGAGCTGGGTCGTAGGCATAAAGTGTATTGTCCAAATCGAACAAGACCACCGAAGGGCGGTTGAACAGAAGTTGCGGCTGCCGAGTTTCGAGACTCATTCGGCCGCCCTGGAGCGAATCTCTTCGGTCAAATGAAACAGCGTAATAAGCTGCATAATTCCCATCATGTTATCCTCCCATTGCGGTTCAACGGCCAGCAATTCCTCTACCTGAGGGATCAACCGGCTCGCGGCGAGGGCGATATCTTCACGACCGATCTCCCCGTCAATCATCAGGGTAACGCCTTCGCTCGGTCCAAGCATCTCGATGTCAACGTGCAACCCGCATAATCCGATTAAGACCCGAACCAGACGGTCCCAGTAGAGAGCCCGCCGAATCCGAACGCGCAGGTGAAGCGCTGGTTCTTCAGCCCGTAGCAGTTCCAACTGATCGGGGTTCGTTGGCTCTAGCGAAAAGACTAGCCCTGCCATCGATTCCTGGGGGTTGATGAAGCGCTCTGTATCGGCCCGGCGGCGCTCGATCAACTCGCGAACGTTTGCAAGATCGTGTCCTCGTTCATGGACGTCTCGGCGGATCTTGAAATAGCGCCGCAGATCCTCGTTCATGGCGAGGAAGATTTGCACGTCGAATCGATCACCTAGAGCTGGCACATAGAGGGCATGCAGGCCGCTGACGAGGATGACATCATTATTTTGAACCACAGAGGCCTTGGTAAAACGGCCGGCCTTGTGATCGTAGTGACGGCATAAGATTGGCTTTCCGTCCATGAGAGACAACACATCGCGCGAGAACGCCATTAGGTCATTAGCCTGTGGATTGAGGTGCGTGATCGCTCTCCACATCGCCGCATGTCGGTCCCAGAGGTGGTAGTCGTCTCCGGAAACGTTGACGACGGAATCATCGCCAAACAGGCCGGCCAAGGCTCGATTGAGCGTGTCCTTGCCGGAGCCGGAATCACCCGCGATGCCAATGGCCAACGGGCGCCGACTCAAGCGGTAATAGTCATTCCGCTGTACACCTTCGCGCAACATCCGCAGGCTCAGAACGCCACCCACCGCGGTCATCGACGTGAGCCAAAGCGACTGCAGATGCCGCCCGCTGGCCGCCGTTCCTTGCCACAAAGGACCGGCGAGATCGAGATCGAGCCAACGGAGATAGGCACCGGTCGAGTTGACCAAATGGAAGCCAATCAGGAGCGCGGAGAAGCCCGTCACCAGGAGTAAGGATGCCGTCCCGCCCGCAACCTGATGAGCGACCAAGAAGGGGACGGTCCATAGAAACCAACCGATCGAGGCGGGCGCCAGTAACAGGACGAGGAAGAACGACATACCCAGGAAGGCGAACATCAGGTCGAAGCTCATGCGTCCGATACGCCAAGCGATGTAGACCAAAAGGAGGTAGGTGAGCGGAAGAATATAAACCGAATGATTCTCGCCGATCGAGATCGCGACTCGATAAACCTTCTGTATCTCTGGACTCTGTAACACCATGCGATGCACACCCGGCGAGAGCAGGTAGGGGCCTTGTAAGAGCAAGAAACCACCAATGGCCGAGGCCAGGAAGCGGCCCAAGCCCCAGCGGATACGCTTGTTCCGAAGGAAATAGACGCAGAGGAAAGGCAGCGGTAGTAACATACTCAGCTTCGCCGCCATCGCCAGCGCCAGTGCGGCCCCCGCGTAACCGACCCGCAGTCGTTGCAGAAAATATAGTGAGGCGAGCAGCAGGTACACGGGCACCATGTCAGTCTGCCCATGCCAATAGCAGACATAGATCACGATCGGCGAAAGCCAGTAGGGAAGTAAGAGACGGTGGGCCGGCACCCGGAGTAACTTCTCGAGTAACAGCAAGCATCCAATGTCCAGGCCGAGGATCGTCAATCCGAAGCCGATCCCGGCATAGCAATCCGTGCCTACCGACCGATCAATAATATCCCCCAACCATACAAGTGGGGCGTGGAGAAGGTACATGACGGGTCCGTAGGGGAATCCCATGGGATCTCCGCCGTACGCCAAATGCGTCGACCACGGGTCAATGGAGGGGTGGACCAGCGCCTCTCGCAGAAAGGGTACGAACCACTTGCTCTGCACGACGGGTGCGGCAAACAGGAGCATCAATACTCGAATCAACACTCCGACAGCGAACAGCGGATTCGTGGCTAGTTGGCGCAGTGTTAACCCCATAGCTCCGGCGTCTTCGTGCAAACGGCGTCCGCCGCGATTCCTAGTTCAGTGAGTAGCGCCCGCATAACGGTGATCTCTTCGGGGGCCATTCGGCCCTGGAGTTCGGGCGAGACCAGACACAGTTTGAAGCCCGCTTCGGCCAGCCGACTTGCGTCGGCAGTCGTCAACGGAAATTTCGTAAAGCAGTCGACCCAGACCCAGTCGACCATTCCGGCCAGGGACATACATGTCTCAATGGACTCAAATTCGGAGATGCGGACTGCACATCGGCTCTCGCCGGCGCGGGCGGTCTTGATCAGGAACGGGAAGGATTGGTCCAGGAAAAAGAAGTCGGTGATGTCCCGTTCCTTCATTAGACCGAGGACACGGCCCTCGAGCCCTTCCTCCTTAACATTCAAAATCAGCGTTCCGTGTTGAAACGAATCCAACCAATCGACGAAACGCTCTCCCCCGACAAATGCGTCGTGATGCAGGATCAGTTCATCTCCTTGACTGCGGATATCGAGCTCGATCCCGTACCGCCGCGGAGTCTGTTCCAGCTCCGCGCGTGTGTTTCTCCGGTGGCGGATGATCTTCACTTCGACTCCTTTAGCTCGCTCTTCAATTGGAAGCTATAATCCAGCGTACGCCGTATAAATTTGACCTTTGCCCGCCAGTTGACGTTCCAGTGAGAGACACCATGGGCACGCTGTCCGAACTGAACGGGGAACCGTGCGACGGTTAACCCCGCGCGCCTTGCTAGGTAGAAGGCGTACAGATCAAGCGAGAAATCGTGCGGAGGGTTCCGCCATGTCTCCCAGAACTTGCGATGGAACATTGTCGGCTGCGCATTGATATCCGATAGGGGCTTGCCCATCAAGACCGTCTCAAAGACTGACATTCCAGACGTGAAGAAGACGTCGGCTGCCGGGCGCCCAAACCGTCGGCCCTTTACGAAAAGTCGAGCCGGATCACTCGCCTTTTCGAAGTGCTCCAAGCCGCGAATCGTGTCTCCCGGATCGGTCTGATTGTCGGCGTGCGTCCACGCGAGTACTTCTCCTTCGGCGGCGCGAAGACCGCTCAGAATGCCGTAGCCGTACCCCTGATTCACCGGCACATCGACGCAGCGGGCAAACGGATATCGGGGGAGCAAGTCATTGAGAACGGTCGCCGAATCGTCTGTTGATCCGTTGTTGACAAGCACCAGTTCGACTCCCGGCCTCGCCAGCGATCCGGCTGCCCGTTCGAGGAGCAGCGGAAGATTGCGCGCTTCGTTGTAGGCTGGAATCACGACCGAGAGCTTCGGATTCACTGGCGGATCCTTGGCGGTCGAGCAGGAGTTACCGCCGCGAACCGGGCGGACAGTGCGGGCAGGGCGGCGGGATCAACCCGGGAGTCGAGCTCTAGACGGTAGGGATGGCCAGCCCATTTGTGGAAGCAACTCTGCCAGTATTCAAAAGTCCTCAAATCGTCGGGAGTGCCCCAACCCACGTAATGATCCAGGAGGAACAAGCGGCAGCGCAGCCCCATGGCTACTGCGTCGTTGATGCATGTGTCGATGTATAGTTCTCCGTTCACTCGTGCATTTCGCGCAATCATGCGCTCCGCCGCCGCCCGAAAGTCGCTTCCCCGTCGGAACGTAAATGTGCCGACGACGGCTGGGTCAGTAGATGGGTTGGAGAGCGGCACTTTGACCGAAACCTCGCGGACCCTTCCTTCGACGGCGTCAATCCAGCCGTACATCTTCGGATGTCGCACGGCCCCGGGATGGCCCGTCATCCCCCAGACGATTACGTCGACTTCAGGATCTTCCTGCAATTGCTGAAAAGCTGCGCGATCAAAAAGCATCCCGTTATCGCAGGCACCAATCGTCACCGAGGAAGAGTCATCCACGGCCTCGAGACCGAATAGCGCGGTGCGGGCTTGGCCATCCGTCAACTGCTCCAGCACGACCTGGGAGCAATTCGGGAAGTTGGCGTCGAGTGATCGCTGGATCTCTTCGAGATGGGGCAAATCGCGGCGTAGAACGAAGGCGTATTGCTCGGCGGCGGGTAGGTCATGGGCGGCCTGTACGACCATGGGCCGACCGCTCACCGGAATCAACGGCTTCGGTAGCGCGTAGCCCTGATCGGCAAAGCGTTGCCCGGCACCCGCCATGGGCAAGACCACACTACCGAAGCGCGGAAACTTCTCCGGCTGCTGTTGATCGTCCGCCAGCCGCCGAAACACGGCCGACCACCGTAGATACTGCGCCAGGTCCTCGGGCGTCCCCCACTGCATGAAATGCTGCAATTCGTAGATCGCAATGGCTTCGCCAGCCTCGATCAGCGGAGTGTACGCCAAGCTGACGTAGTATTCGCCGTTCAAGGCTAGCTTCCGTGCCATGGTCTCGCGAAAACAACGTTTCATCCGCGCACCGGTAGAAAAATAGTAGGTTCCGCTGGAGGCGAACTCTTCCATTGGCTGATCGGTGTACGGCTGCTTCTCCTGGATGGCCCGCACCCATAGGTCTTCATTGCGCGTATAGGCAAAGGACGTGGATTGCAACATATGGGGATGAAAATGTCGGTACGACGGGATGCACCCGTCGCATCGGGTCTCGGCGACAAACCTTCGAAAGTCTGACCAGTCCCAGTAGGCGGTAAAGTCGCAGTAGTTGACGATCGCCGGACGGCTGTCATCGATCGCGTCGAACACCTCGCTGACCGCGAATACCGGCCCGAGCTTATGTGGGGGGATTCCAAAAACTCTACCGGTGGGGCAGTACTGCTCAAGGATCTCTCGCATCCGGTAATCGGGATTGTCGAGATGGTCTTGATTACAGACAAAGAGGAAATCGGTTTCGCCGGGAAAGAGGTCAATGACGTGGGCGATTATCGGCTTGTTGTCCACGAGAATCAGCGGTTTGGGCACGTCGTAACCAGCCCGCCGGAAACGTTCCCCGAAGCCCGACATCGGGACAATAATCTGCATTAGCTATTACTCTATCAGCGATTGTCTGTATTTCTCCGCATCCCAGTCAAGTAACCCAAGAATCTCGGGCATCGGTAAATACGTTAGCTTAGCGCCGTTGGGAAGCCGCGCCAACATCCGTCCCAGTGCTTCCAACAGTAGCTCCCCGTTGTCACTAACGGAGTCGCGGAGCACAGCGCCTTGACCCTCCAATAGAAATACCGCCGGCTCAATACCGAATTCCCGACGATAGGTCGCCGCAGCAGATTCAATCGACTCACCTGTGCGAACTCCAACTAATCTGGCTCCAAGGAAAACAGCGAAGTCGGGCGCAGGTATCCCTTTTATGGCTGCTTCGAACGCCGCTGGGTCGGTGGCGCACCAATGCGCATCCGCGTAGTGGGCTGAATGGTAACGCTCAGGCACCACCGCGCTAAGGCTTTCCGTATCAGCTGACTCCATTTGCCGGGCCGATAGGAAGAGCCGTTGTTCGGTCTCCAGCATAAGTTCATTGACCTCGGCGCAGGAGTCGCCGCTCACTACCAAGCCATGATTCTCCAAGAGCAGCACCTGCGGCTTGCTCTCGAGCCGTTCGACAATCGCGCGCGTCAGCGGCAAACCAGGGCGATCATAGCGAACCAACTCCCATGGGAGACCCTCCAATCGATCGGCGACATCCGCGATACGACCCTCCATCGCGGACCAAAGCATCGAAGAAACCGTGTGGAGATGAAAAACCCAGCGGTCCGGAAGTACTGCATGCAGGCTGGTCTCGATCGACGACCGCAGCACTTTGCCGCTCGGTGCCGTCCATTCCGCCTTGCGGTCTTCGCCGATGGCGAGCCCGTCGAGAATGATCGCGACTGGAACTGGGACGAACGTCTCTTTCGTTTCAGCATGCTCAAGCCAGGCACCGGAGGCTTTCACCCAAAGCCATCCATTGTCTTTCACGGACGTATTGCCACCAGCGCCTTGCGTCAGCATGCGGTCAGCGCCGTAGCGAGCCGACCAAGTGGACAGTTCCGCCAATAATTGAGGCGGCGTGGAGGGCGTTTCGCTATGGGATCTCACAACTACCCACTTTCTCGCCCTTGATCCGCAGACTTCGCAACTGGAGAGCGAAACTCCGAGTGTCCGGAGGGATCTGCTCTCCTGGCTTCGCGCTCTCAATCTCCAGAGTGTTCTGTCCCATCGTCGCTTCGAGCTCCAACTCGAATACTTTCGAACCATTTAGAGGTTCATCCGGTAACGCCTTTCCGTTCCAACGAAGCAACACGGTATTGTCCCGCGGGACACTTCCCAATGGGACCGTCAACCGCAATTTGCCGGCCTCGGATGTCGAAATCAGGATTTTGTCGCCCTTAGCCGTCCAGCGCCACCAGTCTTGCGCCGCGCCTTCGCGAACTCCCCAACCGGGTCCGAAGCTAACACTACAACCTTGGCGGTTGATGCCACCCACCGGGGCTGAGTACAAGATGATGTCGCCGACCCGTTCCGAAAACCAACCGCCCCGGCCCAATACTAAATCCTTTTGCGCGGCGACGTTGGCGCAGGCCAAGCATACTGCGACGCATCCTCGTCCCTCAGTATCACCCAAAGGGGTCGTGTCGTTCTTGACACCAATCTCGCGAAGGCGGATTCCACTGCGCAGCGGGTCGAGCAGGGCATAGAGCGGATAAAGGTAGGTCAACTGCGAAGTGTCTACCGTCACGTCTCGACAAGGGCTGGCGCGCACCTTCTTGGCTGCACTTTCGAAGCTGGCTTGAAAGGGAGGACCGTCCGCAAATAGAGTCGTATTCCAAGGCGCGCTGAGAACGCTGGCACCGAAGGCCAACGGACGCGCGTGATTCAGGACTATTGCCGGGCCTGCCCAAAGTATTAGCAGCCCCACCGCGAGCCCCATCCAAAGGCGACTTTTCGCACTCTCGAGCCAGACAGCCGTTAATGGGGCCATCGCCACGAACCAACTAAAGTGGAGCCGAGTGTGCCAAGGCTGCCATCGAAGCAGCACACAGAAAATGAATAGCGCTGTCGCTACGCCGACACCATAGACCACTAAGTTCCGGTCCAATTTCTTCCGCCGCAGATAGACCCAAGCGAAGGCCCCGAGTGCCAAGAGCAATTGGAGGGGATTACCCGCCGTGCCCTCCCGCAAACTCAACTCAGGAACGGCGAAGCGACTGCCGAGCCAAAGTGCGTTGGGATTCTGAGGATCCTCTCCCATCAATCGAATCACATCGTCCGTCGTAGTTTGGATGGCCTCATTCCAACTCGGCACTGGCGTCGCGGCGTGAAGTGCGAGATTCCGCCAAACGTTGCCCCAAAATAGCTTTATGCCAATATGCTCATTACGAAACGCGAAGTTCTTCCCGCCGTCGGCGTAGCCATTTCCCAAGGGAGATCCGAACTGAGGTGGACCCCATTGGCTAGACACGAAAGTAAGTGAGTCTTAAGTGTATCGAGGGGCTGATTACCGAGACCAGGATGACACAGTTGGTCACGATTAGGTAAACTGTTTTCCACCTGAGTGGAGGATAGGGCAACGCT
>JANXMS010000384.1 GCA_025354525.1 Acidobacteriota bacterium
AATAGAATGAGCGGTTTCCGTAGCGCCCTGCGAGCGTTTAGCATGATTTCGGGGGGCCTTCCATAGCGCACATTCCACAAATGCTAGGAAATTGGCCCAAGTCTGGAGGCGAACGGTCCCGAAACCCGCTAATCAAGTACTCCCCGTCGATTGTTTAAGCGCGGTTGTGGCGAAATTCTTGACAAACAAATATCAATTATTTATGTACTATTGATTCATGAATCCGTCTTCCTCGGCGATGTTCAAGGAACTGCTGGACAAATCGCAGGTGGGCGATTTGGAAGCCGATGCCAAGCTATTCCTGTATCTGTATGACGATCTCCGCGACCTCGCCCGTCACATGCTTCGGGGAGAACGACCCGGTCACAGTGTCCAAGCAACGGCCCTCGTTCACGAGGCATATTTGCGCCTCGCCTCGGCAAAAACTCTCGACCCAAAGGACCGCAAACATTTCCTTGCCCTCGCCGGTCGGGTGATGCGCCGACTGCTGGTGGACCGGATCCGGCGCAAGCGGACTCTCAAACGCGGTGTGGAAGTAAGCATCGATGAGCATCGGGACGCTGACATCTCCACGCATGCCACTTCGGAATCAATTCTCGATATCGACCGCGCCCTGGAAAAGCTCGAAGCCCTCTCCGCCCGCACCGCTCGCATCGTCGAATGGCGCTACATCATTGGCTTCTCCATTGAGGAAATCGCCGACATCCTCGAAGTATCCGAGCGCACCGTCAGACGGGATCTGACGATGGCTAAGGGTTTCATTTCTGACGCTATTCGGCCGAGGTTGATGCAATGAAGGCCGTGTCAATCTTTTCCAAAACTTCCGAATCGGCGTCCGAAGCCGATGTCCTCGCTCGAATCCGCGCGGAATATAGAAAGGTCGTACCGAATGAGACATCCCGTCCCGCTCTCGTCCCTGTACTCTCTAGCGAAGCCTCGATTGCTTGGGATGCTCTCGCTCGAAGAGCTATTGCGCTGGACCCCTCGTTCTCGCCCCCCAAAAAGCCAATCGGCTACTTTGCCCCAACTCGCCCCGAGAGCGCCGATATCGATCTCTTCCATCGCTTGACCGAACAACATACTCTCGATGTAGCCCTGCAGCCAAGCGTCGCGATTCCAGCGCCGAACATCATTACAGTCTCAGACAGTGGTACCGCTCCCCAACAGGCCTACCTCACTCAAGTTTCGGCAACCTTGGGTTGGGACCGCGGCGGCGGTGCCGGAATTCAGGTTACCGTCTTTGACTATAGCTTCTATCAGGACCACACGGACTTCCCGCCCTCTACCAGACTTCCCCTCATAACCGGCGACACGGACTTGCATCACATGCAGCATGGAACTAGAAGCCTCGGGGTAATGGCGATGCAGCACAATACTCAATCTGGCCAAGGTATTGTGCCCAACGCCGAATTTCGACTCGCCACACTTTACCAGTCGCCGTCGTCAGCACCCATCAGCTTGCGCAGCCGATTCGTTCTCGCTGGTAATGCCACGCCGGTCGCGAACGTACTGGTCGTCCCGCTGGCCCTTGATGGCTCTTCATTGCCGCTGGAAACTTTCGAAGGGTACAGCGACGTCCTCCGTCTAATTGTGGCGGCAGGCGTGATTGTTGTTCTAGCAGCCGGAAACTCAAATCGGAAGCTAACCAGCGCGGATTTCCCCGTCCCCGAAACCGGAACCATCTTGGTGGGAGCAGGAAAAGCAAATCTTGATCGCCATCCACTCTCAAACTATGGCCACAGAGTGAACTGTTTTGCGGAAGGCGAAAACGTCTACACAACTACGGTTTTCGAAAACAATGCTGGCCAGTTCATCTCCGAGAAAGCCATAAGTTTTGGCGATACTTCCGCAGCAACCGCTATTATCGGCGGCGTGGTTTGTGCCATCCAAGGCGCCCTGTATCAAGCGCGAGGCAACACCGCCCTGCTAACTCCATCGGCTATGCGAGCCAGCCTCCAGCAAGGTGGAATACCGTGCGCAAGCCAAGCCGATATCGGCGTCCGGCCTGACTTGGCACAAATTTTTCAAAACCTGAACCTGTAGCTACATCCTCTTCAGCCTCAGCGTCACACTGTCGAATGGCCGAGGAATCCCTTCTGTGCCCGCTACAAGATATGACTTTATGGACTCTCCGTTCACCACAAAGTCGTCAATATAAACATTTGCCTTCGACAAGGCAAATGTTTGCGTCACAACCTCTCCATTCTCCTCGTACTCAATTGCAACAATCCGTGTCTCGCTAAAGTCAGCCGTGGTAACAGGCGGGTCTTCCTTTAAAATAGACCGAACCGTTCCATCAGTCAAATTCACTTCATTCGCTTCCATAGGTTAGTTTTTCCTCTTGATGAATTTTTCGGGATCAACCCCGCCCCAGCACGAAGATTCAACCTCGCTCACCGTTTTGCTGCCATTGACGCTTGATCACGCGCCAACAGCAGCGATCCTCAGCCGTACAATGATGCCAATCGTTTCTTCGAACAATTCATAATAGACTGAACTGTAAGAACGTACAATGGGTTCGGCTTAGTTAATTCATCATGAGTTCCGGGCGCTTCCGATTAACAATTCACAAGCAATATCCAAACTCCATCGTCGGCTCAGTAGAGCTGCCACAGTGCCTGCAATTACCAGGTTCACTTCGCGCTCCGGAACGAGCATTCTGTCGAGGAAACGGCGCAAACTTCCAGGACGCGTATAGCGCCGCCTTTGGCGAAGCAGTGGAACGTTACAGCTATGTCTTCCAGGGGAACGAGGAAACCTTCTGGGCAACCGCCAGCCAACTCCCCCCTAACTCGCTAAACCCAGACGCATGCAATCAATTCAGCCAAGAACAATATAAGAATCGCGAAGCATGGAATAGCGGCGTCTTCGGATTTCCTTGGATCCCCCCACCATATGGCGAAGAGGAGCCAATCGCTTGGTCTCCAGTTTGGAGCTTGACGCATGCCCGGAAATACTTCGCGCCAACACAGTACTGCTACTTCTACAGCAATCAGGCAAGCGAGCGTCTCCTCTGTGTCGCCGACTCCAACGGTTGCGCCTCCGGCCCCACAATGGAGTACGCTGTAACCCACGCTCTACTGGAACTGATAGAGCGAGACGCAATCGCCCTCTGGTGGACTGCCAGAACAAGGCGCGGAGCTCTAGCATTCCCCAAAGTAACCGAAGTGCTGGAGATAGTTGAAGAATATTCAGGACTCGGACGGCAAATACTGAGGTGGACCCCATTGGCTAGACACGAAAGTAAGTGAGTCTTAAGTGTATCGAGGGGCTGATTACCGAGACCAGGATGACACAGTTGGTCACGATTAGGTAAACTGTTTTCCACCTGAGTGGAGGATAGGGCAACGCT
>JANXMS010000387.1 GCA_025354525.1 Acidobacteriota bacterium
AGCGTTGCCCTATCCTCCACTCAGGTGGAAAACAGTTTACCTAATCGTGACCAACTGTGTCATCCTGGTCTCGGTAATCAGCCCCTCGATACACTTAAGACTCACTTACTTTCGTGTCTAGCCAATGGGGTCCACCTCACATTCGCCCCCAGATCTTTGCCAGTTTCCTAGCGTTTTGGGAGTTTGTGTCGCAAAGGGCCCCTCGAAATCATGCCACAGGCTCGCGCGATGCTACGGAAACCATTGAATCTATTGGGTCGGAGGCCGCTAATCAATTACAAACTGATCGTGCCACGTGCCACGGCCGCGGGCGGGACCTTCATCATCCGCGCCACAGGCGCGTAAGTTGCTGAGTAGGAATAAGGGGTCGACGTTTTGATCCGCGCGGCGAGGCCGAGCGCCACAGGTCGATGCCCGTCGGACAGGCAGCGCTTTTGGCGCCGATTGGTGCTTAACTCTTGGTGAGCAGGGTGGGTCATTCTTCGCGAGTGCTGAAGGCAGAAGGGGGTTTGCGTTACGGCATGACCAAATGCGGTCGATTGACGGGGATCGGTCGCCGCTGGACTCAAAGGCGGCTCGGCACGGCTCTTTCATTGGCTCATTTGCGTCGAAAGGGCTTTGGTGGTTGGCGTGCATTTACTAGATTTCGGATAAGGAGAAGCAATCATGTCTAGAGACAATGCAGTAGTGGCGGTTTATGACACGCACGTTGGCGCAGAAGAAGGTGTCAAGGAACTCCAGCGGGCTGGGGTTGACATGCGTACTTTGTCGATTATGGGGAAGAACACCCACACCGATGAACACGTGGTGGGTTACTACAATACCGGTGACCGAATGAAGTACTGGGGCACGACCGGCGCGTTCTGGGGAGGATTCTGGGGGTTGCTTTTGGGATCAGCTTTCTTTGCCATTCCGGGTATCGGGCCCGTTTTGGTGGCAGGCCCGGTGGTGGGGTGGATTGTGGGAGCGGTAGAAGGCGCGGTGGTCGTCGGGGGCCTGAGTGCCATCGGTGCGGGACTGGTCGGGATGGGAATTCCGAAGGACAGCGTCGTCGAGTACGAACTGGCGCTGAAGACGGATAAGTTTCTTCTGGTGGTTCATGGGCCGGCGGCGGCAGTCGACAAAGCCAGAGGCATTCTAGAGGGTACCCGCGCAACAAATATGGCGGTTCACTCTGGCGAAGAAGCGGGCGTACGCGCGCTTTAAGCCCGGGCAAGGATCGGTGAAGGTGCAAGCACACTTCATCGTATTCCTAGTCGGCTACGGACTTACTCATCTTATGGGTCCGGCCAAGGCTTTGGGGTACGCGGCTTTGCCCCAACTGACGCAACCCGTGAGGAAATTAATGGCACTGGTTTGGTTACTCGCGCCTGCGGGATTGATCCTGGTCTGGCCCCGATGGTGGTGGATGGTGGGGGCCTTGGCTGTGATTTTGTCTCAGATCATTGTCCTGCGATCGTGGAGCGATGCAAAATACGGCACTATTGCCAATCGATTAGAAAACGGCCTGGGAGGGCCAGAGTCATGTTAACGAACAACAAAAACCTGAAAGGTTTAGTGATTCGCGCCACCGACGGCGAGATAGGAACGGTAGACGAACTCTATTTCGATGATCAGAGCTGGGCGATCCGCTACCTCACCGTGGAAACGGGTAATTGGCTAGATTCGCGAAAAGTGCTTATCTCGCCGCAATCCATTTTGCAAACGGACTGGGAGGTGAACCGGATTGATGTATCCCTGACGCGGGAGCAAGTGGAGAAGGCTCCGAGCATCAATACGCAGCGTCCAGTATCCCGGCAGCATGAAGCGGAGTATCTTGACTATTACCGATATCCCTACTATTGGGAAGGACCGTACTTGTGGGGAGCGTCGTACTACCCTTCGGGATTAGTTCCAGTGCCGACGTCCGAGAGTATTCAGGCAGAACGAATCCGGACTGAGTCTACCGATTCCCATTTGCGGAGCACGGATGCGGTTTCGGGCTATCATATTGTGGCGCAGGACGGGGAGATCGGCCACGTTGATCGGTTTCTTCTGGACGACGAAAGCTGGGCGATTCGCTATTTGGAAGTGGCGACGAAGAATTGGTGGCCGGGTAAGCACGTGCTTATTTCTCCCGGGTGGGTCGAGAAAGTCAGTTGGGAGGAATTGAAGGTGTATGTTGGAGTAACTCGCGAGGCGATCCAGCGCTGCCCGGAGTATACCGATAGGATGCCGGTCACGCGCGAATACGAAAACAAACTGTACTTTCACTACGGTCGACCGCCCTATTGGGTTGACTGAGAGTACCGGCTAGCGGGGGTAGGGGTGGCCGCGGAGGGTAGCGAAGGCGCGGTAGATTTGTTCAGCGAGCATGGCGCGGGCTAGTTCGTGGGGCCAGGTCATGGTGCTGAGGGAAAGGAGAAGATCGGCGCGTTGGCGGTGCTGGTCGGTTAGTCCGTCGTGGCCGCCGAGGAGGAAGACGACTTCGCGGCCTTCGTCTTCCAGTTTGCCGAGGAGCGTCGCGAAACGGGGGCTGTCGATTTGCTTGCCTGCGGGGTCGAGGAAGATCTTGTAAGCCGAGGGGTGGCGGTCGAGGAAGTCGAAGGCGTTGGGCTTGACCTCGCGGGACTCGCAGGGGGCGTAGCGGGAGGTCCGTTTGAGGTACTCGGCGACGAGAGCGTTGGCGGGTTGGTCGCGGGGCTTGCCGATGAAGTAGAGGAAGACTTTCACTTGGTGGGGACCGGGATGGGCCAATCGTTGCGGCCGGCAGTGGGTTCGATGGGGCCCGGGGGGAGAGTCTTTTGCCAGGCAAGAAGGCGGGCGGCGAGGCGCTCGACGATTTGGGGATGAAGGGGGGCGAGGTCGTGGAGTTCGGAGGGGTCCTTGGAAAGGTCGAAGAGTTCGAGGCGCGAGCGGTCCGGATTCATGAGCAGTTTCCAATCGCCGTCGCGGATGGCGAGGATGGGGCTGCGATTCGGGGGGTAGCCGGCGACGTTGAAGCGCCACTCCCAGAAGAGAGGACTGCGACGGGAGGTGTTGGCACCGAGGAGGACGGGGGAGCGGTCTTCGCCGTCGAGGTTGGCGGGGTAGGGGACGTTGGCGAGTTTGGTTAGCGTTGGGAGGAAGTCGGCTCCGCAGAGAACGGCGGGGGAGACGCGGGCGGCGGGAATTTTGCCGGGCCAGCGGGCGATGAGGGGGACGCGGATGCCTCCTTCGTAGAGGCTGCGTTTGCGGCCGCGTAAGGGGCCGGGGGTGCCGAAGGCGGCGTGGGAAGCGTTGCGGATATGGATGTCTTCGGGGCCGTTGTCGGAGGAGAAGAGGACGATCGTGTTTTGGGACAGATTGCGCCGGTCGAGTTCGGCGAGGAGGCGGCCGATTTGGTTGTCGAGGTCACGGAGGGAGGCGAAGTAGGTTTGGTGGGCGCCACGTTGGGTGAC
>JANXMS010000389.1 GCA_025354525.1 Acidobacteriota bacterium
AGCGTTGCCCTATCCTCCACTCAGGTGGAAAACAGTTTACCTAATCGTGACCAACTGTGTCATCCTGGTCTCGGTAATCAGCCCCTCGATACACTTAAGACTCACTTACTTTCGTGTCTAGCCAATGGGGTCCACCTCACACAAACCGATTGAAGGTCGTCCCCTGATACCAGTAAGGATTGCCGACGTGATCTTTGGTCTCGTTAAAATTCTCCCGCATCTCTTTTGCCGGGTGTGGGTAGTGCCCATAAAAAATCGGCGCCCCGCCAAATCCTTGGCCCTTGTCGAAATGCGCATTGCAGCGCCGAGTCACATGGTGACCCGTGTAGATAAACTCAAAGTTTTCATCCTCCGGTGTCCCGAAGAATCCCGCGGAAGGAGCGTTCTTCTCCTCGCCGTACTGGTCGATCAAAACTTGCCGGTTCACCGCATCCCGAAGTCCAGGACTGTGCATCGAGTTGAAAATCTGCTGAATCAGGTCCCGTTGCTCCCCGGTGAAGGTACTCGGAATACGGTGCTCGGGATGGACGTACCACCAATTGTTGATGTATTGTCTCTTCGGGTCATCGACGGCCAGGCAGATCTTTTGCTTCTGCGATTCCGTCAGGCTCTTATAAAGCTGCATCGGCAAGGAGTCCACCTTGCCTTTTCTTGCGGCGCCTTGCCCCAAAAGCGGTTCCACCGGGGCGATCGTGAGAAGTCCGGCAGATGCGCCTGCCGCTTGAATCCAATTGCGACGAGTCAACGTGTTCATAGCTCACCGTCCTATCTAAGCCAGGATTCTTACTTTGGCTCCCGGCTTCAAGGGAACACTATCATGGGTCACCGACTCAGTCAACGGTGGCAACGCCCCCAAACAGCAAGTCGAACAGCGCTAGAATAAACCACGATGGACCCAGCAAGCGAAGAGGAGCACGACGAGTTTCGGCTGGACCGCACCCACTTTTCCGTAACACGTCTGACCGATCCGGACGACGCGGTTGCCTATTGGCTCACCCGCCCGCCCGTCGAACGCCTCCAAGCCCTCGAACTTCTCCGCCGGACTTTCTACGGCTATACCAGCGCTACCGAAGGACTGCAACGAGTTCTTGAAGTCATTCAACTCAAACCTCCCGGCTCACCGGCATCCTAAGAACTTCGCTACCCTGAAGGCATGAAACTACTCATTACTTTGGAGCGGGACGAGACGGGAATGATCATTGCCGACTGCCCTTCTCTGCCGGGGTGCGTGTCTCAAGGTTCCACCGAGGCCGCGGCAATCGAAAACGTGCGCGAAGCGATCAAGGGCTGTCTCTCCGCTCGGCAAGCCAATAGCCTGCCACTGACTATTGAGGTCCGAGAAGTCGAAGTAGCCTAGTGCCCTTGCCCTTAATCTCTGGCGAACAAGCTGTAAGAGCGTTCGTCCGTGCAGGTTGGAGTCGAGACCGGTAGGTCGGCAGCCACCGAATCCTCACTAAGTTCCGTCATCCAGCAGTGTTGTTAGTGCCCCTTCATCGAGAACTGGCACCTGGAACATTGCGGTCCTTGATTCGAGCCTCCGGGATGTCGATCCAACAGTTTCAAGAACTCCTTTAACTACGTCCACCCTCATCCAACACCATGCCCCTATCCTCCGAATCCTAGCCGCCGCCCACCTCATCGGCCCGATAATAAACTCTCCATATTAACTTCGCCCGTCGTCCCCCGGCACGGACCTACCGCCGCACGCTGTTCTTCTCAATCCAAACGGAAAGGCCGCGTTCATCCAGTTCCCCCGCTGCCACCCCGAGCATCGCTTTGATCGCGTCCAGCTTGTCGGCGACGAGTTTCAGGTCGTTGATCGCCAGGAACAGACCAATCGAGAGGAACGCGGCGCGTCTGTTGCCGTCCACAAAGGCGTGATTCTTAGCCAGACCAAAGGCGCAGGACGCCGCCAGATCCGCCATCGTGCTCTCCGCGTTAGACGCATGGGTGTTCCCCGGACGTGCCAGAGCCGAGTCCAGCAGTCCCTCCTCTCGCAAGCCTGACGCGCCGCCAAACGTCGCAAGACTCTCCTCATGCAGCAGCAGCAAAGCCTTCTTGCTAATCCAACGCGGTTCGCCAGTCATTTCGCGAGGGCTTTGAAAGTGTCGCGGTACTCCTTCATGAACTCGCCCCCAGCCTCGAGTTGGTCCGCGATGGCGGGGTCGTACGGCGTAATCAAGTAGCCCTCCGTCGTCTCGATGGCATAAAGAGTATCGCCCTTCTCCACCTTCATGCGCGTCAGCATCTCTCTCGGCAGCACAGCTCCCGTCGAAGTTCCTATTCTGGTCAGCTTAAGCGTAGTCATGACGGCCTCCCTCGATACTAATAACCATTACAATACCGCGCGCCGTAGTTTTCCAATCCACTACTCACGATCCTGTTGCGGGCCAATGGCCCGGGCGCTGCGGGCGAATCCACTCTCGAGTCCTTTTGCAACTACCAGTTGCCAAACGGCCCGCCGTGCGAGGGAGTGATCAGACGCGCACGACCACGGCTTCCCCGCCCGACGCCCGAACCAGCCGCTCAAGGTCGACTGGGTCGCCGGTAAGAATCACCGCTTTGCTGCGCAGAGCGACGGTGACCACCACGGCATCAACCACATCGGTCGGTCTTCGTCCTGGCCAACAATATCCCCGCCGCATGCGCGTCGTTCTCCCCGAGGGGCACCACCACACAGCCAGCCAGAAAGCGGCGGAGTTGGGCTTGTTGCCAGGAGCGGCTAACCTGCGTGTTTGGCGACAATTAGAAACGGCCGAAACGACAACTACCAAAGTCGACTTGCCACCGGCGGAGGGTGCTCCCGTGGCTTCATGCCCACTGTCGGCGGTCTCGTAGCCCACCTGGGATGGCACAATGCGCTAAATCCTGGGGCTTGGGGCAAAGCTCCATCTCAACCAACGCCCAGCGGCATCTGT
>JANXMS010000401.1 GCA_025354525.1 Acidobacteriota bacterium
CGGTGGATAAGGCAACCTCAGTCAGTTGATCAGCCGCCTCGGAAAGTAAGGCCACATGCCGCGAGGGCGGAAGAGCCGTCACATAGCCAGCCAGTCCTTTGAGATTCTGTCGCGAAGAGGCGCCAGCGTCGAAGACGAGCGTAAGCTGCTCCGGTTGTCCGGTGAGAGCGCGCAGCCGTTGGCGCACCGTCGGCAAGAACTCGGCGAAAGTCCGCATGTCGGAACGGGCTCCGGCATACAGGCTGTGCGCCAAGGGCAGTTGCGAGGATTGATCGACGATGAGGGCGAGGCCGAGTTGTCGGAGATCATGACGGCCTTGTTTGTTGTGGCCGCGCTGGGGCAGTAGCGGCTTGGAGTGGGTGGAGGCGATGTGGGTGTGGAAATTGGTGGTGTCGTAGGCGAGAGCTTGAATCTGGAGCGCTTCGCGGCGCACGACCTCGCTGACCAGATCCTGTTCGATGACGGGGAGGGCTTCGATGGGCAAGACATGCATCTGATCCCAGAAGTGCTGGCTGGTGAGAGCGGCAGCGGAGAAGTGCATGAGGTCGGGGAGGTAAGTGGATTGGGCCCACTGCGAGAAGGCGCGTTTGCTGCGCGGTGCGCAGGCGCGGGCGAGGATGGCGGCGAGGACGGATTCGCCGACGGTTAGTCCATCGCGAGTCTGAACGTGAGCAGGGGTCAGCGCGGCGTTAATGCGGGAGGAGAGGTTGAGTTCGGTGGCCAGGTGGTGGAGAGCCGTGACGGCCCCAACGCTGACCGAGGAGAGAGTAAAGGGGACGGCGTGCTGATCCTGGTGGAGTTTGAGGATCTCGTCGACGCGGCCAAGATGGGCGAGAACGCGGATGGAAGGTTTGCCGTTGTTGCGAAAGGATTCGACGATGCGATAGTAGCGAATGCCGTGGGATTGGTAGGCCTGCAGGGAAGCCATATATTACGTATATACCATGACGACGCAGGCGGGTCAAGTATAGTTTCAAGCGAATTGGCATGGGGCACCGGCGAGGCGCGGCACAGAGATTTTGGTATATACGCCTTCGATCAACCCAACCCCTTCCGTTGCATCAACTTAACGACCATCAGGTGCCGAATCGTAGGAAAGTCCCGCTAGTGCTCTGACCGCTGGAAACAGTTTTCATACATCATTTCGACCATCGCCGTATTAACAAAGCAGCTACCAATATCAATTGGCAGTTCGATAGAAAAACCGCACGAAAAACGATTGGATACTAATGGAACCCTTTCAAGCGGTCTCAGCACTAGATCGGCCGTGGAGATGGCGGACCGTGGAAAACCAAAGGCAGGTTTTCACTTTCTTTCCACCGCCTTTGGAAATCGCCATAAGGCCCGATTTCCCCTTTCCCACCGCCGCGACTGCGATGCTGTCGCTTCCCCGTTCAAACACAAACAGGAGCACCGCATATTCCGAGGTCCCTTGATAAATTCGCGACACCATCCACCCCGGCACCTCCAACAGCCAAATGCCGTCGCCTCGACCACACCGAAGAGCGAGGAGGCAGATAACTTCGCTGCCACGGGTCGCGCATAATTGAAAGGTTCGTCGTACTTGATTAGAGGGTTTCGGGATCATTCGCCTCCAGATCTTTGCCAGTTTCCAAGCGTTTTGGGAGTTTGTGTCGCAGAGGGCCCCTCGAAATCATGCCATAGGCTCGCGCGATGCTACGGAAGCCCCTGAATCTATTGGGGCGGGGACCGCTAATCAATTTCGGTTCGTCGTTCGCTTACGTTAAACCGAAAATCAAGCCAGTAGCTTGGTCGCGACGTGTCCGGCGACGTCCGTCAGCCGGAACGGGCGTCCTCCATAGGAAAAAGTCAAATTCTCGTGACGTAAGCCCAGCAAATGCAGCATCGTCGCGTGCAAATCGTGGATGTGCATCCGGTCCTCGGTCGCGTAGTATCCAAATTCGTCGGTCGCACCATAAATGAACCCTTTCTTAACGCCCGCACCGGCCATCCAGATCGTGTATCCGTAGGGGTTGTGGTCCCGCCCGTCACCGGACTCCGCAATCGGCGTGCGACCGAACTCCCCGCCCCAAACAACAAGCGTCGAATCAAGCAGACCATGCGCCTTCAGATCAGTCAGCAACGCCGCAATCGGTTGGTCCACCTGCAGCGCCGTGCGCGTGTGCAGCCGCACCAATTCCGAATGGGCGTCCCAACCCACCTCGTTGCCGGGTCCGTACTCATGGTTGATCTGAATAAAACGAACGTCCCGCTGCGCTAAGCGGCGCGCCATCAGACACTGCCAACCGAAGTCGTTGGTCTCCGGAGCGTCCAACCCATACATCGCCTTCGTCGCCGCCGATTCCTTGGTCAAATCGAACGCCTCCGGAGCCTCAGTTTGCATCCGAAACGCCAGTTCGAACGATTGGATCCGGGCCTCCAGCTCCGGGTCGTGCTGAAACCGATCCGCGCTCGCCCTGTTCATTTTCTGAATCATATCGAGCTCGTAGCGCTGTTGCGTCGGCGATAGACCCAAATTCTGAAGGTGTTCAATCGGCTCCGAAATCTTGTCGAACGGCATACCGCCCAGCCCTACAGCCGTCCCCTGATAGGCAGCGGGCAGGAAGCCGGAACTCCATTTCTTCGCTCCGCCGTGCGAAAGCCCGGGCTTCAAAGTGATGTATGCGGGCAGATTCTGGTTCTCCGTCCCAAGGCCATACACGACCCATGAGCCCATGCTCGGGCGAGTGAAAGTATTGGAACCAGTGTGCAGTTGCAGCGTAGCGCCGCCATGGGCCACGCTATCGCCCACCATCGATCGAATAATGCAAAGATCATCGGCGTGCCGAGACAGATGAGGAAACAAGCTACTGATCGGGATCCCACTCTGCCCATATTGGCGGAACTCCCAAGGCGATTTGAGCAGATTGCCGGTTGACCCTTCGGCGAATGTCAGCGGACGCTTAAACGGGAGCGGTTTGCCGTGATCGACAATCAGCCGAGGCTTCGGATCAAACGTATCCATGGCCGAAGGGCCGCCATGCATAAACAGAAAAATGACGCGCTTGGCCTTCGCGGGAAAGTGCGGGACTTTAGGAGCCAGTTGCGCCGAAAGTAGCGAGTCCAGCCCTAGCAAACCGAAGCCGCAGGCGACCCGACGAAGAAGGTGGCGGCGGTTCATGTTAGTAGACATAAAGGAAATCATTCGAAGCGATTAGCGTGCGGCAGTGACTCGTCCAGGCTAGGGAGGTTGGACCCGGAAACTTAGACAGATACGTTAAGGCATCGCCAACCTGCCCGGGCGAGGGCGGTTGGCCCAGGATCGCCTGGAAGGCTTGACGGACCTTCCTCTCCGAGTCCCCAGCGGAGGCCCCGAGGGCAGCAGCCCGGTCCGCCACGAACTTGCTATTCATCATGTAGAGCGCTTGCGGCGCAACGTTGGTTTCCGACCGCGTCTCCGTGCTTGTCGTAGCGTCGCCAAAATCGAAGAGCGTAAATAGAGTTGCCAAGTTCGAGCGCCGAAGTGAAAGGTAAACCGTGCGGCGAGAAGAGGCATCCGGATGAATGCTCTTCCGCCCGTCGGAGAACTCGTTGTCCGTCCCAGCGCCCGACTGCAACGATCCGCCCATCGTCAGGTCCAGCGAACCATCCAGCAAAAGAAGCGAGTCGCGGATCTCTTCGACCGTCTTCCGACGAATCGGGAACCGGGAGAGCAGGCGGTTGTCCGGGTCCTTCTCCCGTTTGAGCGGAGTCACCGCCGCGCTCATCTGGTAGGCGCTCGAGAGCATCAGCGTCCGATGCATCTGCTTAACTGACCATCCCTCCCGGATAAACTGCGAGGCTAACCAATCGAGCAGCGCCGGATGCGACGGTCGCTCGCCTGCAAAACCAAAGTTATTCGGTGTCCGGACCAGCCCTTGGCCAAAATGCCCTTGCCAAAGCCTGTTCGCCATCACCCGGGCAGGCAGCGGATTCGCCGGATCAGCGAGCCAATTGGCGAGTTCAAGCCGGCCGGATCCGGTCGCAATGCGCGGCTGGTCTTCGCCAGCGAGAATCGTGGGAAATCGCTTTTCGACCGGCTCACCCTTCGACTCGGGGTTGCCGCGAAGAAAGACGCGCTGCCGCACCGGCTGATCTTCGGCAACCGCGCAAGCGAAAGGCGGCTCAGGAGGGGCCGCAGCCTTGATCAACTTGAGTTCGGCGGTCAAGTCGGCGATCTGTTGGCGCGCCGCTGCGGAATAAAACGCCTCGGGGTTAGGCGTAGGCAGCGAGAGTGGCCCTTTGGCCGAAACGACTTCGGTATAAAACCGGTTGTCGCCGGCCAGGAACTTCGTGCCCAGAGCGGCTTGTTGTCGGCGCGCAGCCTCGGCGATAAACTCGGCTTGATACAGCGCCGCTGAGGCCGACGATTCATAGAAACGGTCCAGATGCGGGCGGCGCTCGTTAGTGGGCTTCAGATAGGCAACCCAACGGGCGAGCTGAGCAGGGTCAAGGGACGGATTCGGAACCTGGGTCCCGAGCATGAACTCGGCCAAGCGCGGCGCTTGCATCGCTTGAAATCGGCGCGCTTCGCCAGCAATAATTTTGTTGATCTCGGCCTGCTTGGCAGCCAAGCGACCTTGGTGCGCCCGGTACTCGTCCGCGATCGGCTTCGCCACCAAGGGCGCAAAATACAACTCCGAGACGGTCCCCTCAATCTTTGCGAGTTGCTTCGTGCTCGCGAAGATCGAGGCCAGCGAGTAATAGTCTTTCGTCGAAACCGGGTCAAACTTATGATCGTGACAACGAGCACAGGAGATCGTTAGTCCAAGAATCGCCTTACCCGCCACGTCGATCTGCTCATCGACAATGTCGTAAAACATTTTGACCTTGTCTTGCTCTGCAACCAACTTCGGACCGAGCGCCAAAAAACCGGTCGCAATGATCCCAGCCGTGTTCACCGCCTCGCCGGGCGGAGTAGGCAGAAGGTCCCCGGCAATTTGCTCGCGGACGAACTGGTTGTAAGGAACATCAGCGTTAAAAGAGTTGATAACGTAATCTCGATAACGCCAAGCGTGCGGGTAGCGGTAATCCTCGTCGGCCCCGGTGGAGTCGGCATAGCGGGCCACGTCCAGCCAG
This sequence comes from Acidobacteriota bacterium, assembly GCA_025354525.1. Classification (GTDB taxonomy): domain Bacteria; phylum Acidobacteriota; class Terriglobia; order Bryobacterales; family Bryobacteraceae. The sequence goes on from JANXMS010000401.1 coordinate 5,080, forward strand.
TGCCGGCCCCATTTCTCCCCGTATCGAGGAGAGGCCAGCAGACGGTCAACTACCGCCGCGAACGCTTGCGGCGACTTGTCGGCCAAAAACGCCGCCACTTCGCCGGCGCCGGGCGGCAGACCGGTCAGATCAAGCGACGCCCGCCGCAGCAAAGTGAGTTTGTCCGCCGGAGCCGACGGAGTCAGCTGTTGGGCCTCAAGCTCAGCCAGAATGAAGCGGTCCACCGGAGAGATGGGCCAAGCTTGATCTTTCACCGAGGGAAGCGTCGGCGACCGCAGCGGCCGAAAGGACCAGAACTCCTTTTGAGCCCGCGTATAGACTTTTTTGGCTGGAGCTGACGCGGCGGTTTCGTTCGGCTGGGCTGGCCAGTAGGCCCCACGCTGAACCCAAGATCGAAGCGTGGCGATTTCGGCGTCCGGCAGCTTACCCGTCGGCGGCATTTTAAGGCGTTCGAGATAGCCGACTACCTGCAAAAGCCGACTGTTCGCAACGTCGCCGGAGGTGACCACCGGGCCGGTATCTGCCCCGTGGCGAAGGCCCGACGCGGAAGTAAGGTTCAGACCGGCCGAAGCGGTTTTGGCGTTGTGGCAAGCTTGACAGCGGCCAGCCAGAATTGGGCGGACTGAGCGCTCAAAAAACTCGTCCGAAGACGACTGGGCGCCGGCAACGGCCACGAAAAGGAGCAGAGGTCCGATCAAGCGCATGCTATCTATCGGACATTGTATCCCGGCTTCCCGTTCTTTTACGCTATCTCTTACAGAGGCCGTTTTGTCGATGCCCGCTCCTGACCTTCTTCGAGTTTGCGAATTAGAGCGATACCCGCCTTAATGGAGGCGTTCTGGAAACCCGAACTACCGGCCTCGTATCGGGCGGACGGCAAACTACGTTTGTCCCAGCTCAGGGCCCCGTCCATGCACGCCCTTGTCGTCGATCTCGCCGAGGCTCTATCCCCCTTCCTCTCTCCCGACATTGCTCCGGATCTCTTCAGACGTCGCGGAGTTGCCCTCTGTGAAGTCAAGACTTGCTATAGTCTTCTCGGCCCTCGAACTGCCCCCGGCGGATCGACCGGCCTTCGTTGACCGCGAGGCCGCCGAAGATGTCGCCGTACGAAGCCAATTCATCGAACTGTTAACCCTTGCCCCCATGGCCGAAGGCTTCCTTGATCAATCCCTGCCTGCTTCCCTGGGCCTCGGCCAGACGACGCGGCCGCCCCTAATCGGAGCCCGGCTGGACGATCAATATGACCTCAAATCGGTGATAGCCGAAAGCGGCTTCGCCACCGTCTACTTGACCCGCGATACTGCCGGAGCGCGCAAGCGGGTCTTCGTCAAGGTGCTCGACCGGATCGCCCAGTCCGATATCAACCGGTGGTCCTTCCCAGTCGAAGTGGAGGCGCTGGCGACCATTGATGACCCTGCCGTAGTCGGCGTTTCCGACTCCGGCTTAACGCCCGATGGCTTCCCCTACTTGGTCCTGGTATTCGTTCCCGGGGTGTCGCTACGGGATTTGCTGGCATCCGGGCCGCTCGGCCGAGACTGGGCGATTGCCCTGATCAGGGGTGTAGCCCGCGCCTTGGCCATCGCGCATCGAGCCGGGGTCGCTCACCTCGACTTGACGCCTCCAGACTTGGGCCAATTTCCTGGCGTTTTTGGGATTTGCGCTGCGAAGGGCTCCCGAAATCATGCTAAAAGCTCTCAGGGCGCTACGGAAACCATTGATTCTATTGAGAGGTAGGCCGCTAATCAAGTACCTAATTAACGAACAGCGCGTAGGCGAGTAACATCGCCAACGCGCCCAAAGCGGCGATCAGGTAGCGCGCCTGTTCAAAGTGGAGATAGTCGGTGATTACGCCGGCAGTCAACGCCCCCAACACACTCAACGCCGCAGTCAATGGCAGTCCCATCGTCGAATGCCCCGGCAATACCAGACGCGCCGCCAAGCCCGTCGCCAATCCACAGGTCGCGGCGCCGAGTCTTCGCCTCATAAAACCTCAACTTCCTGTAATATCATCAGTCGCCCCGGAACCATCGCCTTCAACTCAGGCAATACAGCGCGGAGACGAACAGAATCGTCAATAGCCCTGATCATCATCGGCCGGTCATCCGAAACGCCGAACAAGCGCTGCCGATGTACCTTTCCATGTTTGCCGTAACCCATCACCCCGCGCATCACCGTCGCACCGGCAATCTCCAGATGTAAGAGACGCCGAACTAACACCTCGTGGAGCGCTAGTTCGCCGACGCGGTCGCCTTCGTTGATATAAATAGTCAGTTGTAGTTTCTTCATTGGGGCACTTCTTTTGACCGCGCCACCAAGGCGTACATGCTCGGGAGCGCGAATAGGGTTAAGAAAAGCGTCGAGAGCAAACCCCCGACCACCACCGTCGCCAAGGGCCGCTGCACGTCCGAACCGATGCCGCTAGCCCGGGCCGCCGGGACCATCCCAAGCAGCGCGACGACCACCATCAGCAAGACCGGCCGGAGTTGGCCGAGCGAACCCTGGATGATCGCGTCGCGCACCGGCAGATCCGGGTTCGAACGACGTAGCCGATTGATCTCAGCAATGACCAGCACGCCGCTCATCACCGCCACACCAAACAGGCTGATGAAGCCAACCGCGGCCGAGACGCTGAGATTGATCTGACGGATGTACAGGAAGAGTATCCCGCCCACCAGCGAAAAGGGGACGTTCATCAAGACAAGTCCAGCGTACTTCGGCGACCCGAACATGAAAAACAACAGCACGAAGATAATGGCGATGGTGATAGGCAGGATGACCGTGAGCCGCTTCTTCGCTCGCTGGAGGTTTTCAAACTGACCTCCCCAAGTGACCTCGTAGCCGGTCGGAAGCTTGATCAACTGGTCAAAGCGCTGCTGGGCCTCTACGACGAAGCTGCCTTGGTCACGGCCGCGGATATTAGTTCGTACCGTAATCTGGCGCTGATTTTCGCGGCGGGCGATGATGCTCGCTCCGTTCACCACCTTGATCTCGGCGAGTTGGGAGAGCGGAACGCGGCCCCCTTCGCGGGTCGGCACAAGCAGGTTGCCGATGGCGGTGATGTTGGTTCGAGCCTCTGGCACATAACGAACGGTGATGTCAAAACGGCGCTCGCCTTCAAACATGGTTCCCACGATTCGGCCGCCGATGGCCATTTCGATTTGGTCCTGCACGTCGCGGACGTTGATGCCGTAGCGGGCGACGGCTTGTCGGTCGATGCGGAGGCGGAGCTGCGCTTGGTCGGCTTCCTGTTCGATGGCGGTATCGGCGGCCCCGGGGACGGCGCGGATGACGCCAAGAATCTGTTGGGCGTTCTGGCGCAGGATGGCGAGATCGGGACCGCGGATGATGACCGCGAGGTCAGCGGCGGAGCCGGTGACGGATTCGGTGACGTTGTCGACGATGGGCTGGGTGAAGCTGAAGGCGGCCCTGGGAATCTGCTCGTTCAGCGTTGTTGCGAGCATTTCGATGAGTTTTGCCTTATCGATGCCGGCGGGCCAGGTGTCATACGGCGTAAGACTTAAGAAGAACTCACTGCGGTTGGGGCCGTAGGGATCGGTGCCGGAATCGTTGCGACCAGTTTGGGAAGAGACGAGTTTCACCTCCGGGTATTCGGCGATGGTCTTGCGAATCTGCACGGCGATTTGCGAAGACTTTTCGAGTGAGATGCCGGGGGGCAGGTTGGCACGAACCCAGATGACCCCTTCGTCGAGATTTGGCAGGAACTCGATGCCAAGTGCCCCAGCGAGCCCGAAGGCGGCGACGACGACGGCACCGGAGATGGCACAGACGATCAGCGGGCGGTGAAGGGCTCGGTTCAAGATGGCTTTGTAACGGAGAGCGAGCCAAGGGAGAACCGGATTTTCCCAGCTTTTAGCGCCGTTGCGAAAAAGGTACGTACCGAGGACGGGAATAAGGGTTAGCGCCAGCAGCATGGAGCCGAGCAGGGCGAAGCAGACGGTAAAGGCCATGGGGGTGAAAAGTTTCCGTTCGACGCGCTCGAGGGTGAACAACGGAATGTAGGCCGAGATGATGATGAGCAGCGAGAAGAAGATGGGGCGTTCCACTTCCAGGGCGGCGTCGCGAATGGCGGAAAGTACGCCTCCGTTTTGGACGAAGCCGGGTTCGTGCTGCCGCTGATGAAGCGAGTGGAGCATGTGTTCGACCATGATCAGCGTAGCGTCGACGATGATGCCGAAGTCGAGAGCGCCGAGGCTGAGCAGGTTGGCTGGGATGCCAGCGAAGTGCATGCAGATGAAGGCGAACAACAGCGATAGGGGAATCGTGATGGCCGTCAGCAACGCGGCCCGGGCGCTGCCGAGGAAAAGGAAAAGAACGATGACGACGATAAGGAGGCCTTCGAGCAGGGTCTTCGAGACGGTGGTAAGGGTGTTGTTGACGAGGTCGGTCCGGTCGTAGATGGGGGCGATTTTGACGCCGTCCGGCAGGCGGCTATCGTTCAAATCGTCGACGGCGGCTTTGATCGCTTTCAGCACTTCGGAGGGATTCTCACCGCGCCGCATGAGCACGATACCTTCGACGCCGCCGGTCTGAGTGCCGACGCCGAAGATTCCGGTGGGCGGGGCGGAGGTGATCTCGACGCGCCCGATGTCTTTGACAAACACCGGAACGCCTTTGGTTTCGGCTACGACGATGCTCTCAATGTCCGCCGGGTTCTGGATCAGACCGACGCCACGGATGACCATCGACTGTTGTTGATTGTCGAGCATCGCGCCGCCGGCGTTGCTGTTATTGGCACGAATCGATTCCGCGATTTGCGGAATGGAGAGATTGTACTTGGAAAGCGCTAGGGGGTCGATTTGGATCTGATAGCGTTTGACGAGGCCACCGAAGGGGGTGACGTCGGCGACGCCGGGGACTTGCAGGAAGCGGGGTTCGACGATCCAATCCTGCAGTTCGCGGAGCTTGCGGGAGTCGAGTCCGCCGCCCGAAAGGGTGTACCGATAGAGCTCTCCGATGGGGGTGGAGAGAGGGCCGAGGCCGGGGATGACGCCATCGGGGAGGGTGGCGTCGCGTAGTTTTTCGAGGACGACTTGGCGGGCGAAGTAGTCGTTGGTGCCGTAGTCAAAAGTAAGTTCGACGACGGACAGGCCGAAGATGGTGCGGGAGCGGCGGGCGATGACGTTCGGGGCGCTGTTCAGGGCGCGTTCGATGGGGACGGTGACCTGTTGCTCGACTTCTTCGGCGGCGCGGCCATCGTATTGAGTGATGACGACGACTTGGGTATCGGAGATGTCGGGGTAGGCTTCGATTTTGAGTTGAGCGAAGGCCCAGAGGCCGACGCCGATGAGGGTGAGACCAACGAGAACGGTGATGAACCGTTGGCGGAGGGCGTAGCGGAGGAGTTGTGCGATCACGGCTAATTGGCTCCTAGCAGCATGACGCCGTCGACGACGACGCGGTCTCCAGCGTCAAGGCCGGAGAGTATGGCGACGCGGTTCCCGATTTGGACACCGGTAGAGACGGGGACTTTGGCGAAGACGCCTTTGCCGGTTTCTCGCCAGACGATGGCTTTGCCGTCGGTGGCGATGATGGCAGCGGCGGGGACGGTGGGCCGGGATTCGGTTTGCTCAGCGAGTTGGATATTGCCAAACATTTCAGGTTTCAGTCGGCCATCCGGGTTGGGGAGTTCGGCGCGGACCTTGACGGTTCGGGTTTGGGGGTCGACAAGGTCGCTGATGAGGGTTACGCGGCCGCGAAAGGTTTCGCCGGGATAGGCGACGAGTTCGATGCGGATGGGTTCGCCGGTTTTGACGAGGCGGATGGCGGATTCAGGAACGTCGGACGTGACCCAGACGGAGCTGAGATCGGCGATGGTCATGAGCGGGGCGCTGAGATCGTTGCGGAACTCCCCGTTGACGATGGACATTTCGAGGATCTTGCCGGAGATGGGGGCATGGACAGTAACGCGCTGGCCGAAGGTGCCAGTGCCGATGCCGAGGATTTCGAGGCGGCGGCGGGCCTGTTCGGTGGCGGCCTGGGCTTGTTCAACGGCGGCTTGGGATTGGACGGTGACAGCTTCGGCGTTGAAGACCTCTTTTTGAGCGACGACGCCGTGGGAATAGAGATCCTTTTGGCGTTCGAGGTCGCGCTGGGCTTTGCCGAGGAGCGATTTAACTTGGGTGACGCTGGCTTGGGCTTGAAGGAAGCTGGCGACGGCGGCATCGGCGTCGGCGCTTTCGACGGTGAGCAGAGGTTGGCCTTGCCGAACGAAATCGCCGGTCTTGACGAGGACCGCGGTGACTCGACCAGTGAGGGGGAGGGCGACGTGAGAAGTGCGGTTCGAGTTGGCTTCCACTTTACCGGGAGCGGAGACGTTGCCGACGGGGACGGGGGAGGCGACGACGAGTTCAGAGCGAATTTGGGCCAGTTTGGGGGAGTCCGCCGGGATGGTGAACTGGCCGGGCGGAGTCGCGGCGACGGGCTTGGCGGTCGGATCGGTCGGAGGGGTGGAGCGGCAGGCCGCCATGACGAGGAGGCTGAGAGTGAGAAGGATGAGTTTCATAGTTGATCTCGTAGGGGGTGGAATTAGGAGCCGCTGACGGTGGCACCGGAGACGGTATCGATCAGGTACAGGCTGCGGGCATAGCTGGCGCTGGCTTCGTTGTAAGTCTGCATGGCGTCGTTGAAGGCGCGTTGGGCGTCGAGGAATTCGACGAGCGAGGCTTCGCCGCGGCGGTAGGAGTATTCGGTCGCGTCGCGAACGCTTTTGGCTTTGGCGAGAAGGTCGTTTTCCAGGCCAAGGAGGAGTGCGCGGGAGACCGTGTACTGGCGGAGAGCCTTTTCCACTTCGCTTTGGATGGCGGCTTCGGTGGCCCCGATGCGGGCTCCGGCCAGGGCGATTTCGCGCTGGGCGCGGGCGATTTCGCCCTGGTTTTTGTTGAAAACCCGTAGCGGCATGCTGAAGTAGAGCCCGACGGAGTTGCCGGAGATGCCCCAGGCGGATTGGCGGGTGAACTCGGTGCCGATAATGTAATCGACCTTGCCGTTGGCGAGTTGAAGGCGGAGATCGGCGCGGGAGCGAACTTGGGTTTGTTGATAGGCAAGGTAGTCCGGGCGGCGGGTGAGGGCGAGGCGGGCGACTTCGGTGGTGGGGGTGGCGAGGGCTTCGCGGCGCATTTGGTCGGCGACGTCGAAGTCGGGGGATTTTTGACGACGGCCCATCAACTGTTGGAGTTGGGTTTTGGCTTGATCGCGTTGGAGTTCGGCTTGCAGGACGGCGGTGCGGTACTGCAGGGCAGCGACGCGGGAACGGTCGAGTTCGACTTGCGCGAGGTCACCGCTCTGGAGGCGAGCTTCGTTGGCGGCCACCACGGCGTTGAGGCTCAAGAGGTTGGCCTGTGCTAGTTTTACGCTCTCTTTAGCCTGTTGGACGTCGACGTAGGCGGATTGGACGCCGGCGATGACTTGGCGCATGACCTCGCGGACGCCGAGTTCGGCGAGCGATTTTTCTTCCTTGGCGACGGCGACGCGTTCTTCGCGTTTATGGCCGCGTTCGATGGGGAAATCGGTGTGGATGTTGAGCTGATTTGGGCCCAGCGGGGTGGCAGGCGAATAATTGGCCCCGATCAGGTTTAGCGATTGACCGGAGACAGTAAGGACGGGGTTGGGTCGCAGTCGGGCGGTGATCTCTCTGGTTTCGGCGACACTGATGTTGAGTCTTTCGGCGGCGAGGTCGAGGTTTTTGGTGATGGCTTCCTGGATGGCCTGGTCCAACTTGACGGATTGAGCGCTCGCGATGGCGGCGGAGAGGAGGCCAACGGAGAGGATGATTTGCTTCACATCTTCAGCATGCGGCGAAGGGAACGAAATAACCCTCGCCTGGAAGGGGGAGATTTTTCCCCTGCGCGGGGGATGGACTTTCGGGAGGCCGAAGCCCACATAATCAGGAGTGATGGAAGAACCGACCGCATTAGATCCACCGATGTCGCGGGGCCGCTTGCTACGGATCGCGCTGATCGGGTTCGCCTTGATGGTGGGATTAGTGCTAACCGCCGCTTACCTGGGATATCGCGGGTCGGACCGCATTCAGAATACGGCCCAAGCGCTCGTGCGGGAGCACTTGGTGCAATCGGACCGGGGCACGGAGGTGGAGGCGATTATCGTGAAGCAGACTCAAGATATGATCGATGAATTGGGCTGGGTCTTGGGCGTTTGCTTCCTATTGGCGGCGGGGACCGCGGGTTTGACGATTTGGACCATTCAACGAGCGTTCCAAAAGCTGGAGTGGCATGCGGCCGAGTTAGCCCACGTTTCTTGGCATATGATCGATGGACACGAGAAGATGGCGCGGCGTTTTTCGCATGAGATGCACGACGAGCTGGGCCAATCGCTGAGCGGCCTGCGGCGTATGCTGGGGCGGATGCCGGAGAGCCGGGATTGCATTGGGGTGGTGGATGAAGTGCTTGAGAACGTCAGGAAACTGTCGCAGGTGTTGCGTCCCGTCATTTTGGATGATTTCGGGCTGGATTCGGGGCTCCGCTGGCTTTGCGAGCGGTTCACTCAGCGAACTAAGATCCTGGTGACGTATGAATCGAACTGGAAGCAACGTCTGGCGGAAGGTGAAGAAACGCATTTGTTTCGGATTACGCAGGAGGCGTTGACGAACATCGCGCGCCATTCGGAGGCGACTGCCGCATGGGTTTCGTTACGCATCGCGGGCGAGACGGTGAACTTGGAGATTGTCGACAACGGGCGCGGCATGCAATTGCAGACAAGGAACAGGCATCCGAGTTTGGGCATGGTGGGGATGCGGGCGCGGGCGCGGCAGTTAGGCGGGGAGTTAGTAGTGGAGAATAGGAAAGAGGGCGGGCTTCGGATTCATATCGAAGTTCCGTTGAAACAGGTGGACGCCAATGCAGAGCAGGAAGATTCGAATTTTGTTGGCTGATGATCACAAAATTCTGCGCAAAGGGGTCCAGATGTTGATTGATGCGCAGGCGGACATGGAAGTGGTGGGCGAAGCCAGAACTGGACGAGAGGCGATCGAAGCGGCGCGCCATTTGAAGCCGGATGTGGTGGTGATGGATATTTCGATGCCCGATCTGAATGGCATTGAAGGGACGCGCCAGATTTGCGATGAACTATCCGGAACGAAGGTACTGGCGCTGAGCATGCATAAGGATTCGGTGTATGTGCGGGAGATCCTGCGGGCAGGGGCGCGGGGATATCTGGTCAAAGACTCCGAGGACGATGACTTAGTTAGGGCGATTCGGAGCGTGCACCGGGGCGAGGCGTTTTTGAGCCCGGCGATTTCTGATGTCGTGCTGAGTGACTACCGTCGGCATGTGAGTAATCCGGTCGACTTACTCACAAGTCGGGAGCGCGAAGTTCTGACGATGGTGGCCGAGGGGAAGACAAACAAGGAAATTGCGGTCGTTCTGAATTTGAGCGTCTATACGGTGGAGTCGCATCGGGGCAGCGTGATGGAGAAGTTGAACCTGCACAACTCCGGGGATATGGTTCGGTTTGCGATTAGGAACGGGTTGATAGCCTGACTCAGGGGCGAAAGAAAACCGATTCTGCCGTGCGACCGAGAATCCAATTTCGGTCGTCGGCCGAAAGAAACGGCATGTGGTTGGTGATCAAGGCCAGCGACGGACCATACGCGTGGCCCTCCCCAACTTGGAACGGGCAGTCGCTGGCCCACATCAGGCGGCGGGGGCCGAAATCTTCAAAAACGCGGCGGAAAAGCGGTTTTAGGTCCGTATAGGGGGCGGCCTTCTTTCCCAAGGCATAGAACGCCGAAGCCTTCACCTTGACGAGCGGGTGGCGGGCTAAAGCGGAGAGGAGGCGGATGTCGGAGTCGCGGATCGTGCCGTCGGCCCCGATGCGGGCTAGGTGGTCGATGACAACCGGGGTGGTGGGATATTGGCGGCACATGCGATCAAGGGCCGGCAGCTCGTCAGGACCAAGGAGCACACAGATCGCGAGGTTTTCCGCCGCGGCAGCGCGCCACATGGCGTGCATACCGGGGGAGTCGGGGACGCCAACGATACGGAAGCCGCGGACGCCCTGGGCGGCGAGTGCCTTCATCGCCAAGCCAGGGTCTGGCGCGGCGCTATCGACGATGCCGACGCCGCCGAAGACCCCGGGGTGGGCGCGCATGCAGTCCAGCATGTACGAGTTGTCAAACTGATAAAAGCTCATTTGGATCAGGACGATCTTCGTGACTCCGGCGGGCTTGGAATGGGCGAAGAGATCGGCGGGGGCGAAGCGGGGCGGCGGATAGTCGCGCTGGCCGACGGCGCGGGGGTAACGGGCTATGTCGTCGGTCCAAACGTGGACGTGGGCGTCGATGACGGGAGGCATGGGGCTGGCCCCAGTATACTGTGTGGATGCTCACGGGACGGTTGGCAAATACGCTGTTGGCGCTGCTCGTGGTTTCCGTGGTGATTAACTATTTGGACCGCGGTGCTTTGTCGGTGGCGGCGCCGCGAATTAGTGCCGAGTTACGACTCTCACCGGCACAGATGGGCGTCTTGTTTTCCGCGTTCTTCTGGAGTTACGCCACCTTTCAATTAGTGGCTGGATGGTTAGTGGATCGGTACCCGCTGCGATGGGTCTACGCGGGTGCGTTTTTAATCTGGTCGCTGGCAACGGCGGCCGTCGGGCTGGTGGAGAGTTTGGGCGCGCTGCTGGGCGCTCGCCTATTGCTGGGCGTGGGGGAGAGCGTGGCGTATCCAGCTTCGTCAAAGATTCTGGTGCGATATTTCCCGGAAGACCGGCGAGGGCTGGCGAATGCGCTGGTCGATGCGGGTTCGAAGGCGGGTCCGGGGCTGAGCACGCTGCTGGGGGCGCTGGCGGTGGAGCGATACGGATGGCGGGCGATGTTTGTCGTGGTGGGCTTGGGGAGTCTGCTATGGCTGGTTCCCTGGTTGCTCGTAAAGGTGCCTGAGGAGCGGGAGGCAGTCGGAGCGGCGGGACCCGGTTGGGGCGATCTGTTGCGGCGGCGGCAGCTGTGGGGAACCTCTCTGGGAATGTTTTCCCTCGGATATGTGTGGTATTTTCTGCTTTCTTGGTTGCCGAGCTATTTGATACAGGAACGGGGGATGTCGATGGGCAGCATGGCGATGCTGGGGTCGGCACCGTTCTGGGCGATGGGCTTGGCATCGCTGGCGGGCGGGTGGAGTTCGGACCGGTTGATCCGAGCGGGGCGGGCGGCGAGTCGAGTCCGGATGACCTATGCGGTGAGTGGACTCGTTCTCTGTGCGCTAGCGATTTTGCCGGCACCGGCGGTGGAAAGCCCCGCGCTGTCGGTGGGATTGATAACAGCGGCGTGTACCTTTTTGGGGTTGTTCACATCGAACGTTTGGGCGATTTCGCAGACGCTGGCGGGGCCACTGGCGGCGGGCCGGTGGACAGGGGTGCAGAACGCGGTGGGGAATTTGGGCGGGGTCGTTTCTCCCTTGTTGACGGGTTGGATTGTCTCTTCGACGGGTTCGTTTTTGCTTGCGTTCTGGGCGGCGGCCGGAGTGATGTTAGTCGGGGCGATTACTTACTGGTTGATGGTCGGACAGATTAGAGAAGTGGAGTGGCATTCATGACGGATCATAACTTAGCGGTGCTGAAGACGTTGGCGGATTTAGTGGCGATTGACAGCGTGAACCCCGCCTATGACGGGGGAGTGGGCGAAGCGGGGGTGGCTCTGTACGTCGAGGCCTTCTTTGCTCGGCTGGGCATCGAGACGTTTCGGCAAGAGGTGTTGCCTGGACGGTGGAACGTCATTGCCCGGCTGCCCGGGCGAAATCCAGCGCGGCGGGTGCTGTTGGAAGCGCACATGGATACGGTTTCAGTGAGCGGCATGACCATTCCACCGTTTCTACCGGAGGTTCGGGAGGGGCGGCTGTACGGGCGCGGATCTTGCGATACGAAGGCCGGTTTGGCGACGATGATGCACTCGCTGGCGTATCTGCGGGAGAGGGGCATGGTGCCCCCGTGCGAGGTGTGGCTGGCGGCGGTGGTGGACGAGGAGTATACCTTCAAAGGCGTGACGCGGCTCTGTGAGGGGTTGTGGGCGAATGCGGCGATCGTAGCGGAGCCGACGGAGTTGCGCCCTGTGCGCGCGGCGAAGGGCGTTTTGCGGTGGCGGTTGCGAACGAGGGGAAAAGCCGCTCACAGTGCGAAGCCGCATCTGGGCGTGAACGCGATCCAAAATATGGGGCGGGTGTTGGCGGAGATCGAAAAGGTGGCCGTAGAGTTAGAGGCAGTGACGCACCCGCTGCTCGGCCCGGCGACGTTAAATGTTGGATTGATCCGCGGGGGGGAGCAGATCAACTTTGTGCCGGACTGGTGCGAGATTACGATTGAGAGGCGGCTGATTCCGGGCGAGGAACCGGAAGCGGTGTGGGAGGCGATGGGGGCGCGGTTGGGAGACGCCGTGCAGATGGAAGCGCCGTATCTGGCGGATGGTCCGCTGGAGACTGGAGAAAAAGAGGCCGTGGCGATTGTGGCCCAGGAAGTGCTGCGGGGACTAGGATGCGGTTGTGAGTTGGCCGGGGTTCCGTTTGGAAGCGATGCGAGCAAGCTGGCGCGCGCGGGGGTGCCAAGTTTGATCTTCGGGCCGGGAAGTATTGACCGGGCTCATGCGGCGGTGGAGTATGTGGAGTGCGACCAAGTGCTGGTGGCGCTCGCCTTCTACATTGGCTTCTTGGAAATGTTCGAATAGCAATGCGTCTTTCCGCCAATGCGTCGTCTCTCCTAACAGGAACTCACCCACAACCCAAGACAAAGTGGTCCAGAACGACGGAGCAGGTTGTCGGGAGACCTGCTGCGGTGCTATGGCGAAGGTTAGCACCGACGAAACGCAGCCGTGGCAAGAGAATGGGTTCTTCGCTGTTTGACGTGGGCAGAAGCGCCAGTTCAAGTACGCCAGCGAGGGCGAGCAGGCGTACTTGGTTTTCGAGCTCGGCCGCCGCGACGGCGATACTCTCGCTTCCCCGCTGAAACCCAGACAAAAGCACCGCACGCTCCGAGATCCCCTGATCGCTTCGCGTCACCATCGAACCCGGCACCTCCAAAAGCCGAACGCCTTCGCTTCGCTTTATCCTTCTTACCTACAACAAACAGCGAGGAGGCAGAAAAAGCGATAGGCCAGCCAAGTTAGTCAACAGGAAGAATACGCCAAGGTAACCGGGCCATCGCGCAAGTAGTGAAGAAGCCAGCAGTGGCCCCAGCGATCTCGAAATGATGGCATGGACCGCAATGGCCCCGTTTACCTGCGCGTAGTTCTCCCGCCCGAAAAGCTCAACCCTGCTGATACTCCTAACGATGGTCGTGACGCCATCGCTTACGCCGGATAGCCTAACGCTAACCGCGATCAGCAACCACGAGTTTGTGAGCGCTAACCCCAGCAGTGCCGGCAGCAGTGCACCACGCGCCACGGGGAATGCAACGATCCGTCCCAGCACCTGCATCGGGCCGGCTGCGGCCGCCAGCCACGCGGTTTTTTGAACCAACAGCCCCTTCGCAGTGAGCAGGGGGAGAAGGTGGACCGAGGCTACGGCGAAGACGATGGAATTCGCCGTAAAGCTGCCCGCGATTAGGGCCAGACGCGGTTGACTGTAGAGGCTAAATATCGAAACCTTTGGCTTTGCAGAAGAGGACGCTTAACGGGGTAGCCCGAAAAGCCGTTACGACGCCAAATACCGTCGCCGGCCTGCATGCCGCCACCTCTGGGAGGGGGCTGGGCGATCAGGGGGCTGGCGGAAAGGGCGAGGAAAAAGATGGTTCTCGGTCTCCTGGCGTTCACTTCACTTTCGAGTATTCCGGCCAGTGTTTAAGCGTTTGTGAGCGGGAAACGGAGAATTGTAAAGGGAGCGTAAATGTTCGCCGAGGCGATTGGGAGCGGGGTCTAATGGAAGAGGAGAATGATGAGCACGCCGCTGTTGGTGATTGATGACGATCAAAAGCTTTCCGGTCTGATACGGGAGTACTTGGAGATTTTCGGGTATACCGTTTCCCTGGCGCATACGGGCCCGGCCGGACTGGATGCGGCGCGTGGCGGGGCGTTTGCGGCGATCATTTTGGACGTGATGCTGCCCGGGATGGATGGGTTTGCGGTGCTGCGGCAGATTCGATCGTTCTCTGACGTGCCTGTGTTGATGCTGACCGGGTTGGGCGATGAACCGGACCGGATTATGGGGTTAGAAAATGGGGCGGACGACTACTTACCAAAGACGTTTTCAACCCGGGAGTTGCTGGCTCGACTGCGGGCGGTGATTCGACGTTCGCAGGTGCGTCAACGAGCGGCGGGAGGTGGGAAGCAGATCGTGGTGGGCGATTTGGAGATTGACCCGGACACGCGGGCAGTCACGGTAGGCGGGAAGGCTTTGACGTTGACCCCGGTGGAGTACGAGATGTTGGCGACGCTCGCGCGGTCGGCGGGGCGGATCCGAACGCGGGAGCAGTTGCTGTTGGAAGTAGCGGATCGAGACTTCGAGGTGTTTGACCGTTCGATTGACGTTCATATCTCTTCCCTGCGGCGGAAGATGGGGGATGACCCGCGGGCGCCGCGATACATCCAGACGGTCCGAAGCGCGGGTTACCTGCTGTTGAAGCCGGGGGCGGAACCGGTAGCATGAGATTGCGCACGAAAATTCTGCTAGTCGCATTTACTAACATCGCGGTGTTAGTGGTCGGTGCGGTACTCTTCCTCACATTTCAGTACGGTTTCCGTTGGGAATCGGCCCTGTTAAAGCCCGCGGAGGAGAACATTCTAACATTCGCCCGGCTAGTTGGCTTCGAGCTGGAAAGGGCGGGACCTGAGGGTTGGGACAGCACGTTGGCTAGGCTTGGTCAGGAACATGGGCTCACCTTGCGCGTGGTGGGCGAGGACGGAGACGGACTCGCTGGAGGGCTGGGGCCGTTGCCCGTCGGGGTGCTGGAGCGCGTTCGGGAGAGGCCCCCGTTTGAGGAGCGAAAGGGGCGAAAGAAAGGCCCGCGCAACGGCCATCCGGTGTTCCTCGTGGCGTCGGATGGATCGCCGCGGGCGTGGATAGGGGTGCGGATGCCGATCGGGGATCGAGAGCGCCCTCCCCGGCGCGGCACGCTGTTGATGACGGCTCCGTCGTGGCTCGCCTTCCCCTTTTTCCCTGACATTACGCCATTTTTGTCGGCTCTGCTGGGAGCGTTGGGGCTGTCGGCCCTTTGTTGGTGGCCCTTGCTCAGCGGGATCACGCGTTCGGTTGCGGGCTTGGCAAAAGCAACTCAGCAGTTGGCGGAAGGGAGGTTCGACGTCGAGTTGGCGCACGACCGGCGGGACGAATTGGGCGATCTCTCGGCGGGGATTGAGGTGGACCCCATTGGCTAGACACGAAAGTAAGTGAGTCTTAAGTGTATCGAGGGGCTGATTACCGAGACCAGGATGACACAGTTGGTCACGATTAGGTAAACTGTTTTCCACCTGAGTGGAGGATAGGGCAACGCT
>JANXMS010000405.1 GCA_025354525.1 Acidobacteriota bacterium
GGCGAATTTGATGAAGGAGGTGCTGCCGGTGGGAGAGACCACCAATCATGAAACCATCCGGGAGCACCTCCAAGCCGTGGCCGAACGTATGGAGAAGGAGTTGGGAGAGGAACGGCAACCCCGTAGTTTCTCGCCGCTGGATGCAATCGCTGAACTTCCCTTGCCGGACGGTCCGATGACAGTAGGCATTGATGGCGGCTACGTGCGTGCGGCTCATAAGCAAGGTCATTTCGAGGTGATTGCAGGAAGAAGCGTGGTTGCCTTCCGGAGGGCGGAAGAAGATCTGGTTCCGCCGACGAAGTGCTTTGGCTTCGTGCAGACTTATGACCAGAAGCCGCGGCAACGGATCTGGGAAGTGATGAGGTCACAAGGGATGCAGGAGAACCAGCAGGTGGTCTTCATGTCCGACGGCGGTGAGGACGTGCGGCAGGTGCAGGAGTATCTGCACCCCAACGGCGCACACATCATTGACTGGTTTCACATCACTATGCGGCTTACAGTGCTGCGTCAACAGACCAAGGCGCTGCAGGCGGAGCGGCCGGACGACGGCTCGGCGACGTCGAAACAGATCGACAGCATCAAGCATCTGCTGTGGCACGGCAACGTGGACGAAGTGCTGGATCGCATCGACAGCCTCTTTATGGATTTGGATCTGATCAGTAGATGCTCGGCTGCTGCGGAGAAGCTGGCAGCGGGAATTTCAGAATTGCGGACTTACATACGGAACAACCGCGGATCGATCCCCAACTATGGGGAGCTGTACCGGCAGGGAGAACGGATCAGCACGGCGTTTGTGGAATCGACCATCAACCAGGTGGTAAGCCGCCGGTTTGTCAAGAAGCAGCAAATGAGCTGGACGCTGAAAGGAGCGCACCTGCTACTGCAGACGCGGACGAAGGTTCTCAACAACGAACTGGATAATGTGTTTCGGCGCTGGTACCCGAAGTTCCGCCCGGTTGCTCAACCCTCAGGGCCAGAGCGGAAGGCGGCTTGACCCCCGACTTGCTGCTGCTCTCGTTGATCTGCCAAGGCAGTATGCGATCTCCGGAAGGACCATTTGTCGAAGCAATGGACGGCTGGGAAGAGGCGTTCTTCAGCAGTGAGTTTACGCATCTGTGGGGCGGCGGGCGAATGTGCCGGCACAAAGGCGGCGTTGCCGCACTGTGGAGGGAAGTCGCGGGGAAGCGGAGTTTCCCGGTCGAGCAACTCGCCGCCGCCCGCCAGACGCTGCAGGCATTCGCCGAGCGGGATGCTTAGTGCGAATCCCGAAATGGACCGTCGGCAGTAATTCGGGGAATGGGATTGCTGGTTAAGTGAAGTCTGCTCGCCGTTGAGCGGGGTGGCGCCGGAATTCCTTTCCGGTTCCACCTGCCGCCGGTTCGCTTCGCCTCATAGTCAGGCAGTTTTTCATCCTGCTGGCGGCCGAGCCGAAATCACCGGGCTCGATCTTCGTGCGTTCTTCAACAAGCTCATAACGGGAGCGGTCCGTGCGCAGGTTCTCGATCGGCGTGTTTCCGTCGAATAAGGGATTGGCGCGCTCCAGCCAGCGCCATGCCTTCTCTTCGGACCCGAAGGCTTCAAGAGCGTGCTGCACGAAGGGTTCGGCATCGCCGGACAACCCAAGGGGACTCCCGGAATGATGTTGGTTCCGCAGCCTGCTCATAGCTCTATGCTACTGCCTGCCCATGCACCGACGCTGCCGGCCCTCTATCCAGAGACTTCGCCCAAAAAGGATTCTTCCGAAATGAAACACTTCCTGACTCCGCATCTCCTCGCTCGCACAGTCAAGGTCGCCGTAATTGGGACCGGCGGTAATGGCAGTGTCGTCGCCATGGGGCTCCCCTATATTCACCAGGCGATGCTGCTCGCCGGGCATCCGGGAGGGCTTGATGTCACTCTCATTGATGGGGACGTTGTATCCGAAAGCAACTGCGTCCGGCAACCATTCGGGCGCTCGGAGGTCGGGCTACCGAAAGCGACAGTACTCGTTTCGCGGATTAACCTGTTCTGGGATCTCCGCTGGGAATCGGTTCCAGAGCGTCTGCGCGATGAGCACCGGCTTTGGGAGTTTGACCTTGTCATCGGGTGCGTCGATACGCGATCCGCTCGAGCGGAGATAGAGAAGCGAGTCACCGGTTTGCGGAGCCGGGTCTCGTACTACCTGGACCTCGGCAACAACGCGGACGGAGGCCAGTTTGTCTTAGGGCAACCCCTGAATTCCCGCAATCCTCGGAAGGCTGAGCGCTTGCGCACGGTTGCCGAGTTGTTTCCGGAGATCGTGAATCCGTCTCTCGATGACGATGCCGTTCCGAGTTGCAGCGCTCTGGAATCGCTGTCTAGGCAAGAGCCATTCGTCAATCAAACGCTAGCCAGCCACGCGCTGGCGATGCTCGCGCGGTTGTTCCGTTACGGAGGCCTTGACCATCATCACGGAGCGTTTGTAAGCATCGGGCGTCAGAACGTGCAGCCATTGATGATCGATCCGGTTGGCTGGCGGAAACTGAGGCGGCGGGCCGGATGAAGCGGTGGGGCTACGTGTGAAGACCTGTTGGAGAATTGGCGCTGTCAGCGGATAAGAGATCTTCGGCGGTGTCGCCTTCACGCGGGTACTCTTCCGCCAGCACGAGCCAGATTCCATTGGGCTGGGTCGCGATGATTTCTTCTTTGGTCTCTTCAGATAGTGGTCCGATTTGGGTGGTCATGATTGATGTCCTTTCAGGGTGTTAGTTGGCGCTTTGCAAGCGTCGGATTTCGGCAAGAGTTTCGCGGGTCCGTTTCCTGGCAAAGTCGGTCATCACGAACGAGACGCTGCGGTTGCGGAATTGGAGTAAGCCGACGTCTACCGTCGTTTGGTAGGCGCCTTCGATCAACAGGCACTGCGCGGAAGCGCGAATCAGGTGGCGCTCGTTCGGGGCCGAACTCGTCGGCAGTTCTTCGGCAACCGTTAGAAGTGGAACACAAAACGGTTCGGGTCCATGCTCGCCGGCATCGGGGTAGAGCAAGGCTTCCGGCGAACCGAGCAGACCATCGGCAATCAGAGGTTCGACGAATGAGATTCGGCCGGTGTCCGAGGCATCCGCTTGTTCAATACGAATGCGCTGGGAGCGCGGGCGCAGCAGAAGGGCTGTACTCCAACAAACCAGCGGAACGAATAGCAACGCGAGGCTTGGCACTGTGATCTCGTCCGCGGATCGGCCATGCTCGGCGACGACACGCCGGATCCAGTCGGGATAGTGCGAGGGAAGCGCGTGGGCAACCACAGATATTCCCAGTATCAAGGCGATGCTGACCGGCGGAGCCGCCAGCGCCGCCAGGATCACCCACCCGGTGCCCATCAGCCATCTTGCGGCGAGGGATCGCCAAAGGACGAGCTTTTTGGCGGGAGTCGAGGCAAGCTCGAAGCGCTTGCCGTTCCATCGGCCCCGCGTCTCGAAGTAGTCATCGATTTCATCCATGGACACGACACGGTCCATGGGGGAAAGTAGGGTGTTCATGCAAAGGACTCCACGTAATCGGCTTTCTCGCCAGCTCGCTTCAAGACATCGTTGAGCCAGCGTTGTTTGCGGCGGCCGCGGACCACGCGCCCGATAAATCCCAGCCGAGTGGCCACATCATTCCGGTTGTGCCGCACATCGTCCCGATCGATGCCCGCATAACTGTGCATGAACTCGTCCAACTGCGCCGGACGGGAAAACAGGTACGTGGCGTGACCCAGTTCGGGGATTTCGGCGATTAATACCTGTGGCCAGACGAAGAGGTATTCATTCCGGTAGAGGAACCAAGTCCGGCTCCGCTTGCGCAACTGCTCGAAATAGTACGGCTCGTAGTCGGGCAACCAGTTCACATAGTGGGGCTTGAGGCCGGTCGAAACGCCGAGATCGTCAAACCACTTCTGTACCGTCGTGTGTTCGACCGGATGTTTCTCGATCTGCGCGCAGGCATGACGCACCAAGTCGGCGTGTTCCCCGAGCAGGGAATGCAGAGCGCGAGCCCGGGCTATATCGGCGACCAGACCTTCGGGCAGGCTGACGCGGAGCCGGGACGGCAGCGCTGTGGACCACTTGCGGAGAATCCATTCGCCCTTTGTCAGCCGGTATTTCCCAGCCGATACAAGCGTGGCCTCTACATCCAGACGGCTCTTGAGCCAATGCTTCCAGTTGTTCCAAGTCAGGTCCCAGTGGAGTCCCGGTAGGAGGCCGGCATCGAGCCAGACTTCGATTTTTCGCCGGGGATCCCGGCAAACGACGCGATCATGGAAGAATTCGCACCGCCGGTAGAGCAGAGAGAGCTTCCGGGCGGTCATCTTCGGCTTGTACGCCAGGATGCGCTGCGCGAAGAAGGCCTGTCCATCTTCGGATAGATGACCCTCGGCCAGAATAGAGCCAAAGCCGCCATAAGGGAAAAGAGGAGGAGCGTCTTCGTCTTTCCGCATGTGGTCGTAACAATTGCGGAGATCCGGATGCGCCAGGATGTTGAATGCGCGTTCTGCCCGATTCCAGACGGGCCGATCGGCGGCAGCCATCCCCAATTCCACAGACCGAAGCCGCCAGGCGAGGCGCAGGTCAGCGGGAGTGGCCGTCTCCGATGTCCGGAGAAATTCGTAAAGAGACTCTTGCGGAGAATCAGGCTCGCCCAAAAGGTAGAAGTACTCTCGAATAGCCTCGGCCGGAAGAAAGAGGCTTTTGGGACTGATCGAGCGAGGTAATTCGACCCGGACGAAAAATCCATCGGCACCCTCTTTCGGCTGAGCGGCGTAGCCGATGGTGGCGAGAAGAAGTTGAGGGAACTGCCGGAGCGCGGGGCGCTCGACGAGAACGTCCGGTGCCGGGTCGTTCGGATCGGCTGCCAGAACGATGAGCCGATCATTCGGCCGCAGGCGCGAGCCGAGCATCGGCGATACCGGAATCGATGCTCCGTTTGAAAGAGTACAGAGGCTGCCGTCCGGGCCGGAGACAACCTCCGTCACTATTTGCCATTGTCCGATGCTTTCCGCCGCAGTTTCTACCACGTGAGAAGCATAAGGCGGATCAGCGGAATTTCAAAGCGAGTTGCAGCGGCTAGATCTAACTTGTCGCGGCAAACTCGTTTTGAGAATCGATCAAGCTGCCCTACAACTGATCTATGCAGAATCACACTCCTTTCCGGCTTCGGCAACTGCTAATGGAACGGGCCCTCGAAGCAGGAGGCTGGCCATACACGATGGGAGGCCGACAACTTGCGACCGAGCCGACGGCACTGGCGATTCTCGCGTACTCCGGCCGCCCTGACGTTTTGGCTCGGACACAGAATGCGGACGGGGGATGGCCACCGGTTTACCCTGGAGCAGGCGCGGAGCTTCCCGGCGGCTGGGCGACGAGTTTGGCGATAATCGCTCTATTGCGGACGCATCCCGCCGATCCTGGCCTACCGCGGGCACTGCAATGGCTCTGCGCCTCCCGCGGCATCGAGAGCCATTGGCTCTGGCGGTGGAAGTTCAAGCTCGCAGATACCCAGGCCGCCTTCAATCCCGACAAGTTCGGATGGAGCTGGGTTCCCGGAACGGCAAGTTGGGTGATCCCGACGGCGTTCGCCGTGATCGCACTCCGCCTGGGGCGGCAGCAAGGACTGACTGGGCCGGAGGCCGAGAATCGAATGCGTATCGGATCGGAGATGCTGGTCGATCGGACGTGTCCCGGAGGCGGATGGAACGCCGGCAACTCCCGGGTTTTTGGCGTTGCTTTAGAGCCGCACATCGATGCCACCGCGATCGCTTTGCTGGCCCTCCAGAAACGCGAGCGGAACGAAGTCCTGATCACGCAATCGCTGGATCAACTCGTTGCCAGGACCCGTGACTGTTTGGGGGCTTCCAGCTTGGCTTGGGCGATCTTGGCTCTGCACGCATGGCGCCGATACCGGCACATTTCCAGGGAGCTTGCCAGGCGAGGAGGGGAACTCGAACGATTGATGGGCACGCCCGAGCGCATCGCCGACAACGCGACACTGGCCGTGTGCGCACTTGCTCTGGATGCCTTGGCCAATGATCGGAATCCATTCGAGGAGAAGCAATGAACCGGCGCAGGTTTGCAGGGGCCGCCGCTGGCCTCGCCGGCGGGGCTGTTCTTCTGAAAACCCAGGCGCCGCCAAGTTGGCTGGCAAGTAACCAAAGGCCGGCGCGGTCCAGGGTAGCGATCCTCACGGCTGCCGCCTATTCCGACAAGCTCGATGGGATCGTCTACGAAGGATTGAGGCTCTTTGACCTTCAGCTCCGGGGGAAAACCGTCCTATTGAAACCAAACCTTGTCGAGTACATCCCCGGCGTTGAGATCAACACGAATCCATGGCTGGTCGGCGCGGCGGCGGCGGCGTTCCTTCGTTTGGGGGCAGGGAAGGTGATCGTGGGGGAAGGTCCCGGGCATCAAAGGGACACGCAACTGGTAGTGGCCGAAAGCGATCTTGAACGACAGATGAAGGACCGAAGCCTAGCCTTTGTCGATTTGAACCGGGATGATCTTGTGCAGATGAAGACAAGAAGCTCCTACACGAGTTTAGGTGCCTTGTGGCTTCCCCAATCCGTAGTCAGCGCCGACGTTGTGGTTTCCATGCCAAAGGTCAAAACGCATCACTGGGCGGGCGTGACATTGTCAATGAAGAACATGTTTGGCATCATTCCCGGCGCGGTCTACGGCTGGCCCAAGAACGTGCTGCACTGGCACGGGATCGAGAGGAGCATCCTCGATATCTGTTCCACCATGCGACCGCACTTTGTGATCGCCGATGGCATCGTGGCGATGGAGGGCAACGGCCCGCTGCACGGAACAGGCCGCGCGCTGAACAAGATCGTTCTCTCCGATGATCCGGTGGCGGCTGATTTCACGTGTGCCCGTTTGATGGGACTACTGCCGGAGAAGATCTACCATTTGGAGCAAGCTGCCCGTTCCCTTGGCAATGGAGCCGTCGAGGCAATTCACCTGCTCGGCGAAGAGATGCCGGAACGGATTGAACCTTTCACCGTCCTGCCGGAGTTCGAACATTTACGACGGGCCAGGCTGCGAGATGAAAAAGTATGTGGCATTAAGCTGTAGCCCCACGCTCTGAAGGGGCATTTAGGCCCAAGCAAAAGCGCGAGGGTACGACAAAAGTGAGAGCGCCAGGAAGCCGGGGGTCAGTACACGAAGTGTATGATTCCAAAAGGCCGAGATCCGTTGACCTCGGCTTTTGCCCGATCAAAACATTGGGTTTCCGACGAAGGGGGCTGTTCGGCAGCCGGCAATCGACGTTGATTTCACAGGCCATTCCGCGTCAGACCCCCGGCTTCCTGGCGCTCTCCTCACCTCCCCCGACCTTTGCTACACTCCGAATTGTCATTCCTGATGCCCCGCCGATGCTCGTCGGTGGAGCCGGGTAGCGGAATCCGATCCGGCAAGTCCGCCGAGTACCATTGATCATCATCGATGGGTTTGCGGTTATGACCAGGTTATGAAACCGGTACACCTTCCGGATTACCAAAACGTACATGAAAATACCAGGGACAATACATGCCAAAAACGCAAGGACTGTCAGCAATAACATAAACCAAGGTATCGGCGGCTTGCCCTGAAAAGTCGCAACTCGGGCTGACTGGCTGACTGGCCTCCAATTCTCCGTAGAGAAGTATTGGACGGCCCTCACGAGAACCTCTTCAGATGGAAGGGCTGTTACACACTGTCTCGCCACGTTGCTCATTTGGGATGCTTTTGAGTCTATTGCGGCTCATCGAGCGTGTCAATATCTCATTTGCCACGATGTCGTTAGGATGTGAAATGTCCGCACAATTGTAAGCGTTAGACCATCCCACTTGGTTCCACAGGGGGGAGGAACTCATGGTTGCCGGGAGTGATCAATCGCGTGGGCAGGCGCTCTAACCATTGAGGATCGCGACAGGCTGCGAGTTCCGTTCGGGGTGGAAGCCAGTATGCGTTGGCTGGAAGGCGTTCTCGATCGTATCGTTCAAGACATGGAACCGACCTCGCAGAAATTCGGGAGCCATGTGCCGGTTCCAGCATCTGCTGCCGCTTCGACAGACGATGCGAAATGATCTCGTTGACCGACGACTGACAATTTGAACGCAACCGCGGTCAAGGACTCTTTTCCGGACACTGATAATGTATGCGGATAGTCGACGCGTTTGCCGCTATGCTCAAAGCGCGAACCAAGGCCGAATTGGAGGCCGCCCGGCGCATCGGCGGACGCCGTCCGAAGCTGACGACTCAACAGCAGGCTGAATCCGAAAGATGGTTTCAAAGGCGACAAAACAGCCGCCGACGCAGCACGGCTGTTCAAGATTCACCCCGCGACTGTCAACAGGCTTCTTGCCCGGACGCTGCCGTCAGCGAAGAAGCATCCATGCGAAATAATGTTGACGCAAGTGCGCCACTTAATTCTGAAATTGACAAATCGACGCCCTCGCCCGGTAAAGATTATTTGATAGACGATAAAGTATGTTATCGTCTATCAATCCGGCGGGCAGGGAGGTCGCCTCAAAAATGGCAAATGAGCTAACGCTAATAAAGGATGCCGGGGCCGTTCCGGCCATCATCGAGCGCTCGGGCGGAAACGCCCGCTTCGCCTATGACGAGTTTTTCAAGGCGACGATCAACAATGAGCACACGCGCCGCGCCTACACGCGGATCGTCGGTCGGCTCTTGAGCTGGTGCGAAACAAACGGCCTTGAGCTGCGCCAGATCACGCCCGGCATTGCCGGTGATTACATCAGCCATTTGGAAGGCTCCGCCACCACGAAGAACCAGGCGCTCGCCGCGCTGCGGCATTTCTTCGACGCCATGGTGACGCGCCACGTTGTGCCGCTCAATTCCTTCGCGTCGGTGCGCGGGGTCAAGTACAGCGCCACGGAAGGCAAGACGGCAGAGCTGGGGATCGAACAGGCCAGGAAGCTCTTCCGCTCCATCGACATCTCGACCGCGATGGGCCTGCGCGATCGCGCGGTGCTGGGCGTCCTCGCTTATACCGGGGCCCGCGTCGGGGCGGTCGCAAAGCTGCGGCTCTCGGACTATCGCAACACGGGCGAACAGCGGAGCTTGCGCTTCCGCGAAAAGGGCGGCAAGGACCGGGAGATTCCCGTCCGGCATGATCTGGAAGGCTGGATCAATGAATACATCGCTAGTGCAGGCATCGGCGAAGAGTCCAAAGCCTCACCCCTCTTCCGCGCGGGCGACAAGACAAAAGCCCTGACGAAGGAGGATTACGGGGCGCACTCGATGCGCCAGATGATGAAGCGGCGCTTGAGCGATGCCGGTCTGCCCGAGCTGTTCAGCCCGCATTCTTTCCGTGTGACGGTCGTCACGGATCTTTTAAACCAGAACGTGCCGTTAGAAGATGTGCAGTACCTGGCCGGGCATTCCAGCCCGACAACGACGCGCATCTATGACCGCAGAAAGAAGCGCGTCACGCGCAACATCGTGGAGCGGATTTCTATATGAGCATCCCGACAGACAAGCTCGTGAACGATTTCGCCATCCGCTCATTCCGCGACATCGCCGATGGAGACTACATCGCCGCGCGGCTTGCGTGCAGATCTCAACTCGTCGTGCAGTATCTCTGGGCAAGCCAGCAGGCCATAGAAAAATACCTGAAATGCATTCTCCTCCTGCACCGCATTCCGGCGAAGAGAATGCGCCATGATCTGGGCGCGGGGCTGACGGCAATCGCAAATTCCGGCATGCTGACGCTTGGCCTGGTTAAGCCATCAGAGGAATTCATAACCTACCTCGATCAGTACGGACAATTCCGTTACCTCGAAATATCAAACGTGGCTCACGGTCATGACCTTGTGCGTCTGGACCGCGTGGTGTGGGAGCTGCGGCGATTCTGCACGCTAGCGCCCGCGCCGCGCCAAGTCGCGCTGATTGAAGGTCGCCCGGCCCCGAAGATACTATTGCCCGGCGGACAGCTTGAGAAAATCATCGACACCCCCAAACATCCGGCACGCGAGGCGTTGCTCTGGCAGAACGGTTTCTTCGGGAGGCGTGTAAGAAGGAAGGTTAAGCTGACAGGTTGGTTTACGGCGAGCAATGCACCGCTCTATCTCAATCCGCAGATTGTTGATGAAGTCCTGAAGTACGTTTTTCTACCGAAAGATCTTGTCACTGCTTATCGCAATCACACGAAGCCGTAATTTTTGGGCTGCCTTGCGCCTCCCACTGAAATGATGTGGTCGAACGGCGGAGCCAGCTCTGAGATCAAACTACTTTTTGCGGTTGGCCGCTTGCGTCAGTGCAGACGCGGCGACGGATTTCACGCTCTTGGGCGTGTTCGGATTGCTGAGGAGCTTGGACGCTTTGGAAGCGACCTTCGCGGATGTTTTTTCTGTCTTCGCCATGATTTTTATACCTCCCTTCTCAGAGTGAGGCCAAAACATAACCTGCCTCTTTTGTTATTATATCGTTTTCGCCTTCTGTTCGCGCTCTCGGGCAACGTAATGGTGGGCGCGAGTCAATCCACTTGTTTTGAGGAGCACCACGATGGAATCCTTCCAGATTGCGCATCTGAACCTGCCTGGCACCGGCGGTCAGCGCGTGAATGTCATAGTCGTTTTCCTAAACGAGCAATTTGATCTCAAGCCTGAGGCCGACAAACACAGCATTCACAATGCATTGCAAGTTTGCGCCGCACAGGCTGATCTGGCCGGTAACGTAGTGCCGGTCTGGATGGATTCCTCGGGCCGCACAAAGTTCATTGCGCCCCAACAGCAACAGGCTTTTTTTCGAGCATCGACTTACGATGCTCTAGCCGCACAGATCAATAAAACTTTGAGCTGCGGGTGATATCTATGGATCTCAATATCATCAACAGCATCGGCCCTGCGCTCACCGGGATCAAAGCTCTTACCGATCTTGTTTCGACGATCAAGGACTCGAAAATTCGAGTTGAACTGAATAGTAAGATCGCAGACCTTCAGGGGTCTCTATTGAATGCTCGACAGCAGTTGCTGACCATGCAAGAGCAATATGAAGCCGTACTGAAGGAAAATCGTGAATTGAAACAGCTCTCCCTGCCCAGAGAGAAGCCGACGCTCAAATTTGGCTGTTATAAATTTGAAGGCGAAGAAGGGCTTTTTTGCCCCGCCTGCTATGACTCCAAAGGAAAGAAGTTTAGGGCCGCACGGATGAATTCGCGTTTCTACCAATGCACCGTTTGCAAAGCCCAGCTTGCATGAGCCAGGGATGCAATGCATGCTTTCGAGTAGACATGTATACATGTAGCGCATAAGTTGACATAACCCTAAAGCGTCTGTAGGGTGCGCGAATGCTGTCAGAAGTTCTCGATCCTCGGGGGACACCTCAAAACCGGCCATTAAAGGTCACTTCAAAACCGGCCATTTCCGGGCGGCCAGGGTCTCTCGATTTATACCGTGCCAGGAGGATGTCCGGCAATAAAAAAGCGACATGGAGTTAGCCGAGGATTCCCGCGGCGGCGTTATACTGACGATGCCGCGACGGAGGACAAGGCACTCCAGGGATGGAACCTGAGCGCCGCTTGCGGTGCTGGAACAGCAGGGGCGGCTTGCCGCCCCTGCTTGGCGTTCTGGCCCGAATGCGCTAAATCCCAGGGGTTTGGGGACTGGTCCCCATGTTGAAAAAGAGCGTTCTTCCTCATGCGCCTTTCTCTTTGGCTTCTGCGGTCGACGCCGCGGACTTGGTCCGGAAACTGCGGGGACCACACTTGAGTACATGTCCGTGATGCAGCAGGCGGTCCAGCATCGCGCTCACCGCCGCCACATCGCCCAGCAGCCGGCCCCAGTCTTCCACCGGCCGATTCGAGGTCAGCAGAGTGCTCGCCCGTTCATAGCGGCGCATCACAATCTCCAATAAGTCCTCGGCCGCGGTGTGAGGGAGTTTCCGCATGCCGAAATCGTCAATGATCAGTAGCGGTACCGTCGCCACCCGCTCCATATACTCGCGCCGCGTCCCCTCCACTACCGATTCGGCCAGTTCGTCCAGTAGCACATGCGTCTCCCGATACAGCACCTGGTAGCCTTGCTGGATCGCCGCCCATCCGATCGCTTGGGCCAGGTGGCTCTTCCCCGTCCCGCCGGGCCCAAGAAACAGGGCGTCTTCGCGTCGGCCGATGAAGCCGGCCGTAGCCAGATCAAAGACCAGACTCCGGTTCATCTTGGGGTTGAAGGTAAAGTCGAAATTATCGAGCGTTCTTTGCGCATCGCGAAACCCAGCCTCCTTCTGGCGCCGCTCCAGCAGCCGATCGCTGCGCCGTGTCAGTTCGTCAGAGACCAGACAGGAAAGCAGGTCGATGGGCGGCATGGCGTCCACCTGCGCCTGGCGCAGTCGCGTTTCCAGCACAGCGGCCATGCCGCCCAGCCGCAGCTGTCGCAGCGACCGTTCGAGTTCAATCAGGTTCATCGGGGTTCTCCTTTGTTCGTTCCGCAATCACATCGCGGTATAGATCCAGTTGGCGGATGATGGGGTCGGCTTGCTTTAAGGCCTTCAGCAGCGACCCGTGTTTTTCCAGATACCGGCGCACGAACGGGTATTGCGGCACACCCATTTCCAGCGCCATTTTGCAGGCTTCCTCGGTGGCGGCGACGCCGTAGCGCTTGGCCATGGCCAGCACGCCTTGTATACGCCGAATGGCGACTTGGCCGCCGTTATTGGACAGCGTCTGGCAGAACGCACCAATCGACGGCCCGGCTTTTCGTGTGCGGACCAGCAGCAGTTCGACCGAAAGCGGCGTCCGTTTGGACCGGTCGGCCTCGTCAATGCGATGGGCGCCGCGCGTTTGGCGCATATGTTCGCGCAGTAGCTGGCCGTTGCCGGGATCGAGCAAGCGTACAAACCGCTCGTCCCACTGCACCTGAACCGTACGTCCAATCCAACGTGGCGGCGTGCTGTAGTACGCCGCTTCGACTTCCACGCAGCTATCTAAATGGACACGCCGCTCGCCGAATTGATAATACCGGAACGGCTCCAGCGGCAATGGCTGCAAGGCTGGTTTTTCCTCGGCAAACATGGCGGCGACTTGCCGCTTAGTCGTACCGTGAATGCGCGTGTCGGCCCAGTTCTCTTCCCAACGATCCAGATAGGCTTGCGCCGCTTCCAGAGTTTCATAACTCTGGCCTTTTAGCGGTGTCTGCTGGGCATGGCCGACGCCGCGCTCCACTTTTCCTTTTCGGTCCGGGTCGTTGACGCGGCAAGGCAGCGCGCAGGCGCCATAGTGAGCCAGCACGTCCCGATAAACCGGATTGATAGCCGGATCGTAAAAGTCTGGTTTGAGAACGCCTTCGCCGAGGTTGTCGAGCACTAGGACTTTGGGCGCACCTCCGAGTCGGCGGAAGGCCTTTTCGTGGAGTTCGCACCAGATGCGGGCGCTGGATTGAAAGCAAAGCAGGCGCACGCATTTACGGCTATAGCCAAGCGTGAGAACGAATAGGCGCGTGCGGCGGTACTTGCCGGTAGCCGGATCGCGGACCAGCGGGCCGGTGCCGTAATCCACCTGTGCTTCTTCGCCGGGCGGGGTGATGATGATGGCGCGGGCGTCCGGAGTGAGCGGGCCCGCCTGGCGGCGCACGAAGCGTTTGACGCTTTGGTAGCTGCCGGTAAAACCGTGATCGTCGACTAGGTCCTGCCAGATCCCTTTCGCGTTTCGGCCGCGGCTGATGGCTTCTTCGATGATTTCGCGGAACGGCTCGCAGGTGCTGGGACTGGACGGTTTTGCTACGCCGGAGTCGGGGGTCACCGTAATGGCCGGTTTTGAACCGGCGGGTGCGGAGTCAAGGGTCACCTCCGCAGCGGAAATGGCTGGTTTTGCCGTTTCTTTGCCCGGCCGGCCAGGCTTCTTTAGCGCGATACCGGCTTCGCGCAAGTATCGCGCAGCGGTGTCGCGGTGAATACCGCTTTCGCGCTCGATTCGCCGCATCGACCAGCCCAAGCGGCCCAGTGCGATTATCTGTTGCTTTTGTTCTTCGCTCAAGACATTGCTCATGAGAGCCGAAGGTAGTCCTTCGCTCTCTCGCTTTGCCCTGTTTCCGCCCTATTTAATGGCCGGTTTTCAGACGTCCCCTAATGGCCGGTTTTGGGTGTCCCCCGAGGCTCGATATCGCCCTGAAGCCCGTGGAGCGGCGCATCGCTAAGCGATGGCCGACGCGCGATGAGATCCGTGCGTTCTACCGCTCGCCAGAATGGAAACGTGCCCGCTATGAACAGCTCGCGCGCTCCTGCCGCTGCGCAGCCTGCGGGGTCTCGCCCCGCGACGGAGCCCGCATGAATGTCGACCACATTAAGCCCCTCCAACGACGGTGGGATTTGCGGCTCCACGCCCGCAACCTGCAAACGCTCTGCGCCTCCTGCAACTGGGGCAAGGGCGCGACAGAAAAGGATTGGCGGAAGAAAAAGCGGCCTTCGCGTCGCCGGTGGCAAAGCAGGAAAAAAATTTGATTTGAGTTTGTGAATTTGCTCGGGCCGGGCAATGCCGGCGCGATGAATTCTTGGCGCAATCATTTCGCCGTTGAAGGACTGCTGGCAGGTCCCATTATTGGGGGCGGTGCCTGAACTGGGTTCTGGGGAACATCTTGAACGATCAGAGCAGCAGCGGCCAAAAATCCACCGATGCACAGCGCCCAAATACAAAGCGAGATGGACCTGTATTTCGGCACGCAGACCTTCGATGAAATATCAAAAACATGATGCAGAAGATGATCGTTGAGCGTTCTGGCGGATTGCGAGTGAAACGACGTTTGCAATAGTTCAAGGCTCCCGTGCTTGGAAATGCTGCCCCAGTAGATAAAGCCCTTCGACTGCGTACTGCGAAGCCGGGGCAGGATCGTCGAAATTGCGAAAGCGACGGATGCCAAAAGGAACGCGGCCCCTGCCGACGCTATCCATGTCGATGCTGGCCATTGATCCACCTTCATCTGCACCAATGGGACATGCGCTTTTGCGCTATACAGCGCTCCAAGAAGTGCGGCCGATATGGTCCCGCCAAATGCCGCCTTGGTATCGCCAAATTTCGCATACTCATTGAGGTACTGGTGAGCATGCCAGAGAAACTCCTGCTTAGCTGCTTCATCCATGGCGGTGCTATCGTCCCGTACTGGCGCAGCAAGTGGGGTTTGTCCCACAACCTCCGGCGTTTCACTCTCCGCAGAAACAACTGCCATCCGCTGTACGGATGGATTCAGCTTTGGTTCGGCTTCGTTGCTTGCTGGGGGTAAAGCGTCGCTCATTGCAGGTCCTTCAAAATAGCGGCTGTGTAAGTTGAGGTGGACCCCATTGGCTAGACACGAAAGTAAGTGAGTCTTAAGTGTATCGAGGGGCTGATTACCGAGACCAGGATGACACAGTTGGTCACGATTAGGTAAACTGTTTTCCACCTGAGTGGAGGATAGGGCAACGCT
>JANXMS010000431.1 GCA_025354525.1 Acidobacteriota bacterium
CTTTCCAGGGGAAAAGTCTTCGCCACCACACCCAAACTGATGTAGTCTGTGATTCGACTTCCCGCAGGCAACTGGGCAATGGTTCGCGACATCCTAAAGCTCTTCTGTTCTAAAACACAATAGCATCAGAATGTTTATTAAATGACGAGTATTGAGATTCGACCGGGCAGTCAGAAACTAAAGGCACCCGTTTACAAACCGATCTAAGTCGCTTCACGCCCCATAGCCTCCGCCTCCACGACGGCCGATTCGAAGTCGTGGCCGAACGTCTCTGCTCTTCTTCGTCATCGACTATGCCAAAGTCTGGCTTCCCTTCAACGCCAGAGGCGACGGCGTCCTGGGCTGAGCCCTCCGCAGGTGGCCCGCATCCGGAACCCGGAAAGGCAGCCTGTTACACTCGAATTTATGCCTTCGACAATCTCCGCACTGGCGTCCTCGCGCGGCATCAAAGAAGGCCTTCTCCTGCTCAGCAAGGACAAACAGTGGGTCAACGAAAAGCATCTCGCTCTCTGCCGCATCCCCTCTCCGACGTTTTTTGAACAGAAACGAGCCGAATGGTTCCTCCAGCAGTTTCGTGCCCTCGGCTGCGAAGCGTCCATCGATCCCGCCGGCAACGTCGTCGCGTTCCTCGCCCCAAACGACTCCGGCCCCTACGTCGCGGTCACTGCCCATCTCGACACCGTTCTTTCTCCCCGCACTCCCGAAGAAGTTTCTACCCGCCCCGACGGCAGTTTCTACGGCCCCGGCGTCTCGGACAACGGTGCTGGCTTGGCCGGCCTCCTCGCCATCGTCCAGGTACTCAAAAAGATCCCCGATCTTGAAGGCGTAACCGCCGCGCCAGTCTTCATCGCCAACGTCGGCGAGGAAGGCGAAGGCAACTTGAGCGGCATGCGCTACCTTTGCCGGCAGTCGCCCCTAGCGAACAAAATCCGGTCCTACCTCGTTCTTGATGGCCCCTCCACCGACCACGTCACCTGCCAAGCTCTCGCCAGTCGGCGCTTTGAAGTCTCCTTCGCCGGACCCGGCGGCCATAGCTGGTCCGACTACGGAGTCGGCAATCCTGTCCATGCGCTCAGCCGCGTCATTACGCTCTTCGCTGAAAATCAACCCGAGCCCATTGAGGGCATTAAATCTTCTTTCAACTTCGGGGTCATCGACGGCGGCGTCAGTGTGAACTCGATTCCGAACTTCGCCAAGGCCAAACTCGACATCCGATCCGAGTCGGCCGGGCGGCTCGACGTCCTCACCGAACTCCTCGAAACATGTGTAAATAGAGCGACCGAGATGGAAAATTCTCAGGCGACCATTGCCCGGGTCACCGCAAAGATGCGAGAGACCGGCTCGCGGCCCGGTGGACATCTCCCCGCTGGCGCGCCGATTCTTCGCTACATCGCGGCGGTCGACGACTGGCTTGGCATCCGTTCCCGCATCGATTGCTCTTCCACCGACGCCAACATCCCGCTGAGCATGGGCATCCCCGCCGTCTCCATTGGGGCCGGCGGCACCGGCGGCGGCGCTCATACCCCGGGCGAGTGGTTTCGACCTGACGGTCGGGACTCCGGGCTCAAGCGGATTCTATTAACGCTCTCGCTGCTCCTGGCCGAATGAGCCGCTACGCCGATCTGAGCTTGGGGGCCATGGCGCTGATTTGGGGCGCGATGTTCGTCGTGGCTAAGGCGGCCCTGGACGACGTATCGAGCGTGCTCTACCTCGCCCTGCGCTTCAGCTTGGCCACCGTCGTCCTCGGCCTGGTTTTCCGCCGGAAGCTTCGTTTCGAATGGGCCGGGGTCGGCCTCGGGGTCGTGCTGATGGCGGGCTACATTCTTCAAACCGTTGGCCTGCAATCGATCTCGGCGGCGAAAAACGCCTTCTTGACGAGCGGCTATATCGTCGGGGTTCCTTTGTTGGGCTGGCTCCTCTATCGCCAGCAGACTCGACTGGCTGAGGTTCTGGGGGTGCTCATCGCGATCGCCGGCATGGGCCTGCTCTCCACGCAGGGCGAATTGCTGAGCATCGAGCGGGGCGACGCGCTGACGTTGGGCTGCGCCGCCGTCTACGCCGTGCATATCGTGATGTTGGGTCATTTTGCTCCTCGAATCCCTTACGAAACGCTTAGCTTCCTCCAAGTGGCCGCCGCCGCGGCGTTTGCCTGGGTCGCCCTGCCGTTCATCGAAACCCCGGCGATACGCTGGCGGCCGGCGGTAATCCTGGCGATCGTCGCCGGCGGTCTACTCGCTACCGCCCTCGCCTTCGTCGTCCAAACCTGGGCGCAGCAGTATACGACGCCGACCCGCGCTGCTCTAATCTTCGCGCTCGAACCCGTTTTCGCTTGGCTGGTCGCTTGGTGGTGGAACGGCGAAATCCTGACCGGAAGGGCCGCAATCGGGGCCGCCCTGATTCTGGCTGGCGTCCTGCTCTTTGAATTGAAACCTAACCCCAAAACGGCACATCTATAGGGAAGTATAATGATAGTGTTAACTCTTAGGAAGGTTTCCGCATGAGACTATTCGCGAACATCCGGCAGCAGAAGCTGCTCTCCTCTACGATTATGGTTTTCTCGACGGCTTTGGTCATCCTGGTTGGTACGCTCGTGTCCACCTCGGCGACGGCCGCCAAGGGACAAGCCGTGGCCCCCGATGCCACTCCGCTCGTCATTCCGTCGGCAGCAGCGTTACCGAACGAATTCACAAAGATTGCGAAGATGATGGAACCGTCCGTCGTCAACATCACGACCGACTACGTGCCTAAGGTCCAAGCGCAAGCCCGGCGCCGCGGCGGTCCGGCCCCCGATGCCGAAGAGGGTGGCGAGGAGGAAGGGATGGATCTCTTCCGCCGCTTCTTCCGTGGCCCCGGCTCCGAACAGGTCGTCCCGCGGGGCGGCGAACGCCAGGCTCCTCGGGAAGCCACAGGGTCCGGGTTCGTCGTCGACCGGAACGGTTACATCATAACGAATTATCATGTAGTCGAAAAGGCCGATTCGATCAAGGTGAAGTTCTCGGGCGACACAACTGAATATAAGGCGAAAGTGATTGGCACCGATTTTGAGAGCGACATCGCGGTGATCAAGATCGACGCCAAACGACAACTACAGGCCGTGAAGGTTGCCAACTCCGACGGCGTCCAGGTGGGCGACTGGGCGGTGGCGATCGGCTCTCCGTTCGGCCTAGCCGCGACGGTTACCGCCGGCATCGTCAGCGCCACTGGCCGCGACTTGCCCAGCGCCGAGCAGTTCCAACATTTCATTCAGACTGACGCGGCGATCAACCCGGGCAACAGCGGCGGTCCGCTGCTGAACATCAACGGGGATGTGATCGGCGTTAACACCGCCATCGCGACACAAAGCGGAGGCTATCAAGGCATCGGCTTCGCCCTGCCGGCGAACCAGATGGTCCGGTCTTACAACAGCATTATTCAATACGGTCGCGTGAAGCGCGGCTCAATTGGAGTAACGTGGAACCGGAACGAAAAGCCAGAAGTGCTCAGGGCCGCTGGCTTTACGAACGG
Organism: Acidobacteriota bacterium; assembly: GCA_025354525.1. Lineage (GTDB taxonomy): Bacteria > Acidobacteriota > Terriglobia > Bryobacterales > Bryobacteraceae. Next base: position 3,505 of record JANXMS010000431.1, read on the forward strand.
CGTGCTGGTCAGTGCGGTGACCAAGGATGCACCGGCTGATAAGGCCGGTATCAAAGCCGAAGACATCATCGTCGCCATCAATGGCAAGAACATCAAGGACGGCGAAGAACTCGTCTCCAAGGTTAGTGAAATGCCGATCGATAGCTCGATGAAATTGACCGTCGACCGGGCCGGAAAGAAGCTCGACTTGACAGTCACAGTCATGGACCGCGAAGAGGTGTTCAGGGACGACCCGCGCTTCGCCCGTCACCGGACCGATACCCCGAGCCCGGAGAAGGTGGAAGGGACCTCGGCGAAGTTTGGGATGATGATTCGACCAATGTCGGATGCCGAGCGCGAACCACTGAAGCTTGGTGACGCCCGTGGCGTGTACATTACGAAGGTGGAGCCCGGCTCTTTTGCCGCTGAAATTGGCATTCAGGAGCGGGACGTCGTGATCAGCGTGAATCGCCAGCCGGTGACTTCGCCCAATGATCTGCGGAAGATCCAAGGGACGTTGAAGCCGGGCGATGCGGTGGCGTTCCGGGTGATGCGTCCGACGCCGAGCCGTCGACCGGGTGCCGAAGGGGCTCCGGCGTTTACGGCGTTCTTTGCGGCGGGCACCTTGCCCGAGGGCAATTAGACCTTGCTATGATAGTGGGTTCATGAAGACTTGGTTACTACTGTTGGTGGCAATGGCCTCCTTTGGGCTAACCGTGGGTGCTGCTCCGGCGAGTAAGCAGGCGGCACCCGCCAAGAAAAAGACCGCGGTGGTCTCTCCAAAGCAGCGGTATGCTGCTGCGAGTTCGCGAAACAAGGCCAAGCGCAGCACTCCGGTGGTCCGGGGTCGTGGACGGTCTCCGCAGCCAGTCGTGGTGGCACGGCGTAGCCACGGCCAAGCATCGCCGACGGGAGATCGGTACACCGAAATCCAGCAGGCGCTGGTGGCCAAGGGCTATTTGCAAGGCGAGCCGACGACGGGCTGGGGCCCACAAAATGCTGAGGCGTTGAAGCGGTTTCAGAAAGATCAGAACCTGCCGCCGAACGGCAAGATTACCTCCTTAAGTTTAATTGCTTTGGGTCTGGGGCCCAAGCGGGATGTTAAGTCAGGGGCAACCGCGATCTCGACCCCCTAAAGTAGGGGTATGATCATCGGTGTTGCGAAAGAGGTGAAGGACCTCGAAACCCGCGTGGGCCTAGTCGGGACATACCGTGATTGTCCAGGCGGGCGCCGGACGGGGCAGTTCGCTGCCGGATGGCGAATACTCCGAGGCGGGAGGTCTGGACAAACTCCGACTTGGTCGTTAGATTAAGGCGGGATGTTAAGTCAGTGGTAACCGCGATCTCGACCCCCTAAAGTAGGGGTATAATCATCGGTGTTGCGAAAGAGGTGTAAGGACCACAAAACTCGCGTGGGCCTAGTTGGGACATACCGTGATTGTCCAGGCGGGCGCCGGACGGGGCAGTTCGCTGCCGGATGGCGAATACTCCGAGGCGGGAGGTCTGGACAAACTCCGACTTGGTCGTTAGATTAAAGCGGGATGTTAAGTCAGTGGTAACCGCGATCTCGGCCCCCTAAAGTAGGGGTATGATCATCGGTGTTGCGAAAGAGGTTTAAGGACCACAACACTCGCGTGGGCCTCGTTACGGCACTGCGCGAGGCGGGACACACCGTCAGGACGGGGCAGTTCGCTGCCGGATGGCGAATACGCCGAGGCGGGAGGTCTGGACAAACTCCGACTTGGTCGTTAGATTAAAGCGGGATGTTAAGTCAGTGGCAACCGCGATCTCGACCCCCTAAGCTAGGGGTATGATCATCGGTGTTGCAAAAGAGGTGAAGGACCACGAAACCCGCGTGGGCCTCGTTCCGGCAGGCGTTACGGCGCTGCGCGAGGCGGGACATACCGTGATTGTCCAGGCGGGCGCCGGACGGGGCAGTTCGTTGCCGGATGGCGAATACGCCGAGGCGGGTGCCTCGATTGCAGCGGGTGCCGAAGAGGTCTGGACAAAGTCCGACTTGGTCGTTAAAGTGAAGGAACCTCAACCTTCGGAATATGGCTTTCTGCGGCCGGAACTTACTCTCTTTACGTATCTGCATTTGGCTCCTCTACCGGATTTGACCCAGGCTTTGCTCGACGCGAAGGTGAACGCGATCGCGTACGAAACGATCCGGGAGCGAGATGGGTCACTGCCGCTGCTGACGCCGATGAGCGAGGTGGCCGGCCGGATGTCAGTGCAGGTAGGCGCGCAGTATTTGGAAGCGCCGAACGGCGGACGCGGAATTTTGCTGGGCGGCGTGCCGGGGGTAGCGGCGGCCAACGTGTTGATTTTGGGCGGCGGAATCGTGGGCCATAACGCGGCGAAGATGGCGCTGGGTTTGGGTGCGAACGTGACGATTGTCGATCGCAATCTGAACCGTCTGCGCGAGTTGGACGACATCTACAACGGCCAGGTGATCACGCTGGCGTCCAACCTATATACGATTCGGGAGTCGATCCGGCTGGCGGACCTGGTGATTGGAGCGGTACTGATCCCTGGGGCTTCGGCGCCGAAGTTGGTGCGGCGGGACATGATGAAACTGATGAAGCCGGGGGCGGTGATGGTGGACGTCGCGATTGACCA
>JANXMS010000494.1 GCA_025354525.1 Acidobacteriota bacterium
TCCGGGCTGCGGACGCAAAAGCGAACCCAGACCAAACGAGCCTCAATCAGCACCTAACTCTCTTGTACACATAGCCTTAGAAGCCGTGCGAGCATTCTACGAAATCAAAAATAAAGCGACCCAAACCAGGCCAAACGAATGAGTCCGCATCGCCAAACCGCAAACCAAACCGAATCCGGGCTGCGGACGCAAAAGCGAACCCAGACCAAACGAGCCTCAATCAGCACCTAACTCTCTTGTCCTCATAGGCTTAGAAGCCATGCGCGCACTCCATAAAATCGAAAATAAAGCGACCCAAACCAGGCCAAACGAATGAGTCCGCATCGCCAAACCGCAAACCAAACCGAATCCGGGCTGCGGAGTGCCGGGGCTTCGAGCCCCAACACTCCGCTTAGGCAGAAACGACCCCAGCCGAAACCCAACCCTCAGTTATTCCGAAAGTTAGCCGACTTGGCCTCCCACGCCCCATACAAAACCCGCAACTTCGGCCGCGCCGCCCGCAGTGCCGCCAAACCCTTTTCCGTCACCGCCGTACCCTTCAAATCCACCTCTTCCAAACTCGGGAACGTCGCCAAAATCCCCGCCGCCTCGTCATCAATCCGGTCGCAACCCTCCAACCGCAGCCTCTGCAATTTAGCCAACCCCTTCAATCTCTCCAGCCGCCTCGGCGTCACACTCATCGCGCTCACCGTCGCAAACCGAGTCCCCTCCGACCCCACCCCCAACGACGAACACCCAAACCGCAACTCCCGCAACTCACTCAACGTCAAAATCGCCTCCAACCCCACATCCGACATGTTCACCGACCATACATTCGAATCCGTCCCCTGCCGCCCACTCAAATCCAAATACGTAATCCCCCGCATCTGCCGCAACGCCTGCAAACCCGCATCCCCCAACTCATTCCCCCCAATCGTCAGAGCCTTCAAATTCGGTAACACCGTCAGCCGCTCCAACCCCACATCCGTCAGCATCACCGACCCCACATCCAGCGCCTCCAACGTCGTAATTCCCGCAATATGATCCAGCGCCGTATCGCTCGCCTTCGTCCCGTGAATGTCCAGCCGCCGCAGCTTCTTCCAACCCTTTAACGCCGCCAACCCCTCGTCCGTCACATACTCAGCAAACCGCAGCTCCAGCTCCACAATCCCCGTCAGTCCCTTCAACTCCTGCATCCCCTGATCCGTCACCCGGCTCAACGACAGGTTCAGCGACGTCAACCCCGGCAGCCGAGCCACCTTCCGCAAGTCCGCATCCGTCACCCAACTAGCCCGAAAATCCAACCCCGTAATCCGTCCCGCCGCGTCCCGCACCGCCGTCCCGCCCGCGTCTTCAATCCACCGTGTCTCCTCCGCCCCCCAAGCCACCGCCACCGCCCACAGCACTATCACTAACCGTTTCATCTAACGAGTCCTCCGGTTCGGCAACGCCGAATCTCGATCAAACACAATCGCGCACCCCGCCAAAGCCAGCTTCAGCTCGTCGTACCCCTTCTCGGAAACCAACGTATGGTACAGGTTCAACGACCGCAGCCCCGCCATCGTCTTCAACAACGCAATCCCCTTATCCGTCACGTTCGTATTGTCCATGCTCAGCCAACTCATCGCCGGCAGCCCCTGCAAAGCCACCAAGCCCTTATCATCCACGTTCGTATAGTCCAGGTTCACCACCCGCAGCTTCTTCAGCGTCCCCAACGCCTCCGCTCCCGCATTGCCCGCCCGGGTCCGAAACATCTCGATCCGCTCCAGGTTCACAAGCGGCTGCAGCGCCGCCAAACCCTTATCACTGAACCGCGTCTGGTTCAGAATCAACTCCCGCAGCCCCGTAAACTTTGCGATCCGCTCCATCGACCCATCCCCCACGTCCGTCCCCGCCAAATGCAGCGATTCCAACTTATCCAGCCCCTCGATCCCCTTCATTCCCGCGTCTGTAATCTCCGTGTAACTCAGCCGCAGCGTCGTCAGCCCCGCCAACTTACTCAGCGCCGGCAGCGCCCTATCATCCAAACGAGTAGCCCCCAAGTCCAGCTCCCGCAACTGCGGCAGCATCGCCAACTCGCCCAATTCCGGCCCTTCCACTAACGACCCCGCCACCCGCAACACCTGCAAACTCCCGATCTTCGCCACACTCGCCAATCCCGCATCGGATACCGTCGTGTTACTCAAATCCAACACGCGCAGCCGACCCAATCCAACCAACGCCGCCACGCCCAAATCGCCCACCTGCGTCGCCTGCAAGTACAGCTCCTCCAACTCGCCCAACCGTCCCAGAAATTGCAACTGCGCATCGCTCACCGGCGTCGTCGAAAGATCGATCCGCCGCACCTTCCCGCCCTCCACCGTAGCCTTCCCGCCGATGGCCTTCACCCAAGCCGCCACGCCCTCGTCCGAGTCCGTCGTCGGCCGCGCTGCACCGACGTTCTTTACCTTAATACTCGCCGCCCCCACATACTGCACCTTCGCCTGCGGCAGCGCCGCCCGTAGCGCTTCCACGCCGTTACTCGTCGCCCGGCTGTAGCGCAAGTCCACGTCCACTAACTGCCGCAACCCCTGCAGCCGAGCCACCCCTGCATTCGTCACCCGCGTCCGATACAAGTCCAGCGCCCGCAAATTCGGCATCCCCGCGAACACGTCCAAACTCGCATCCGTCGCCGTCGCCCCTCGCAAATTCAGCACCCGCATCGCCGTCATCTTTCGCAGCGAAGCAATCCCCTTATCCGATAACTTCACCCCCGAAAGGTCTAACTCTTCCAGCTCCGTCAACTCCGCCAAATGACGCATCCCTTCGTCGGTCACGAGCGTATCCCGCAATAGCAAACGCCGCAACTGCTTCAGGTTCGCTAACCCAGCTAACCCCGCGTCCGTAAACCGCGTATTGTTCAAGTCCAGGCTCCGTAGGTTCGTAAAGCCAGCCAAACTTACTTTTCCCAATTGGCACTGCGAGCAGCGGATCTCCCGCAACTTCGTCAACCCAGCCAACGCCTCAATGCCCTTGTCCTTGATGTTGATCGTCGTCGCAAAGTGCCACCCCACGTACAGCCGCTCCAGGTTCTTCAACTTGGCCAACGACTGGAAAACATCGTTCGAGTCTTCATTCCCCCCGCCCGGATTCCACACCGGACCCGGCAAAAACAGGTCCCGCAAATGAGCCAACCCCGCCAATTTCGAAAGCTCCGCCGCTGGCATCACGGAACCCGTCAGGTCGATCCCCACGATCCGCAACTCACCCGCCGGCAGTTGCGTCACATCCCGGATCGGTTGTGCCTTCCCCTCCACCGTCACCACCCCTTCCCAACGGATCACCCACTCCGCCACGTCCCGCTCAGCCGCCAAAGCCAGAGCGGGGAACACGCAAAGTAATAAGGTTCGCAGCATCCCGCCCCTACGCCAGCAAGCTGCTGATCTTCTTCGTCGCCGTCGGGAACTTCCCAATCCCGGCCTGCACAATCTCATCCGCCACCGTCAAGTACACATCGCCCGACGTGCCCGTCACACGCGTATGCCGCCCTTTAGCCATCTTGCCCACACCGCCCGCCACCAGCATCGCCAACCCGCTATTCTTATGCGGATTCGCCTCGGCATGCTCATGCACGAAGATCAACGCCGTCCGGTCGAACACACTGCCATCGCCCTCCGGAATCGACTTCAGCTTCGCCACCAAATACGCAAACTCCTCGACGTGCCACTTGCAGATGTCCCGCAGCACGCGCTGCCCCTCCGCCCCGTCCGCCCCACTCACGCGCCCTTCCGCGTGCGTGTAATCGTGGTGCCGCGCCGACGTGTACCCCAGCCACGGAAACCGCGATATACTCTGGCACTTCGTCAACATATACGACGCCACCCGCGTCTGCCGCGTCGCCAAAGCCTGCACCAGCAAATCACTCTGCAACTTGGCAATCCGAGGCCAATCCTTCATGTCCCCATCAAAGTCCGGTGCCTCCACCCGCCGATACTCTTCCGGCAGCGCCGCAATCGACCGCTCCAGGTCCCGTATCCCCGACAGATGCTCCTCCACCCGAGTCTGGTCATCCCCCGGCAGCTTCTTCTTCAGCAGCGCCGCGTCAGTCGAAACAGCGTCCAGAATGCTCCGCTTCCGGTTCACCCAGCCCTCTTCCCGCGCCCCAAACAGTCGGTCAAACAGCCGATGCGGAATCATCTCCGGCGGCAGCGCCCGCTCAAACCCAGCCCAGCTCATGTTCCGCTGCATGCTCTCGCCAAACGACTCCTGCGCCACCCCAATCTGCAACGACCGAAACCGGGAATCCCCCCCAATCTTGTTCGCAATCACCTGGTCCACCGATGGCCCCGAAGGCCCGCGACCCGTGAAGTTCGTCCCCGTCATCAACCCGCTCATCGAGTTCGTATGGCCATTTCCCTGCCCCGTCGACGCCGCGTTGTCCACCCCGCTCAGAACGTGAAAATCCTGCCGAAATGCCGCCAGCGGCGACAAACACGGCGTCATCTTATAGTCAGTCCCTTGTTCGGCTGGAATCCAATACCGTTCCGGAATCCCGTTCCCGTTGAACCAAAGTACAAACCGGGTCTCGATCGGCTTCGCTTCGGCGGCATAAGCCGTACCGTGCGAGTTGTACATCGATACCAGCGGCGGCAAGCCCACCAGCACCGAGTTTCCAGCAGCCGTCAGACCCTTCAACAAGGCCCGGCGCGAAAGTCTAACGCGATTCGTGATTACGTGCGGCATGTACAGTCCCCCCTGGGTTCTCTCGAATAAGCATCAAAGACGCCATCAGCGTCTTAAATCGATACTGCGACCGACGGAACTCGTCCGTCATCTTGCGGATCATTGGCCGATCAGCCGCCGTTTCCATGCGACCAAGCGTATAACGGAAATACTGCTTCACTAGGCACTCCTGGCACTGCGCGCTCTCACCCAGCACGGCCCCCAAAGCCGAAGGCGAAGAGAACGCTGACTTCGCCACCCCGGCCACAAAGCCGGTTGAATCAATCTCTAACGACCACGCCTTCGCCGGCACCTTCTGGCCCTTCCCCGGCGTCGAGAATTCAAACTTATCCCGCCTCGCCCCAACAGCATCGAACTTCTCAAACCCAAACCCGATCGGGTCGATCAAGCTATGGCAGGAAGCGCAACCAGGGTTAATCACGTGCTCCGACAACCGCTCCCGATTCGTCTGCGGCCGCTCCGCCGAAAACGGCGGCAAATTGGTGTTCACCCCCGCCGGAGGGTCGGGCACATGCTGACACAAAAACTGCTCCCGAATAAACAGCCCCCGCGCCGTCGGCGAAGACTCATCCGGCTTCGCCGTGCTCGCCAAAAACAGCGCCTGACCAAGAATCCCAGCCCGTTCGGATGCCGCGGGAAACGGAACCCGCCCAAACTCCTGCGCCGGAGCCGGCACGCCGTAAATCGAAGCCAACTCGCCATTGACGTAGCCGTACGGCGCCGTGAACAGCTCCATGAAGTTTCGATCGTTCCAAACCAGATCGCTCACAAACAGCCGAGCCTCCTCCGTCATCGCAACCGCCGTCTCCCGAGTAAACTGCGGATGCTTGCGCCGGTCCTTGCTCGCCGTCAAAATCCGATCAAAACGCAGCCATTGCCCCACAAATTCGTTCAACGCCACCCGCGCCCGAGGATTGTCCAGCATCCGGTTAACATGCAGTTGAACCCCCTTCTGAGTCCCCAATTCGCCCTGCGCCGCAGCCGCGAAAAGCTGCGCGTCCGGCATCGTGTCCCACAGCGCATACGATAGGCGGCTGGCCGTCACGTAAGCCTTCAACTTAGGGTCGGAAGTCTCCTCCAGCCGGAACAGAAAATGGGTCGACTGCAGCATGGCTTCCATCACCAACTGAGCGCCTTTGATAAACTCTTTCTCCGTCCCGAACAACGCCTCATAACGCTTCTGCTCGCCGCCGTCGAGCGGTCTACGGAACGCCTTCCACCCAAATTCACGCACAAACTTCGACCGGCATGCCAGCGACGGTTTACAACCAATCAGACCCCGCGTATCGCCCCCGCGCATCGCGCTCTGCGCAATCTTCTCCGCCGCCTCGCTATACGATTCAATCAGCAACGGCGAAAGGCTCTGCCCCTGAATCTGGTTCCGAAAACCATTCACAAAATCTTCCGGCGGAAACCGATCCGCCGGCTTCGAGACATCGCCCACCAAATCGCGAACCGTCTGATTGTACTGGCTATGGGTCAATCGCCGAAGCTCCACCCGCGGAGCCTGCTGCCCTCCGCCGCCCTCTGCCTCTTCCCGATAGCGCAGCGCTTTGGCCAGCGCATCGCCGTTCAGTTTGGTCAACTCTCCTATCCAAACTCGCAAAGTCGCCTCTTCGGGACTACCCTGCTTAATCCGTTCCCCGCCGACATGCGAAGTCCGTTTCGTGGGCTTCTCGAGCAACAGCGATTTCCCCGGCTCCAACCGATCAACCAGCGTCACCAGCGAACGAAGAAAAGCGTCCTTCTCCGCGGCCGTCACGTTGCCCTCCGGAAACAGCAATCGCGTCCCCGCCGCAACCCCGTCCCGGTTGTGGCACGAGTGGCAATCTGCCTTCTCAAACACCGAATACATCGGAGCCTGCGCCAAGGCCATCGCCGAACTGAGGAGTAGAAGGATAAGGAGCATCAGACCCTATAAAAGTCAGGCCGCCAGTTCTTGACAAGGCCTTTGATATCTTTCTGCGACAAACCCTTGTCCGCCGCCTGCTGCGCCAACGCCGGAAACTCGGCGTCCGAAGCGAAACGCAGCCCAACAATTTGTAACGGTTTCAAACGCGAATCCAGCAACTTGCCGGTCAACACATAGTGCCGCAAATTTTCCTCGGCGCGAATCGCCCGATCCTGAGCCTTCAACGCAAACGTCCGCGCAAAGAAAAGCGTCACCAACACACAACCCGTCAACACCAGCAGCAACGAAGCGCTATAAAGCCGTTGATGATCGCCAAACGAGTTGTACAGGTTCACCCCGCATCCGATAAACGTCACCATAAGCGTTATGCCAACGGCCAAAAACGCCGGCACTCGCTGCGCGTGATTTTCCAAATTTTGTGTAGCCACGAAAGTATTATACTGGCTCCCCGCGAAAAGAGTAAAATCGAAAAGAACTGATGTCCCTCCGCAATCCCGCCCTCCTCCTTTTCCTCGCCGCGCTGGCCCATGCCCAGCCGCCAACCGACCCCAAAATCGTCCCCATCCTCGCCCGTCAATGCGTCCAGTGCCACGGTGCCAAAACTCACGTCGCCGACCTCGATCTAACCGCCTCCCTGAATCCCGAACTCTGGCGAAAAGTGCGCGACCGCATCCAAGCCCGCACCATGCCCCCGCCCCCCCT
>JANXMS010000336.1 GCA_025354525.1 Acidobacteriota bacterium
CCCCCTTCTCTGCGTCGTAGCGGCCTACGGCAGAACCAACGCCAACGCTTCCCGCGCCGCAAACGCCGAATCCGAGAAGTCGGTGAACACCCCGTCTACGCCATATAAGAAAAACTGGTCGTATTCGGCCTTCGCGCTCCCACCGTATTGAGCCGCAAGCGAGTCATTCCGAAACGTGTACGCGTGGACCACGAGCCCCGCTGCGTGCGCGTCCGCCACAAGCGTCGTTGTAATCGGCGTCGTACCCGCCCCCGCGAAGCTCGCGATGAATGGCTTCCAAGGCCCAATTCCATCAGCATAAGTCGCAATCTCCGCTAAGTTCGCCTTCGTCATCAAATCCCCAAAGCCACGAGCATCGCCCGTGATCACATGGTTATACGGCTTGTCGTAAGGGGCCGCAAACGTCAACTTCCCGTCCGGTCCCACATCGTCAGCGTCCAATAGTTGCACTAACTTCACCGTCGTCCGCGTCCGCAGATACTTCAAACTTCCGGTCTCAAAAGATTGGATAAAAACCGGAGCCCGCCGATGGTTCCATCCATACCGCTCCAAAATCGCCAGTAACGTCTCCTCCTGCGCCAAACCCAGCGCCGCGTGGAACTAAGGGTGCTTCGTCTCCGGATAGATCCCCACCACCCGCGCCCGCCGCGAGTTCTCACCCTGCACCATCTCAATAATCTCTTGCAACGTCGGAATCTGAAACTGCCCGTTGAACTGCTGCGGACGCGACGCCCGCGGCTGAATCGCCCGCAAAGTCTTGATCTCGGCCAGCGTAAAGTCGTTCGCAAAGAAACCGGTCGTCTTGATCCCGTCCAAGGTCTTCGTCGTCTTCTTCGATCCAAACTCCGGCCGCGACTTCACGTCGGTCGTATCATCGATCATCGGCTCGTGCCGCGCAATTCAGATGCCCGTCTTTGGTCGTAACCAAGTCCGGTTCCACAAAATCGGCCCCCAGTTCAATCGCCCTGCGATACGATTCAATCGTATGCTCCGGCAGATAGCCGCAAGCGCCCCGGTGGCCCAAAACCAACGGCTGCTTCCCGTCAAGCGTCCGCCATTGCACCCGCCGCTGGGCGGTCAATTGCGCAGCAGTCGAAGCAGCTAACGCTACCCCGCCCGCGGTAATAAAGATCACGTCTGGTCATAGCCAGACCCTATCAATCCAGTGTTTGTAAGTCATGACAGCCCGATAGCAGATAGGTGAATCCCTCCATAACGATTGCAATGCAAACGAGTCGGAACTACGCCGGTCGTCTATGGCCTCCTGCAACCCTCCCAAGCAGAACCCACTCCCCCCGCAAACGCCCCCCGCCACCTCGGACTTCACCATGCACACCGACGAAAAGGACGGTGCCGAAATCCTTGTCCGCACCGTCGGCAAAACGGTTCTTCATTCCGACGCTCGCTGCCTCGCCCACCTCCACGCCATGCTCAAGGTCGCCGGATAACCCATCGGTGGTTGGTACGGCCTCAAGAAGGGCTTCCGCGGTCGCTTCGGCACCTACGTTCCGCCCCTCATGGAAGCCCTCGGACTCGCCGAACTCGAACACAATCCAAAAATAACCGGATGCGGTTCAAGTAGCGAGCCGCCCGCCTACTTCCGCAAGTACAAAATCAACTTCGCCTCTTTCGTCACCGCCTTGGCCACCATCCGCACCAACTGCACCCTCCGCCCGTCTACAAAGTCGAGCAGCTCAAACGTCCACGCATTCTGCGTCCGCTCGTTGAAATCCACCACCTGCACCTGGCCGTTTTCAAACGTCACCTCCGCAAAATCCACCTGCGCCCGCCCGTCGATCCGCAAATATAACGAGTCCCCTCGCCCATCCACGCCCAAGTCGAAATCAACCCACTCCTCGCTCCGCCAGATCGTCTCGCTGTCTTCCCACGCCAACCGGTCCCGCCCCGGAAACCTCACCGCCCTCATCCCCCATTCCACCGGAACTAGAAAAACCACCGGTCCCCGAAGCGCCACCATCCGCCGCGCCGGCCTCACGATCACGGTCCGCGTCGCCACCCGTCCAATCGGGTGCCCCGGTCGCACCACGATCCGGGTCCGCTGCGCCACCACCACCCCGCGCTTGGCCATTACCTCGCTCGGGACCGCCGTAAACAGCGCCGTCGCCAAAACCATGCCCGCTATCAATCTAGTCATGTTCGCTCTCGTTTCCGTCTATCTCGTAAAACGAACCCAACCGGGGTCCTTTAGTTTCGATTCAAGCATCCGCACCGCCTGCTCCACCGTCCTCCTCCTCTCCCGATTCCATTCAGTCATCTCAATTCGCTCGTTTCTCGATTTGCAGCCTCGACGCCCCTTTTAGTTCTGTCTAGCGTTTTACTTGCAACGAATTAACGTGTTACGCTGGGGATCTAACATGCGTACCGTCGACCTAATCACCCGTAAAAGAGACGGCGAAGAACTCTCAGCCGAAGAGCTCGCCTACCTCGTAGAAGGGTATACGCGCGGAGAAATCCCGGACTACCAAATGTCCGCCTTCCTCATGGCAACCTTCTACTCCGGAATGTCCGAGAAAGAAGTCGGTGTCATGACCGAGCTGCTCCTCAATAGCGGAGAACGCGTCGATTTCTCTGATATTCCCGGCCTAAAAGTGGACAAACACTCCACCGGCGGCGTCGGTGACAAAACCAGCCTCATCGCCGCCCCCATTGCCGCTGCCGCCGGCGTCACGGTGCCCATGATCTCCGGTCGCGCTCTCGGCCATACCGGTGGAACCCTCGACAAACTCGAATCCATCCCCGGCTTCCGTACCAATCTCACGATCGACGAGTTCAAAGCCCAAGTTGCGAAGCTCAAGCTCGCCTTCGTCGGCCAAACCGCCCAAATCGCCCCCGCCGACGGCCTCCTCTACGCCCTCCGCGATGCTTCCGGTACCATCGAATCCATCCCGCTCATCGCTAGCTCCATCATGTCGAAGAAGTTGGCCGTCGGTCTCGACGCCCTCATTCTCGACGTTAAAGTCGGCACCGGTGCCTTCATGAAGAAGCAGGTCGACGCCCGTCGCCTCGCCCAACTCATGGTCGCCATCGGCCGCCGCAATGGCAAACGCGTCCAGGCTCTCATCACCGACATGAACCAGCCCCTCGGCTACGCCATCGGTAACGCTCTCGAAATCATGGAGGTCTCCCAGACCCTCCAAAATGCCGGCCCCATCGATCTCACCCGCCTCTCCATCGAAATCGCCGCACGCATGATCCACCTCGGCAAAATCGTCCCCACCATCGAAGAAGCCCGCGAAATCGCGCAGCGCAAACTGGTCGACGGCTCCGCCTACAAAAAGCTCAAAGAAGTTATCAAAGCCCAGGGCGGCGATCCCTTGGTGCTCGACAAATTCGAACTTCTTCCCAACGCCACCGGTGCCCGCGACATCGTCACCACCCGCGGTGGCTACGTCTCCGCCGTCGATGCCCAAGTCATCGGCACCGCCTCCACCCTCATCGGCGCCGGCCGCAGCACCAAAGAAGATCAAATCGATCACGCCGTCGGCGTCATCCTGGAAGTCAAAGTCGGACAAAAAATCGATCCCGGCACCATCCTCTGCCGCCTCTACTACCGCGACGAAGCAAACGTCGAAGAGGCCGCCGACCTGGTCGAAGATGCCTTCCGCATCTCCAACTCCGCACCCGAAGAACGCGAAATCATCCTCGAAGTCGTCAGCTAAAGGCCATGGGGGCCGTCGGACTGGTCGTCATCCTCGCGGTGGCCTGGTTCTTCTCGACAAACCGTCGAGCGATCCGCCCCCAACTCCTCGCCTGGGGCCTTGGCCTCCAACTTCTCTTCGCCCTCCTCGTTCTCAAAACGCCCCTCCGCGGCGCTTTCGAAACCGCCAGCCGCGCCGTCGAAGCCCTCCTTCGCTACGCTGAGGAAGGCTCTAGCTTCCTCTTCGGCCCTCTCGGTAAATCCACCGGACCGTTCGGCGTCCTCTTCGCCTTCCAAGTCCTCCCCATCGTCATCTTCATTGCCGCCCTCTTCGGCGTCCTCTATTACTTAGGCGTCATGCAGGTCATCATCAAAGGAATGGCCCTCGTCATGCGCCGCGTCATGGGTGCCAGCGGTGCCGAATCCACCTGCGTCGCCGCCAGCATCTTCATGGGCCAAACCGAAGCCCCCCTCACCATTCGCCCCTTCCTCGTCGGCCTCACCCAAAGCGAACTCTTCACCATCATGACCTCCGGCATGGCTCACGTCTCCGGTGCCGTCATGGCCGCCTACGTCCTGTTCGCCAAAGTTGAAATCGGCCACCTCCTCACCGCTGTCATCATGACCGCCCCCGCCACCATCATGCTCGCCAAAATGTTCATCCCCGAAACGGAAGAACCCGAAACCCTCGGCGGCATCAAAATCGAAATCGAAAAATCCGGCGTCAACGTCATCGACGCCGCCGCCCGCGGAGCCGGCGACGGCCTCCAACTCGCCCTCAACATCGGTGCCATGCTCATCGCCTTTGTCTCGCTGATAGCCCTCGTCAACGGCGGTTTCGGCTGGGTCCATACCCTCCTCCCCTGGTTCCCCGCCACCATGCAACAGCTCTTCGGCTGGATCTTCGCCCCCGTCGCCTACCTCCTCGGCGTCACCTGGCAGGACGCCCCCCACGTCGGACAACTCCTCGGCACCCGCCTCGTCCTCAACGAATTTGTCGCCTTCATCGACCTCGGCAAACTCCCCGAGCAAGGCATCATCCTCGATCCCCGCTCCAAAGTCATCGCCACCTACGCCCTCTGCGGCTTCGCCAACATCTCCTCCATCGCCATCCAAGTCGGTGGCATCGGCGCTCTCGTCCCCTCCCGCAAATCCGACCTCGCCCGTCTCGGCCTCCGCGCCGTCGCCGCCGGAACCCTCGCCAACTTCATGTCCGCCTGCATCGCCGGTCTCCTCACATGAGGGTCAAAACCCCCATCACCGAACTTAACCGCCCGGTCCCCCGACAACCCCACCTCGTCCTCCGCACCGTCGCCGCCAGCACCCTCGCCAACTATATAGGTATCCTCACATGATGGTCGAAGCCGCTGTCACCGAACTCAAGCTCAAACTCCCCATCCTCCCGGAGATCGGCGTCGTCCTCGGCAGCGGCCTGGGTTCATTCGCCGACGAAGTGGAAGATCCCACCATCATCCCCTACGCCGACATCCCCCACTGGCCCGCCTCCACCGCCGTCGGCCACGCCGGTAAGCTCATCGTCGGCCGCATCGCCGGCCGATCAGTCGCCGTCCTCGCCGGCCGCGCCCACCTCTACGAAGGCTACACCCCCGCCCAGTCCACATTCGGAACCCGCGTCCTCGGTAGCCTCGGTGTCCACTCTGTCATCCTCTCGAACGCCGCCGGCGGCATCAACGCCTCCTACCAGCCCGGCAACCTCGTCCTCATCTCGGACCACCTCAACCTGCAGGGCGTAAACCCCCTCGCCGCACCCAACAACGACGCCTGGGGCCCCCGCTTCCCCGGCATGACCTTCGCCTACACCCCCGCCTACCAAGCCCTCGCCCTCGCGACAGCCCAGCGCCTCGGCTTCCATATGCCCACCGGCGTCTACGCCGGCCTCCTCGGCCCAAGCTACGAAACCCCCGCCGAAATCCGCTACCTCCGTGCCATCGGCGCCGACCTCGTCGGCATGTCCACCGTCGCCGAAGTCATCGTCGCCGCCCACATGCGCATGAAGGTCCTCGCCTTCTCCTGCGTCACTAACATGGCCGCCGGCATGCGCAACCAGGAACTCAACCACGAAGAGGTCCTCGAAACCGGCCGCCAACAAGCCGAGCGCTTCAAATCCCTCCTCCGCTCCGTCATCCCGCAATTGCATGCCTAACCTGGCCCAACTCGCCATCGCCGCCCGCGAAAACGCCCACGCGCCCTACTCCAACTTCCGCGTCGGCGCCGCCCTCGAAACCTCCACCGGCACCATCTACACCGGCTGCAACGTCGAGAATTCGACCTACGGCCTCACCATCTGCGCCGAGCGCGTCGCCGTCTTCAAAGCCATCAGCGAAGGCGCCCGCCCCGGATCCTTCGTCCGCATCGCCATCGCCGCCGACACCCCCACCTTGACGCCCCCCTGCGGCGCCTGCCGCCAAATTCTCTCCGAATTCGCCCCCCACGCCACCATCACCCTCGTCAACCTCGCCGGCCTCTCGAAATCCTACTCGATCGCCGAACTACTCCCGGAGTCCTTCAATGATTCGTTTTTTCGCTAGCCTCCTACTCGCCGTAACCCTCCACGCCGCACCCGCCGACCTCATCATCACCGCCCGCTACGTCGTCACCATGGACCCCGCCCGCCGCGTCATCGAAAACGGCGCCGTCGCCATCGTCAAAGACCGCATCGTCGCCGTCGGCCCCGCCGTCGAAATCAACCGCCAGTTCCAACCCAAACTCCGCCTCGCCCGCCCCGACTCCATCCTCACCCCCGGCCTCATCAACACCCACACCCACGCCCCCATGACCCTCTTCCGCGGCATCGCCGACGACCTCCGCCTCCAGGACTGGCTCGAACGCTATATCTTCCCCGCCGAAGCCAAAAATGTAACTCCTGACTTTGTCCGCGCCGGCACCAACTTAGCCGTCCTCGAGATGTTACTCTCCGGTACCACCACTTATACCGACATGTATTACTTCGAGGAAGTAATCGCCGCAACCACCCGCAAAGCCGGCATGCGCGCCGTCCTCGGCCAAACCATCATCGGCTTCCCCGTCCCCGACGCCAAGTCCCCCGCCGACGCCCTCATCCGTACCGAAGCCTTCCTCAAACAGTTCGCCGGCGATTCGCTCATCACCGCCGCCGTCGCCCCCCACGCCATCTACACCAACTCCGACGAAACCCTCCAAGCCTCCCGCGCCCTCGCCAACAAATACGGCGCCCCCCTCCTCATCCACCTCTCCGAAACAAAAAAGGAAAACGACGACACCAAAAAACAGCGCGGCCTCAGCCCCACCCAAGCCCTCGAAAAACTCGGTGTTTTCACCGGCCGCACCGTCGCCGCCCACGCCGTCTGGCTCGACGATGCCGACATTAAAACCCTCGCCCAACGCGGCGTCGGCGTCGCCCACTGCCCCAGCAGCAACATGAAACTGGCCAGCGGTATCGCCCCCATCCTAAAACTCCTCCGCATGGACGTAGCCCTCGGCCTCGGACCCGACGGACCCGCCGGCTCCAATAACGATCTCAACCTCTTCGAAGAAATGGACCTCGCCGGTAAACTCGCCAAAGTCACCGCCAACGACCCCACCGTCCTCCCCGCCACCAAACTCTTCTCGATGGCCACCATCGACGGTGCCCGCGTCCTCGGCATGGAAAAGGAAATCGGCTCCCTCGAAGTCGGCAAACGCGCCGACCTCATCACCATCAACATCGATCAAGCCCAAGCCGTCCCCCTCTTCAACGTCTACTCCGCCCTCGTCTACGCCCTCAAAGGCTCCGACGTGAGCGACGTCGTCATCAACGGCCACGTCGTCGTCCGCCACAAGGAACCCTTAACGCTGAACCGCGCCCAAGTCCTCGCCGCCGCCCGCGCCTACGGTGCTAAAGTCTCCCGCTCCCTCCAGTAACCGCCGACAAACCGATTACGGAAATACGCGAGTAACTTCCCAGGACTTCCCTCCCTTCCGTGGAAGAGAACTTACGTCTTGTTACAGGACTACGGTACTGAAACAAAACATAAAGCCCAGAGTGCCCCTCACTCCGGTAATAGGAATCTTCCATGAGCCACACCCTCCGACTTCGCTTGGCCGCAGCCGCCTTTGCTGTGTTCGCCGTGACCCCGCTGACAGCCGGGACTCTGACTTATACCGACCGCACCACTTGGTTAGCCGACTCCACCTCCGTCATCACTCTTGATTTTTCGACATATGGCCCCGGTAACAGCGGTGCCTTCACCGTCGGCAGCAACCTTGTCGCCGGCAGCCAGGTTTTCTACAACAACCTAAACGGCTACTACAACAGCGATTTTCAAATCACCGGCAGCAATGGCACCGGGCCCGTCCTCCGCCAAGCCTTCGCCAACAGCAGCCAGAGTTACTGGAACTGGGCAACCAACGCCATCGTCTTCTCCGATACCAGTTCCGCCACCAACAGCATCTCCATGCGCGTCAACTTCCGCACCGGCGGAAATCCCACTTCTGTTAGTGCCTTTGGCCTCAGCCTAGGCCTCGGCGGAAACGGCGGAGGATCCGGCAACATCACCGTCACCCCCCAAGGCCTCGGTGCCCAAACCGTAACCACCTTCAACCAAGCCAGCGGACTCAAATTCTTCGGCGTCTCCAGCGACACCCAAACCTTCAGCTACTTCGATATCACCATCACTGACCCAGCCAGTCGCTACATCGTTCTCGACAACCTATCCTCCGGCACCTCCACGATCACGACCGCCCCGCCCCCCCCGCCTCCCCCCACGGAGACCCCGGACGCGGCCACTCTACTCTGCGTCGGCACCGGCCTAGCCTACCTCGGCTACCTCCGCCGAAATCGACAGCTAATCGTCGCTTAGTCCACCAACCAACCTCCCCTCCCGACAGGCGCCGGCCCCACCCGCGCCG
>JANXMS010000508.1 GCA_025354525.1 Acidobacteriota bacterium
TCCCCGCTCAAACCCAAACATGAGCTCCGCCCGCCCCGAGTTCCCCTGATCGATTCGCGAAACCTTCGGCGCTGTTCCCCTGTGACTCGATTCTCGTCGTTTCGCTTCGCCTTCCTTACCCACACTAAACAGCGAGGAGGCCTGTATTCCTGATTGATCGGATCAAACGGGACAGCAAGGGAGCATTGAACCAGCGCCCCCTTGTTCCCCGATCTCTTGATGAACGGGAAGCCGGCTAACTGTGAAGTTCGTGCGCTAAAGGGCAAACAGGTAAAACGATTCCTGCGGCTTCTGGTAAATGAACAGAAGCAAAGCATCACGATTCCGTACTTGATTAGCGGGTTTCGGGACCTTTCGCCTCCAGACTCGGGCCAATTTCCTAGAGTTTTGGGGGTTTGTGCTGCGGAGGGCCCCGCGAAATCATGCTAAAGGCTCGCAGGGCGCTACGGAAACCATTGATTCTATTGAGACGGAGGCCGCTAATCAATTACAATTACACGATTCCGTTCCCTATTGTGGACACGAATTGGTGAGCCCCTTTTGGTGGAAGGATAGCCCACGGGATACGGGGAGCTCTAATCGCACATTCATTTAGTCTAAGGCCCGATTCCGGGTGTCGAAAAATGGTCCTTTAGGGGGCGGAAGCGCTAGCTCGCCAACTCCGGACATTGATCGTGCGCCCGCAAGAGCGCCTCCAGCAGGCGTTCCATCTCTACTTCGTCATAGAGAAAATAATGCCCCAGCCGCGGCAACTCCTGATATCCGCTGCCCGGAATCAGCGCGTGCAGATGGCGGGCTACTCCGACTGGCACCACCTGGTCGGCCAACCCATGCGCGATCAGAACCGTGCAAGCGGTCAGTCGCGTCAGGTCCAGATGCGGATCCGAATAGAGGGCCTGCACCTCTTGCAACATATACCCGGGTCCCTGGGCGTAGCTTTCGCGGCGGTTCTGCCGGAACGCTTCCTCTACCTCCGGCCGGGAAAGCGTCCGTTTGTCGGCGGCGGAAAGTCCGTGCTTGACATCCTCAAAATAGCTCTCCCAGTGGTTGAAGAGATGGTCCCAGTGCTTGGCCTCAATTTGCAAAAACGTGGCCTGCCTGAAATTCGCCAGCTTCGCCGAAAGGAATATGTGCCAAGTCTCCTGCGAAAACCGCCGCCAGTTCGAAATCAGATGGGGCAGACCCAAACCCCCGGCCAGTGAGATCGCCCGCAACCCGGGCAGTTGGCCGCAAGCCAGCGCGTACGTAGCCCCGGCCGAAAACGCCAGAATGGAGAACGGCGCCCCCTCGCCCAGCAAGTGGGTCGTCAGCTCCCGCACATCACTTGCCCAATCCGTCACGGTGCGGCTACGCGCCGGTGTGGAGAGACCCATGCCCGGGCGGTCCGGCGCAATCAGCCGAATGCCCAGCCGCTCCAACAGCGCATTATTGGCGGCCATGGGCTCCATCCGCGACCCTTGAAAGCCATGAAAATAGAGGATCGGCGTCCCGGCGGCGGGCCCCCGGTCCATATACGCCAGCGTTCTCCCATCGTGCAGGGTGAGCTTGCCAAAGCCCGGGTCGCTCTCCCCAAGCGCCGCATGGAACCCGGGTATGTCCGCCATCAACTCCGCTACGGCTTCCCGCAGCCGTTCGGTATCCTGCTTCGGGTCCCCGGTCGGCCACAGCGGGGTGCCGATCCTTACCCGCATGCGGAACGGCGGATCGGTGAGCGCCGTGGCCTCATGGGCCTCCATAGCGGAGAAAATGACCGTTTCCGGCGACCAGTCCAGGCGCAGTCCGCCAATTGCAGCCGGGACCACGGGAGTGCCGGCCTTCATCGCGGCCACCATGGAACCGGTGCTCCAATTCTGTAGCTGCCGAACGGGGTCGGCGATGGCCCGCCCGGCCGGAAAGATCAAGACCGCGTGCCGCTCGCTTTCCCGCAAGTAGGCCGCAATCGTATCGGAAACCCCTTGCCGTTTCGCCGAGAGGGGATCGGCGACGAGAAGGGCGATGCCATAGTGGTGCAGCACCCACCGTTCGGCCCGCACCATCCAATTTCGGCTGTCGGCGGTGATGACAATCCTGGGTACACACCCGACCCGAGTCGCCAGCAGATGGCCGAGAATGAATCCATCGACGCCCGACCTGTAGGCATGGTTAGCCGCTAGAACAAACGACCCCGTCGGCAGGTGTTCGACCCCTTCCACCTCAATCCACCGCAGGACATATTTAGTAAAGAGCACCTGCATCAACCGGATCGGCCATCCTAGCGCGCGGATGACTTCGGGTGTCCCGGCCAGTTCCCGCCGCAAAAAGAGCTGCATCGGAATGGCTACGGCCGCGAACCCCAGGGCCGCAAACCCAGCCGACCGCGCCAATTTATGCCAGAAACTCTGACCTGCTTTCGCTCTCATTTCCCCCCGCGTCCAACACTATCACAGACCCTTCCCAGGTGATGGCGGGCGGGCCGATTAGCTGGCCGGGGCGGGGCTCAGGACGCAAGTCGCACTTCTTCGGGACAGCGAGGCGAAAGCTGCTCGGGCGACGCCGATGTTCGGCTTGTTTGTGGTCAATCTGGCGGAAGTCCCTGGTTGTCGTTCCGTTTGATTCGTTGTACTTGATTAGCGTGTTTCGGGACCTTTCGCCTCCAAACTTGGGCCAATTTCCGAGCGTTTTTGGAATTTGAGCTGCGGATGGCCCCCGAAATCATGATAAAGGCTCGCAGGGCGCTACGGAAACCATTGATTCTATTGAGATGGAGGCCGCTGATCAAGTACGATTCGTTCCTTCGATGGGAAGCAATCAACCGCGTTTCGATGGACGGCAAGTAGGGGCAGGGGCATGCAAGGCGAAATGACCGCCGCACCGCGCTTTATAGCAAGTCTTGACGTAACAGAAGGCAAATCCGCGACGTCTGAAGCTATCCGGAGCAATGTCGGGAGAGAGGAAGGGGGATAGCGCCTCGGCGAGATCGACGACAAGCGAATGGATTGACGGGGCCCTGAGCTGGGACAAACGTAGTTTGCAGTCCGCCCAATACGGGGCCGGTAGTTCGGGTTTCCAGAACGCC
>JANXMS010000525.1 GCA_025354525.1 Acidobacteriota bacterium
TATCTTTGTGGCGTTTCTGGGCTATTGTTTGCTGGTGACGTTGAAGCATCGATTGGCGGCATACGCGCCGGGGCTGACGCCGAAGGCTGTCTTGTCTGGAAACGCTGGCGAAGATCCAGATGATCGACGTATGGTTTCCGATGACCGATGGACCGCATCTAGTGCTGCCGCGCTACACCGAGCCAGAGCCGGAACAGCTGAATTGAAACTCTCGCTCCCGCCGCAAACACCGTCGCGAATAAAGGCCAAGGCCACCGAGATCCCAAAATCTCTCTTGAAAATGTAGTGCAGACTTGGCGCTTGCCTTTACGGAAAAAAAAGGCTTAGGCGATGCTTTTGGCCGCAACTGCGAAAGTGGGGTTAAAGTTCCGTTCCCGTCCCAACCCCGCCCCCTGGAAGCACGCGTAGATCAGCCCTGCATTCCCGTCTCCGCCCACCATCTCGTGATCGTCGTTCGCAGCCAATGTTCTTCGCCATGGTCCCCGTGACGAAGGCTCTGCCGTGGGCGATTCAGCTCGTCGGCGTCGGCTCGGTCTCAATTGAAATCGACTTGGGTCAGTGTCTGTCGTGATCCTTCCCCAAGCGCGGAGCAACCGCCATTCGATATAGTGTCTGCCATGGATCGCCGAAGTTTTCTATCAATATCCGCCGCCAGCGCCGCCGCCGTTTATGGTGCCAATGAACGGGTTCGCGTCGGCCTTATCGGCTGTGGTGGCCGCGGCCAATACGTCGGCAACTTCATGCGCCAAGCTCCGAATACAGATTTCGTCGCCTTCTGTGATGTCTACAAAACAAACGCGGAAAAGGCCCGCGCCGCCATGGTCAAATCAGGGGGCCCCTCCGGCCAGGTTTACACCGATTTCAGAAAACTTCTCGAGAACAAAGACATCGATGCCGTTCTCATCGGCACCCCTGATCACTGGCACGCCATCACCTCGATCGAAGCCCTCCGCGCCGGCAAACACGTCTATTGCGAAAAGCCGCTCGGCCACAATATCCGCGAGCAGCAGGCAATGGTCCAAGCCGTCGGTGCCGCCAAAACACTTTTTCTTACCGGCACCCAGCAGCGATCCGCCACCCACTATCAAGAGGTCCAAAAGATGGTAGGCGAAGGCCTGATCGGCGATGTCCGATACGTCAAAATCTGGAATGCGGTCAACTCCAAACTGCGCCCTATCATTCCGCGCGGGCTCGACAACCTAACCAAGCCGGACGATCTCGATTGGGACTTCTACTGCGGCCCGGCTCCGCTAGTCCCCTACGACCGGGCTCGCTTTCTCGGTACCTATCGCTGGTTTTTCGACTATTCCGGTGGCTTCATTACCGATTACGGCACCCACCGCTTCGACACGGTCCATCAGATCATGGGAGTCGACATTCCAAGCACGGTCTCGGCCGTGTCGCACCGCTATGGAATGCAGGGCGTAGGCGAGATCCCCGATGTCCTACAGGTTACATACGAGTATCCCGGCTTTGTCTTGAACTACGAGGCAATCATGATGAACGGCCAAGGTGCGCCCGGCCGCTCGCCGGGCCAGCGCTACTACAACATGAGCGGAGAGACGAATCGCCCCCACGGCGAAGCCTACTACGGCAGCAAGGGCACCATCTTTTGTGACCGCATTGGTTACGAAGTCTACTTCGAGGGCGGCAAGGAGCCGCCGGTTCGCAAGAATACGACCGACGCCACGTCCGTTCACGC
Organism: Acidobacteriota bacterium; assembly: GCA_025354525.1. Classification (GTDB taxonomy): domain Bacteria; phylum Acidobacteriota; class Terriglobia; order Bryobacterales; family Bryobacteraceae. The sequence continues at coordinate 1,703 of JANXMS010000525.1, forward strand.
CCAACACTTCGTTGGATGTATCCGCGGTGTCGAGAAGCAGCGCTCAACTGTTCTGACCGGCCATCGCGCTACGATCGTCTCCCACCTCGGAAACCTCGCCGTTAAGTTAGGCAGGAAGATCCAATGGGACGGAGTTTCTGAACGAATCACGGGCGAAAGCGCCAAGATCCTGGGACGCGATTGGCGCGCTCCGTGGGGCCGGTGGTTTCTTTAGGCCCATCCGGAACGGGCAACCAGTCGCCGCGCACACCACATCTCTCGCACCTTTGTCTTGCATCTCGATATGCTCTCCGGCGCTATTCCTATCCGTTTGGCGTCGTTTTCCTTCAACTGCGGATGCTTGTCGATCCAGGCTGTGATCGACTCCAGCGTCCGTTCCGCCGCCTCACTGCCTCCGTAGATATTGCAGTCGTCCGCATACCGGCTAAACTTGTGCCCTCGTCTTTCCAGTTGGCCAACCGTGGTGACAACGGCCCGCCTTGCGGCGTTCCTTCCAGGGTGTGTCAAGCCTTTTGTGTAAACCGCCATAGTTTTATCCCTGGGAGCATCGCTCGCCTCCCGGTTTAGGAATCCCGGCGCAAAAGCGTTAAATTGCGAGGGTTTGGGGGCACAGCCCCCAAACCGAAAATGTTCTTCTTCCGCTTCTTCACCTCACTTGGCGGTCAGTTCGGTTCCCACGGCGGGACCCGGTCACCAAACAAAATCCCAAACCGCTCCAACGCTGCTTTCCAATCCTTCGCCGGCTTAGTCCACTTTTGGCAATGTGCTCCAGCGCCAAATACAGCAGCTTCATCGCCGCCTCCTGGTAAGGGAATAAACCAAGCGTCATACTTACCTTGCGCAAGCTCATGCTCAGTGATTCCACCGCGTTGGTCGTATAAATCAGCCTCTTCGTTGTTTGGTGTGGGTAAGGACGAGAAAAGCGAAGCGACGGCATTCGGCTGCTGGAGATGCCGGGTTGGATGGTGGCGCGAATTCATCTTCCATTTTACGGCCGACCCCGAGGCCAAGTACGCTTGCTCGCCTCTCGCCGCCGAACTTTCACTTGCGCTTCTACCCACGTCAAACAGCGAAGAGCCAATCTATGCAGCGAATGCGACGTTGGACGGCATAACAATCCGATAACCAGCCCCGATAACCAACCGCAACGACAAACAGAGAACCACACCGAAGCAACTGCTTTGCTTGCAACGCCGCTTATTACGGCTTCGGCCTAATTTGGATACCCGTGGCGTGATGCCGCAAATCGGATCGATGAGGTCTTTCGCCCCATGACGAGCGAGTCTTGGAAGGCTTCGATCCAGTGATGGTTTCCGGCGCGGTAACAATCGGGTAGCTGGCCCATGCTGAACTGCGGCCCGCCGAAGGGCAGTACCGCACTCAGTCGTTTAGATTGGCGGAGAAGGTGAGATTCGAACTCACGGTACCCTCTCGGGTACGACGGTTTTCAAGACCGGTGCCTTAAACCGCTCGGCCACTTCTCCTCTCAAACGATCTTTTTTAAGTTTACCGCACTCGCGCGGCTATAATAGAGGGGCTTGGAACTCGAAAAAACGCTCCTCCGCAAAGTGGGCGAGGCCATCAAAAAGTTCGACATGATTCGCGACGGCGACCGCGTTGCCGTCGGCCTCTCCGGCGGTAAGGACTCCGTAACTCTCCTCGAAGCCCTCCTGCTCCTCCAAAAGCGGGCCCCCATCAAATTTTCCGTCTCCGCGTTCACCATCGAGCAAGGAAAGTTTCTCGCCTCCATCAAGCCCTTCGGCGAATATCTTCAAGCTCGCGGCGTCGAATGGGAGTATTTCAAGGACGGCCCCAGCTTCCGCCTCCTCGAAGAAGAACCCAACCATGGCTGCGACAAGTGCAGCCGCTTCCGCCGCCGTGCCGTTTACGAAGTTGGTAAGCGCATGGGGGCCAACGTCATCGCCCTCGGCCACACCATGGACGATTTCTGCGAATCACTCCTCCGCAACGCCATGTACACCGGCCGCATGGCCGCCCTCCCCGCCGTCACTAACTCAGCCGAAGGCGACTTCCGCCTCATCCGGCCCTTGGTCTACGTCAGCGAAGCCATCACCACCGCCTACGCCGCCCAGCTCTCCGCCCCAGTCATCCCTTGCGGATGCTCCCAAAAAACCGGCACGGTCCGGGGAACCCTCCGACACATCTTTAAGGATCTCGAATCCGAGCATCCATTTTTGAAAGAAAATCTGCTCTCCGCAATGGCCAACATAGAGACCTCCCGGCTTCTCGATCCCCGCTATCTTCCCGCGGATTGTGGCGGAAAGCCGGCCTCCGCCACCCCCGTCAACCCCTTCCCGGTTGTCACGGATATGTAACCAACCTTTCGTTGCGGTTCAAAAAAACCTCTGAGACACTAGGGGTTCAACGATCTCCGCCGAACGATTCTTTTGATACTTTGCCAGGTCGCATTCACTGAGGCGCTATGAGATTTCTTCCCAAGGAAGAGAAGTTTTTCGAGCAGTTTAACAACCAGACCCGCATTATTGCCCTCGCAGCCGAGGCATTGGCTGACGGGGTCATTAAAGGGAACTCCCATCTCAAATTGATGGCGCCCCGGATCGAAGAATTGGAACATGAAGGTGACGAAATCCTTCACGACGTCTTCACCCGCCTCAATCAAACGTTCATAACCCCGTTGGACCCTGAGGATATCCATTCTCTCTGTTCCCACCTCGACGATGTCCTTGATGGGATTGAAGACGCTGCACACCGATTGCTGTCCTACCGCATCGATCCCATCCCGGAGCCGATCATCGCCATCTGCCGGCTGCTCCACCTTTGTTCGACCGAACTCACCAGAGCCGTCGGCGCCTTGGATGACATGCCCCGCATCATCAAGCACTGCATCGAAATCAACCGCATCGAAGGCCAAGTCGACGACATCGTCCGACAAGCCATTGTCGACCTCTTTGACAACGAAACCAACGCCATCCAAGTCATAAAGTTAAAAGAGATCTACGACTACCTCGAAAGCACTGCCGACGCCTGCGAAGATGTCGCCGACGTGCTCCAGAATATCGTGGTTAAAAACAGTTAACGTCGCCCCATGGATACCACCATCGTCCTGGTAGCCCTGATCATCGCCGTCGCCCTAGCCTTCGATTACATCAACGGCTTCCACGACGCTGCGAACTCCATCGCCACCATCATTGCTACCCGCGTCCTTACTCCCTTCCAAGCCGTCGCCTGGGCGGCCTTCTGGAACTTCATCGCCGCTTTCGCTTTTGAAACCGGCGTCGCCTCTACCGTCGGCAAGGGCATGGTCGACCTGAAAATCGTCACCCCCTACGTCATCCTCGCCGGTCTCATCGGTGCCATCACGTGGGATCTCATCACCTGGTATTTCGGCCTCCCCACCAGCTCCTCCCACGCCCTCCTGGGCGGTTACGGCGGTGCCGCCATGGCCAAAGTCGCGATGACCCTCGGCGTCTCCCACATCTTCGAAGCGCTCGTCATCGATGGCTGGGTCAGAACGATCGCCTTTATTGTCATCTCGCCCTTGCTCGGGATGCTCCTCGCCTACCTGCTCATGATTGCTATTTTCTGGATCTTCCGCCGCTCCTCCCCGGCGAAGATGGACAACTGGTTCCGCATGCTCCAGCTTTTCAGCTCGGCGATCTTTTCTTTCGCCCACGGCACCAACGACGCCCAAAAAACAATGGGCATCATCACCGGCGTCCTCGTCACCGCCGGCTACCTGAATACCTTTGTCGTTCCAGTTCCGGTCATCTTCGCCGCCCACATCGCCATCGGTCTCGGCACCCTAAGCGGCGGTTGGCGCATCATCCGAACGATGGGTGGTCGTCTTACCCGGCTCAAACCCCGCGGAGGCTTCAGCGCCGAAACCGCCGCCGCCATGTCCATTCTTTTCGCGACCTACCTGAAAATGCCCGTCTCCACCACCCACGTCATCGCCGGTGCCATCGTCGGCGTCGGCTCCATCCAGCGGCTCAAAGCCGTCCGCTGGGGCCTGGCCACCAACATCATCTGGGCCTGGGTCATGACCATCCCCGCCTCCGCCCTCGTCGGTGCCATCGTGATGTTCTTCATCCAACTAGCGGTTGGAAAGAACTAGCCCCGTCCCGAGTAGCAAGCCGAACGCCGTCAGCCCCAACCCCACCGTCAGGCTCCACGGCCAAAAGCGCATCGCCAACTCGTGCTCGCCAGCCCCGTTTACAAATACTCCCCGCACGCATCCGTTCACAATTTCAATCGGCACCGCTCTGCCGTCTACCGTCGCTGTCCAGCCCGGAAACCACGTGTCCGCCACCACGAACAGGCTCCGCTCTCCCTCGGTCACCACCCGCCACTCTAATCGCGTATCGGCAATCCGCTCGCTCTCGACCCTTCCCCCGGCCAAGCTCTCTGCCTTTGTCGCCCCCTCTACCATCGCCTGCAGCACTGGCTCAAACCTTCCAGGCTGCGCCCACAACCTCTGCGCCGCCGCAAAATCCGCCACTGGCACCACTTCCCGCACAAATCGAAACCGCCGCAGCGGCCCCGGATTCTCAAATACCGTAACCCCCTCCCGCGACGCTGCCAACTCCACATACCCCTTCGCCCCTCGCACCGCCGCCGCGCTCTCCGGCACCTTCGTCAACACAAAACGAACCCCCA
>JANXMS010000528.1 GCA_025354525.1 Acidobacteriota bacterium
CCTTCCTCTCTCCCGACATTGCTCCGGATCTCTTCAGACGTCGCGGATTTGCCCTCTGTTAAGTCACGACTTGCTATAGCGCTTGGCCGATGATCAGGATTCGCGACGCCGTGTGCACCGCCGGGCGTACACCGTACACGCCCGTGCCTCTGCCAGGACGACGAAGTGAGAATGGTTCCGGGTCATGCCTGCCGCTTGTTGTCGTTCAACGCACGCCACCCCATCGCGGAGCCACCATTTCCGCATTGATCTTCCCCAATTCCGCCTCTAAGCGCCGCTTCACCGTCGGCTCCTCACGAGTCAAATCGCGCGTTTCTCCAACGTCCCGCCCCAAGTCAAACAGTTCAAACTCGGCTCGATTCTGCCGCACCAGCTTCCACTTCCCCCGCCGTACCGCAACGTTTTTCCCGTACCGCCAGAACAACGTCCGCTCGCCCATTTTCCCGGCCAAATCCACCCCGTCGAACTCCCCCTCGCGGTAGCTCACTCCCGCCGCCCGCAACACCGTCGGCACAATGTCGGTCGCAATCACCGGCGTATCCACCGTCCTCCCCCCTTTCCATCGCCCCCTCCATTGCGCGGCAAACGCCACCCGAATCCCACCCTCATAAAGCTGCCCCTTCCCGCCTCGCAACGGCTGATTGCTCGACGTCAACTCCGCTGTCGGCCCGCCGTTGTCGCTCAGGAAAATCACCAACGTGTCCCGCTCCAATTCATGCTTTCGCAGCGCCCCCAGCACCCGCCCCACCCCCTCGTCGAGCGAAGCCAACATGCCCGCAAACACCCGCCGATGTTCATCCGCAATGCCGACGAACCGCTTTTGCGAATCCACCTTCGCTTGCATCGGGCTATGGATGGCGTTCCAAGGGATGTACAGGAAAAACGGCTTCGCCTTATGCCGGTCAATGAAGCTCACCGCCTCCCGCGCCAACGCGTCCGTCAGGTACTCGCCCTCTTGAATCGCCTCGGTCCCGCGCATCATCGGGTTCTCGGCATCGTAGGGCGGCTCATTCTTCCGCAGATGCGAAACCACCCCGGCATACGGCGGCGGAACGAAGAAATGCCCCTCGTGCAAGAAGCCATAGAACTCGTCAAACCCGCGCTTTTGCGGATGAAACGCCGCCGTCCCGCCCAGGTGCCATTTCCCCACCAACCCGGTCGCGTATCCCACCTGCTTCAGTCGCTCGGCCAGCGTTGTCTCAGCAAGCGGCAGCCCCACTGCCGGATTTAAATTCAGCCTCCCCGTCACGTTCAGCTCATGCCCAAAACGCGTCTGGTATCGCCCGGTCAAAAGCCCCGCCCGCGATGGGGTACAAAACGGAGCCGTTACATAACCATTCGTATAACGCACTCCAGCCTTAGCGATCGAATCCATATGGGGCGTCGGAATCTCGGCATTCCCTTGGAATCCCAACTCTCCATAACCCAAATCGTCCACCAGCAGCAGCACGATATTCGGTCGCCGCTTCGTAAGGCTGGCCACCAAAAACTGTCTTCGCGTCATCCTCACATCCTATCCCCCACTGAGCTTACGCTAGTATCCATGTCCCTCCGTTCGCTCGCCGCTGAAATCGTCGCCTGCAACCAGTGCCCCCGCCTCCGCGAACACTGCGCCAATGTCGCCGTAGTCAAACGCCGCGCCTACCAAGCGGAAACCTACTGGGGCCGCCCCGTCCCTGGCTTCGGCGATCCCGCCGCCCGCCTCCTCATCCTCGGCCTCGCTCCCGGCGCACACGGTGCCAACCGCACTGGCCGCGTCTTCACCGGCGACCGCTCCGGCGATTTCCTCTTCCGCGCTCTCCACGAGACCGGCTTCGCCAGCCAGCCAAACTCTTCTCACCGTGACGACGGCCTCGTCCTCCACGACGCCTGGATCTCCGCTTCCGTCCGCTGCGCCCCGCCCGACAATAAACCCGACCCCACCGAGATCCGTACCTGCCAGCCCTTCCTCGAACGCGAACTCAAACTTCTTAAAAACGTCCAAGGCGTCGTCGTCCTCGGCCGCCTTGCTTTCGACGTCTACTCCCGCATCGCGAAACTTCCGAAGCTCGATTTCGGCCACAATCTCCTGCATTCCCAGCCCAAACCCTGGCTCCTCTGCTCCTACCATCCCAGCCAGCAAAATACTTCCACTGGTCGCCTCACTCGCGACATGCTCCACGACGTCTTTGCTCTTGCCCGGTGCCGCTTGACTAACGAAGCACTATGAAATCCATCACTACATTTCTGTTCGTCGCAACTCTCGCCTCCGGAGAACTCTCGGCTACGGGATTTGCCGTGCCGAAGTGGTCTGGCCGTCTGCTCACGTCCTGGCGCACGGATACCCCGGCCTCAAACCCGAACCCCAACCTTGTCATCGCCGACCGCCAAGGCAAAACCATCAGTCGGCATCGCCTTTGGCTCCCCGATGCAAGCGCCGTAAAGATCTTCGACGTCGCCGCCAAGGATGCAAAGCAACTCGCCGTCGTAGGCATCGCCACCGCCCCCACCGGTCAATACACCGGCTATCTCGCCATACTCGATCTGCAAACCAACGCGACTAAAGTCATGCAAACCGCCCCGTTTGAAGGACTCAACGTAACCTGGGGCCCCAACGACTCCATCTGGATCCTCGGCTACCAACTCACCGCCGAACGAAAACTCCTCTCCGCTCCACCTCATGCGATCCTCCGTCAATTCGACCGCCAAGGCAACCCCGTCGCCGAGCACCTACCTTGGCCTGCCATCAACTGTGGTCGCCATCCTCTCTTGGAAGATGCCAAGCTGACGGCTTCGCCTACCAAGATCGGCATCCTGCTCAAAGGCTGTCAAAGCTGGATCGAACTCTCTCCGACCGGCCAGCCATTGGGCCGGTGGCCGCTCACCCTACCTCCTGGATTCACTCCCCAGCGAATGCATCTGGAAAAGCCCATGATGACCAACTCCGGTGCCGTCTATCTCTTCGCCTCCACGCCCGACATAAAAGACGACGCTGGTTATTTCCGCCACACCACTCTCTTCTCCCTCAGCAGCGACCGTCGATCCTGGGAAGTCGTTCCCACCGACCCTGCCCTCTGGTGCCTCGCCGGCGTCGACGCGGATAGCTTGGTCCGCTGTTCCGGGGCCAGCAGCCTAGCCTGGATGAAACCGTAGCACTCAATCGTGTAACAGACTCTCCGCTTCTGTATTCTACCGCCGGAGGATTCTGCCATGCCCCATGCCCTATTTGCCCTGTTCCTGTTCGGTGCCGCCGCCTTCGCCGCCCTCACTCAAGCGACGGAGTGACTTCGTGCCCTCGACCAAATCCCCATTGCGAACGCAAAATAACGTTCTGCCAAACAGTCCGTCGTCACCATCGCCAGCGCCGCCGCAGTCCACGGAGTCGCCCGACTTCTCGTTGACCTCAGGAACCAAAAGCAATCCTCCGCTTCTCCAGATTGACCCCTTGATTATCTACAAAGATTGTAGATAATCATAGTGTGAGCAAACCTTCCGACCTCATCCAAGGAACCCTCGACCTCCTCATCCTCAAAACCATCTCCACAACCCCTCTCCACGGGTGGGCCATCGCCAAACGGATCCAACAGATCTCGAACGATGTTCTTCTCGTGCAGCAGGGTTCTCTCTATCCCGCCCTCCACCGCCTCGAACAACAAGCCTGGATCACTTCGGAAACGAAACCCTCGGATTCCGGCCGCATCGCCAAATTCTATGCGCTCAGCCCTGCCGGCCGTGAGCAGCTAGCCAAGGAACTTGGCCAGTGGGACCGCCTCTCCGCAGCCATCGCTCTAGTCCTCAAACACGCTTGAAGGTCCCATGCTACTTCTCTCCCGCCTCCGCCTCCGGTTCCAATCCCTCTTCCGTCGCGAAGCCCTCGACAGCCAGTTGTCCCAGGAACTCGCCTTCCACCTCGCCGAGCTCAAAGCCGAGCTTCTTGCCCAAGGCATGACCGATGCCCAAGCCACCGCCGCGGCCCGCCGCGCATTTGGCCCCGTCTCCTCGATCTCGGAGCAGTCGCGCGATCATCGCTCCGTCTCCTGGCTCGAAGACCTCATCGCCGATACCCGCATCGCTTTCCGCTCGTTTGCTCACGCGCCCACGTTCTTCTTGATCGCCGTCCTCACGCTCGCCCTCGGCCTCGGCACCAACACCGCCCTTTTCTCCACCGCCTACACCGTGCTCTTTCGGCCCCTCCCCTATCCATCGCCCGAACGGCTCGTCACCGTCGAAGAAGGCGTCGGCGGTGTCAGACCAGTCATCTCTCTTCGCGAACTCGCCCACTCGGTTGACTACGCCGGTTACCTCCCCAATAACGATCTGAACCTCCAACTCGCCACCGAATCCACCCGTGCCCGCGCCGCCGTCGTCACCGCCAACCTAGCCGCCGTCCTCGGCGTCGCCCCCGCTCGGGGACGCTGGTTCACCTCCGCCGAAGAACGTTCCGGACAACACCGCGTCACCATCCTCAGCCACCGCGTCTGGCGCGATCGCTTCAACGCCGATCCTGCCATCCTCGGCCGTCGCGTCGTTCTGAATGAAGAACCTTTCGAAGTGGTCGGCCTCATGCCTCCGTCCTTTGCGTTTCCCACCCCCACTACCGATCTCTGGATTCCCATCCGCATCGATCCCCGCGACGTCGGCCACATGTGGGGCAGCGGCAACCTCACCCCCATCGGTCGCCTTCGTCCCGGTGCCACTCTCGCCGCTGCCCAAGCGGAACTTCCTGCCCTCAACAACCGCATCCGCGACCAGTTCCCGTGGCGCATGCCCGATGCGTATGCCAGCGGCGCTCGCGCCGTTCCCTATGCCGAAAGCCTCGCCCACGATATCCGCCCCAAGCTCTTCGCCCTTTCCGCCGCTGCCCTCTTCTTACTCCTCATCGCGTGCGGCAACGTCGCCAATCTGCTCCTCTCCCGCGCCGTGCGGCGAGATCGAGAGTTCGCCATGCGCGCCGCCCTCGGTGCCCGCCGCGGTCGTCTGCTCCGCCAACTCCTCGCTGAAAATCTCGTCCTCCTCTCCGCGGGCAGCGCGCTCGGACTGCTCTTCGCGGCGCTCCTCCTCGCCGCGCTCCCTCGCCTTCTACCCAAGGACACGCCTCGTCTCCATGAACTCACCGCCGACCCCACTCTGCTCTCCTTCACCGCCGTCAGCATGGTCGTAACTCTCGTCCTCTTTGGCACGGCCCCCATGCTTCGCCTCTGGCGCGGGCGTTCAGACGCCCTTGCCGGTCGCTCCCTCACCGCCTCGCGAAGCACCGTCCGCCTCTCGCTCGGGCTCATCGGCGTCCAACTCGGCCTTGCCACTCTCCTGCTCGTCGCCGCGTCCTTAATGGGCCGTACCCTCTACCAACTTGCTAGCGTTGAATCCGGTGTCAACCCCACCAGCATCGTCACCATGAAGCTCTCCGCCGGCCTCAGCCGCTGCGCCACCTCCGAACGTTGCCTCGCCCTTCTTGAAGACGTCAGCCAGCGCCTGCTCGCCCTACCGTCAATCCGCAGTGTCAATTGGGCCAACTACGCCCCTCTCGACAAAGAGTTCTCCGCCACCGCCGTCGATATCGAAGACCATCCCAAGCCCGCCGGTGCCCCCGCCTTCGTCCTTTGGCAAACCACGATCACCCCCGGTTACTTCTCAGCGCTCGCCATTCCCCTCCGCGCCGGTCGCTGGTTTACCGCCGCCGATCGCCGCGGCGCGCCGGAAGTCATCGTCATCAGCGAATCCACGGCGAAACGCTTTTGGCCCAACGAAAGCGCCCTCGGAAAACGCATTCGCCCTCTCTCCAATCAAGCAACCCGAACGGTCGTCGGGGTCGTCGCCGATGTTGCGCAATACTCGCTTACCGGCTTCCCCCATTGGGTAGACGGTGCCCAGTACGTCCCGCTCGCGCAATCCCTTCCCCGCGTGGCCCAGTCCATAGAACTCACGGCCCTCGTTGAATCCACTCAGCCCCAATTGGTCCCCGCCGCGCTTGCGGCAACCCTGCGGCAAGACTTCTCCGGGGTCACCCTCTCCCGCCTCCAGACCCTCGGCCAAACGCGTTCCGACTCCGTCGCCGACCAACGGTCCACCGCTCTCCTCCTGGCCACCTTCGCCGCGCTCGGCCTGCTGCTCGGTGTCGTCGGCGTCTACGGCGTCATCTCGCACCGCGCCGCCCAACGCACCCGAGAGATCGGCATTCACATCGCCCTCGGCGCCTCCGCCGCCCGCGTCATCACCCTTGTCATTCACGAAACACTCTTCGCTTCGCTCGTCGGCTGCGCCGCCGGGGTCGCCGCCGCGTTCGCCCTCAGCCACCTTCTCGCCTCTCTCCTGTTCGGGATCACGAACCATGATCCCGTTGCCTTCGTCACGGCACCGGTCGCGCTACTCCTGGCCGCGCTCCTCGCCGCCCTTCTCCCGGGTCTCCGCGCCTCCCGCGTCGACCCCGCTCTCACGCTCCGCCAAGAGTAATCTACTGATCCCTTTTCTGGCTCAAGCAGTGTCCTGACCGAAATTCAGGTGCCAAAGTCGAAGCCTAGCGAGAGCCCCGTCACCGTTGCCATCCTAGCTAGATGAACTCGCCGCCAGCACGTAATCATGAAGGTACTTGCATTAGCGGGTTTCGAGATCACTCGTCTCCAGGCTTCGGCCAATTTGCGGGCATTTGTAGGGTTATGGTTGCGTAGGGCGCTCTGGAACAAGGCTCTCGGCTCGCCCAAGGTTACGTAAGTCCATTAATCTATGGAGTCGGAGCCGTTAACGGATAACGCATCAAAATTAAAAGACAGTAATTTACATGGGGGGGGGGGCGATTTTGATGATACGTTCCTAATAAGGGCGGCTGGCGCAGCGCTAAATGCGACCCTTCCCCATAAAAATTCGCTTGTTAAAATCGTCACATTGTGATTTCCGACTGACGAATTGTTAAGTGCCGAGAGGGATTACCATGAAATGTTTATCGACGTACCTCAATGTCATTACCTATTCTCTGACTCTCGCCACAATCCTTAGTGTGAGCACTGCTAACGGTATTTGTCAGCCTGCTTCACGCGGCACCGACCTTCCGAAAATTCACTTCGCGGTGCCAGACGAAAACAGCCAACGTCGATTTCTGCAACACCACGCGCTGCTGGGAGCCGACATCGAGAAAATGCCTGAAGATACGCGCAACATCCTGCTGAGTTCCCTTGCCGCTCGATATAGAATTAGGGCAATCGATGCCCTTCAGATTCTGGTCGAAGGTCAGCGCTTTTCGACCGAGAGGTCTGCCGCTTTTCGTCTAACTGTAGCCGCCCCGGGCGCCAAACCAGAGGAGGAGAAACGGCTTAGTTTTGAACGTAACAGAGCGGAAACCCAGCTCATAGCGGCAGCCCTGGAGCGTCTCAATGCTCAGGTTAATATCCCGGCTCGGAGTCGGATTCAGGCTGTCATTTATACTCAATTTGACGCGCGGCCCCAAATCACGGGCAAGGCGGGCTCCGGCGATGGTGTCAAGCAATGAAACGACTGGTCGGCCTCGCAATCGTTACCGGGTTTGTGGCGGCCTCATTACTTGCCGGTCCGTACCCAACGGGTGTGCAACTACCCAATCCAATTCCGCTCGGGTCGGGAGGCGTTTTCGTTTTTGGCGCGGCTCCTGATGCCAACACGAGAACTCCTATCAGCGTGATCTATATGGCGGTTGCAAGTACACCTGGGGTGTGGTGGACCCCAAAAACTAGACACAAAAATGGTTATTGCTTAAGTGTAGGAGGGCATTGAAAATGAAGGAGAATCAATGCCTCGAACACGCAA
>JANXMS010000548.1 GCA_025354525.1 Acidobacteriota bacterium
CATCGTCGTCTTCATCGTCGCCGCCGGCCTCATGCCCAGCCGCATCGTCACCCTCCGCACCAATGCCGCCCAAGCCATCAGCCGACTCTGGGAGATCCCTAGAACGTCGCCTTCAGCCCAATATGCACCTGCCGCGGGAACCCGCTCGTCGCCGTAATCCGCCCAAACAACGTATTCGTCGGGTCCGTATTCGGCCCCGCTAAATTCGACCGGTTCATGGCATTCAAAAGCTCACCCCGCAGTTGCAGCCGCACCCGCTCCGTCACCCGAAAATTCTTCAACGCCGAAATATCCCAACTCTCCTGCCCCGGAATCCGCACCCCCGAAAAACGCGTCGAAAGCGTTCGCACGTTCGAACCCAACTGCTGCTCCGGCACCCGATTGAAAATCCCCGTGTTGAACCACCTGTCCAGCGTCTGCGTCTGCGCCGGTAAGCTCCGTATATCCCCCGTCAGCAACAAGTTCCCAAACGAAATCGGCGCACCCGTATTCCGCTGCCACACCGCCTGCAACTGCCAATCCCCCACCAACCCGTTCGCCCAGCGCCCCGCGGAATTCCAAACCGGTCGCCCTTTCCCCACCGGAATCTCCCAAATCCCACTGCCCGTAAAACGATGCGTCCGGTCCAGATCACTAATCACCTCTTCCAGCCGCGCATCACCTCCGTTCCGAAACGAATTGGCTTCCATCAATTTAGACCACGTATGCCCCAAATTCACCGTAAATCCCCGCGAAAAACGCCGCTCCACCCGCGTCTGTAACGAGTGGTACCAACTGTATCCAATCGGCAGATCGGCCCCCAATCCGCTGAAGTGCGGATACGGCCGCAGCAACTGCGACGCCGCCACCGTCCGCCCCGCAATATCCGTCACCGGCAGCGGGAAAAACGGATTATTCACCTGCCGCGACAGCCGGTCTATCGTCACGTTGTCCCGCTCCGCCAACCGGCTCAACTGCTCGTTCGGTACCGGATTCAACGGCCGGTTCGCCTGTAATGCCGTCCCCCGATTGCCCACATAGCTCCCCTCCACCAGCCACTTCCCCACCTGGTGCTGCAACGATAAGCTAAACCGCTGCTGATACCCGTTCCGCGGCTGTGCGTTGAAGTAGCTGATCGCCCGGCCCACGTCCGTCGACAACCCGCCCGCCGCCCGCAGCGGCTGCGCCAAGCCCGCCGGGAAAGGATTCGACAAGCTCGAAGAGTACGTCAACCCATTGTCCGTCGAAGGCACGAGCGAATTCCGCAGCGAAAATCCGCTCTGGTTCACCGACATCCGGTCCACCCCCAACGGCACAAAATACATCCCATAACCCGTCCGCAAAACCGTTCGTGGCCGCATCTGCCAAGCAATTCCCAACCGAGGCGCAAAGTTGTTCCCATCCGCCTGCCACAGCGCCCGCGGCTGCCCCGCCACCCCTGCAAACAACAACCCGCCCATCGCCCGAAAATTGGCAACCGGCAACTCCGGAATCGGCGAAGCGGCGTAGTTGGCCCGCGCCCGCGCCTCAATCGGGTTCGGCGTCGTAAAGTCAAACCCCCGAATCGATCGGTTGAACCGCTCCGTCGCCGGCGAATCGTAGTCATACCGCAGCCCTACATTCACCGTCAGCGTATTCGAAATCCGCCAATCATCCTGCACATAAAACGCCGATGTTTTCGATTGCTCCGCCAAAGAATCCACCACGTTCTGCTGCCCATCCGTCGGTAGTCCCAACAAGAAACTGGCATAACCCTGCCCAATCGGTGCCGCCGGCGAGTTATCTAGCGGACCCCGAGTAAACGTATTCCCAAACGTAAGCTGCGGCGTCACCAGCGCAAAGTTGTAAGTATGCTCCCGGTACAACCGATACTCCGCCCCGAACCGCACTGAGTGCCGACTCAGCGACTTCGTAAAGTCCGCCGCCCACGTATGATAATTCGCCGTCGTCGTCGACCGCGCCGCGTTGCTAATCGCTTGAATCCCCGCCGGTGCAATCTGCGTCAAGTACCGCGCCGAAGGGTCCACCGAATTGATCAGTTGCGAGGAAAATCCCAATCCCGCCAAGTCAAAGTTACTCGCCAGCGGAATAAACGTCTGCTCCGTCCTCGCGAACCCCCAGCGCAGATTCATCAGAAAGCTGGGCGAAATCACGTAAACATCGTCCGCCCCAAACCCCCAGTTCCGCCGGAACCGGTCCGTCCCATTCGTCCCGTTGCCCAGCAAATCCCCCGAACTGAATAAGTTGTACCACCGGTTGTACCGTAAAAACGCCCGATGATTATTACTGAAGTTGTGGTCAACCTTCGCCGTATGCGACCGATACTCATTGTAGGAATTCGGTAGCCGCTGGTAGTTGTTCCGCCCGTCCGTCGTGCCCACCGTATTCGGCTCCAGCCAAAGCGGATTAATCTTCTGCGCTGTCGCATCCAACCGGCTAGCCGGAATCACGTTCCCCGCAAAGGGCAACCGCGCAAAGCGGCCCGCCGCCGCCGCCGTTATCGTCGCCGGATCATAAACCTGATACGAAGCCCCCAACCCCAACAATCCACTAAAATCGCCCTTCCGCTGCGCCAACGTCGGCACCGTGTAAAAGCTGTTGCCCCGCTCGATCCCCGGCCTCGTCAACCCTTCAAAACCATAAATCCAAAACGTTTTATTGTGCCCGTCATACAGCTTCGGCAGCACCAGCGGGCCAGAAAAATTCGTCCCAAACCGGTTCAGAATATTCCGCGGATTCGCCTGCGCCCGCCGCTCATCCGTCCGCGCTCCGGCTGCCAACAACTGCCGCTGAAACAAATCCATCCCCGTCATTACCTGGTTGTTGTGGAAGTGGTACACCATCCCATGAAACTGGTTCGTCCCTGATCGCAAAATCAAATTCACGTTCCCCCCCGGTGCCCGTCCCAACGCCGCGTCATACGTCGCCGTCTGCACCTTGAACTCGGCAACCATCTCCGCCGGTGGCGCCACCGCCGCATTCGTCCCCCACATCGCCGGCGTCCCGTCAATCGTAAACTCCGTATTCCCCGGCCGCACCCCGTTTACGCTGATATTCGAAAGCACCTCCACCGCCGGCCCCAAACTCGGGTGATTCGGCACCCCAAAGTTCTGCACCCCCTGCGCCAACCGCGCCAGCGAAAGCGAGTTTCCACCCGGCAACGGCAACTCCAGCAGCCGCTTCCGGTCCACCACCTGACCCATCGTCGCCGTCGATGCCTCGATCAACTGGTTCTCACCCGTCACCGTCACCGACTCGGTCACCTCGCCCAACTCCAACACCGCGTCGATCTGTAGCCGTTCCCCCACCCGAACCTCAATCGTCTTGCGTTCAAATCGCTTGAACCCCGGCACCGAAACCGTCAGCGAATAAACTCCTGGTGCCAGATAAGGCAGATCATACAACCCCGCCTCGTTCGTCAGCCCCCGCGTCCGTACGCCCGTACTCGCCTCGCTCGCCTGCAACTCTGCCCGCGCCACCACCGCCCCGCCCGCATCCGTCACCCGTCCGGCAATTCTGCCCCTTATGTCTTGCGCCGCCGCCGTCCCGGCCATCCCCAAAAGTAGAAAAATCCCCAGCGAGCGTTTCGAAAGCATCCCGCCAATTATATAGATATGCTACCCCTCCATCAGTCAAAGAGTTTCTCGAATGAATAAAAAGTGGTTCGCCGCAGTTGCCTTCACCGCCCCCGGCTCCGGCCTCGTCACTAAGAAGCTGGAACTCGGCTCCGCCGGCCCCTTAGCCTTCGGCCCCGCCGGCATCCTCTTCGTCGGCGACTCCGCCAACGCCAGCCTCATCGCCATCGATACCGGCGACCGCGCCCCCAACCCCGGAGCCGGAACCATCGAACTCAAAGGCCTCAATCAAAAAATGGCCGCCGCCCTCGGCACCACCCCGGACCAAATCATCGTCCAGGATCTCGCCGTCAACCCCGTCTCCCGCAATATCTATTTCTCCGTCTCCCGCGGCACCACCCCCGTCATCCTGACGCTCGACGTCGCCGGCAAACTCACCGAACTAAACCTCGAAAACATCTCCCATTCCAGTGTCGCCCTCCCCTAGCTGCTCGCCTCGAATAAATCGGGGAACAGGATTGGTACGAAAGCGACGCCGCCGGTCTGGGGCGACACTTCCGCAACGCCGTGGATGCCCTTGTCGGGCGCATCAGCACGAATCCTACCCAATTCCCTGTCGTCCACAAAGATGTTCGCCGCGCCGTGCTTCACCCGTTTCGCTCACTCGCTTTTTCAAATTGACGGCGAAAACCCAATTGTTGTCGCTTGTTTCCACGCCAGCCGCAGTCCGGTACACCGGCACAAACGAAATCAACCGTCACGAATACCGAAATGCCGCATCACGGCGTCCCCGCCAAGTCCTCGAATCCTTCCGTCGCGCCCACGTCCTCGTTAGCCCTCCCCCGCCCGATCCTTAAGCGTTCACCCCCCTCTCTCCACGCCTCGAGTTCACGAATACCGCAGCCGTTTGAAAACTCTCGAACGGTCACATCCTAATCAGGGCAAAAAAGCGTGAAGCAATGGTGAGGTGATGGTGCGAGACGCAGCGATTGAGGAAATCACGCGGCGGTTGGTGGATTTCTACCATCCAGTGAGAATCTATCTGTTCGGCTCCGCCGCCCGCGGCGACGGCGGGCCCGACAGCGATCTAGACTTCTGTGTCGTCGTCCCGGATGCTACCCCGGACCAACTGCTGCCCCCCGGCGCCTGCCGCCAAACTCTCCGAGGAATCCCGGTCGCCAAAGACGTCCTCCCCTGGTGCCAAACGGATTTTGAACAACGCGCCGCCTGGGTGAAGGCCTCTTTACCCGCCACTGTCATTCGAGAGGGCCGACTCCTCTATGAATCCTGACGCGCTCTCCGCCCGCGAAAAGCGGCCAATGACCTAGCTGCCGCAATCCTACTCGCCAGCGCGGGTCTCGACGACAACGCCCGCTAGCATCGCCAGCAATCGGTCGAGCAGAGACTCAAAGCGTTCCTGGTCTGGCACCAGCAACCTTTCAGGCGCACCCGCTACCCTTGAATTCCATACACCCCCGCAGCCGGTGAGGTGGCCGCGATGCTAGAACTCGCCCGCCGAGTGCTAGCCGAGATCAACTCCCGGCTCCCCCCTCCAACCTAAGCCAGCAAACCCTGGCTTATACGCCATGTTGAAATTCACCGCTCTCCTATAGCAAGCCTTGACTTAACAGATGGCAAATCCGCGACGTCTGAAGAGATCCGGAGCAATGTCGGGAGAGAGGAAGGGGGATAGAGCCTCGGCGAGATCGACGACAAGCGCATGCATTGACGGGGCCCTGAGCTTGGGACAAACGTAGTTTGCAGTCCGCCCAATACGGGGCCGGTAGTTCGAGTTTCCGGAACGCCTCCATTAAGGCGGGTATCGCTCTA
>JANXMS010000558.1 GCA_025354525.1 Acidobacteriota bacterium
CACCACACCCAAACTGATGTAGTCTGTGATTCGACTTCCCGCAGGCAACTGGGCAATGGTTCGCGACATCCTAAAGCTCTCCTGTTCTAAAACAGAATAGCATCAGAATGTTTCTTAAATGACGAGTATTGGGTTTAGACCGGGCACTCCGAAACTAAATCAACTTGCCGATGGGCAGAATGGCCCAGCCGTCGGCGCGCAGACGGTGCAGAATTGTGGCTACGGCGGCGACGGTTTGGTTGATATCGGGGTTGGGGTCGGTGCCTCGACCGTCGTGGAGGCAGATGATGGCACCGTTCTCCGCGGCGCTCGTGACGCGGTTGGCGATTTGGGCGGCGGGGAGCTTCCAGTCTCGAGCAAGGCAAGTCCACATTACGCCTTGGAGGGCGAACTCGGCTTGGACTTGGCCGAGCCCCCACCAGCGGACGCCGAACGGGGCTCGGAACCAATGCGGCGTGGTTCCATGAACGTCGGTGAGCAGTTGCTGGGTCCGGCCGATTTCTTCGCGCATAGTGGCTCGGGAGGCGAAATCGAGGCGTCGGTGGGACCAGGTGTGGTTGCCGATTTCGTGACCAGCGGCGGAGACGGCGCGGGCGAGTTCGGGGTGGCGTTCGACGTTTTGGCCGCATTCAAAGAACGTCGCGGTGGCGTCGGCTTGGGCGAGGAGATCGAGGATGGCGGCGGTGCCGGGAGAGGGGCCGTCGTCGAAGGTGAGGGCGACGGCTTTCTGGGTTCGTTTTCCGCGCCAGACAGACGGGGCCAGCAGTTGAGAGGAGCGTCCGCGGACGGCCCAGGCGGCTCCGCCGACGGCGGCGAGAGCGCCGACTTCGGCGATCATCGGTCGAGGCCGGTGACGGCGTGGTCGCCGGTCACCGCGAAGCGGCCTGGGGGGGAGATGAGGGTGAAGTAGGACCAAGGGCCGGGTACCCAGGGGAATTTTGCGATGACGGATTCGTCGATCTCGACGCCGAGGCCGGGCGAGCGGGGCACGACGAGTTCACCGGCTTCGATGACGAGCGGCTCGCGGAGCATTTCCGTCGCGAGGGGGAACGGGTACATGAACTTGCGGTTTGGTTGGGAGTAGAGCGGGTACTCCAGCCACTCGACGACCTGTTCGGGCCAGCAGACGCCGAGTTGGGCGGCGGCGACGAGTTCGAGGTCGCTGCCCCACGCGTGGAAGGCGAAGCGGAGGCCTTCTTGCTCGACAGCGTCGAAGATTCGGCGACCGAGGGCGTAGCCGCCTTGGCAGACGACGTCCATTTGAACGAAGTCGACGCAGCCGCCTTCGATGAGGTCGAGGAAGCCATCATAGGAGGATTCATGCTCTCCGCTGGCTACGGGGACCAGACCGGCATCGCGGAGCGTTCGATAGGCCGCGTGGTCGGCGGGGGGGAGGGGTTCTTCGAGCCAGGTCAGCTCGGATTCGTTCATTTGCTCGGCGACGCGGTGGATCGTTTCGGGGGCGTAGGAGCGATCGCCCATGCGCCACCAGGCGTGGGCGTCGACCATGAGGCCGAACTCGGGTCCGGTGGCGGCGCGCATGGCTTTGACGGCGGCGACGTCGGCTTCGGGGCCCGCGGCCGGCCGCATTTTATACGCGGAAAAACCGAGTTGCTGGCACAGGGCGGCTTCGGCGGCGTAGCCTTCCGGAGATTGATACATGCCGGACGAGCCGTAGCACTTGATACGGTCGCGGATGCGGCCCCCGAGAAGTTCCGAAACCGGCACTCCGTGGGCCTTTCCGACGAGATCGTAGAGGGCGACTTCGACGGTGCCGTAGAGCTTGGCGGTTAGCGGGCTGGGGCGGAGGGATTGCTGAAACTGGACTCGAAGGGCGTCGATGTCGCCGAGCAGGCGGCCGACGAGCCAGGAGGCAATTATTCCGTTGATCTGTTCGGAAGCGTCTCCGCTACCGGGGCCGGGTCCGTAGCCGACGAGGCCGTTTTCGGTCTCGACGCGGATGAGCATCGCGTCGCGCTTTAGGATCTGGCGAGTGCCGCCAAAAAACGAAAGCTCGACCGGCTGGGGGAATACATAGGAGAGAAGGTGCGCTTGCACCGAGCGAATCCGCATACGTGTTCCAGCATAGCTAAATCAAAAAAATGGCCGGGCGTCAAAGTGACACCCGGCCTCCTACCGCACCACAAGCCTCTCGGAGGTGAGGCTAGTGGGTCGGTTGAGAAATTCTAGCTTAAGAGGCCGCCGTGGCCCAATCCGGCGATCTCCCAACCGGAGATGCGGTATTTGGCCAAAAGGGCGGGTAAAATTAGGTCGACGACGTTCATTTTAGCCGAACGGAAGCAGCCCGGGGCGGAAATAATCGGAATTTCATCTTTATAGCCCATAAGAAGTAGGCTGCCGGGTTCCACGGGGGCGAGAAAGCGTTCGAGGTGGCACCCGATGCGGGCCATGGCGCGACCAACGACGTCTTCGGGCCCAGCGGGAGCGGTGGTGGAAGCCACCAGGATCACCGCTGGCTTTGCTCGGATCAGATGCTGGAGCGCGCGAGCGACGACCGCTTCGTCTTCTAACGCGCTGAGGACGAAGTTAGAAGTTGCACCGAATTTCTCCAGGCGCTGGCGCATGACATTTTCAAACAGTTGGCGGGCTCGATCACCGGCGACGGGATCGGTGTAGAGGACGGCGGCTTGGGGATCCTGCATGGGGCGGGCCTGGAGAATGGGGCCGCGCTCGCGGAGGATGGAGATTACCGCTTCGAGTTCGGGCGCGGCGACAGCAAAGGGGGTGGATTTTACCGTGGCGACGCGCTGGCCGGCGGTGGCGTAGCTGAAGTTCGTAAGCGTGGCGATGACGATGGACGCGGTGCAGTTGATCTGCTTAAGAAGTTCATCGTCAACGAGAAGGCAGCAATCCTGAGTGGCAAAGAGGTTGGCTCGTCCGCCGGCGGCAGGCCGGATCTCCAGAGCCCCGCAGCCAATGGCGGTGGCCACCTGCAGCACCGCTTCGTCTTCGGTGACTTCGCCCTCGTCTAAGGAGGTGACCCAAACCTCGGCCATGCCTTCGGTCTCAAGGAGGCGGACATCTTCCTCATTCAAGATATGCCCCTTAGCGAGGAGCTTCTTGCCGCCGGGTCGAAAAATCGTGCAGCAGAGAATTCGTCCGGTGGACTCGCGGACATCGACGGTGAGAGCTTTCATACTTGCCTCTTTAAAACAAAATAATACTGATCTGAATTGATATACAGATGGGATACTTTGTTGCTGATTATACAGACAGGTGGCGTTTGTCGTACATAAGTTCTCTGATTATTTTTGAGTTCATTTGCGGGTAATGCACGGAGGCTAACGAATGTAGTTGTGAAGCGAGGAGATGGGGAGGGTAGTACTATACCTGTGAGTTTTGTTGCAAGTATTCCTAGTTATACGTTGGTACTATCGATCGATAATGCCCCCATTTGGGGGTATTCTTAATACCCCCCTTAAGGGGCGAGGGCCTTCAGCATAGCTATCTCATCACACGCTTGAAACTTCGGGCACCGAAGGCAATCTTTCCAAGCCTTTAGCGGCAATTCCCCGCGGTCGACGACTTCGTACCCTAATTTTCGGAAAAAGCCATCGACGTAGGTAAAGGCGAAAAGCGTACGGAGACCGAAGGCAATGGCCTCTCTTTCGAGAGATTCGAGTAGTTGTCGCCCTAGGCCGTGCTGTTTCCAGCCCGGGTCGACGGCGAGGCTGCGAATTTCAGCGGCCAGCGGGCTATAGATGTGCAGGGCGGCGCAGGCGACGAGCCTGGAGCCGGCATATATTACGGTAAAATCGCGAATATTTTCCGCCATTTCAAACTCGGTGCGAGGGAGCATTATCCCCTTGGCGGCGTAATCGTTGATAAGGCCGAGAAGCGGCCCAATGTCCTTGAGAGGGGCACTTCTGAGTTCGGTTGGGCCTTCCCCATACTCGGAAGGCACGAACGAGCGTGGTGCGGCGATCGAGATGAGGGGGCTGTTCATTTATCCTCTGACGAAGCGGGTTCCGACGGGTTCCTGGGCTAGGAGTCGGGCGACGATATTGACGGCCCCGCCGGGAGCAATGACGACCTCTTCGACCCCGCCTAGAAGGGCGTCAGCGGCGGCGTTGAGTTTGGCCTGCATCCCGCCCGTGGCGACGCCGGTTTCGATGAGCGCGCGGCTTTCGGCAAGGGTGAGGACGGGGATAACGTGGCCGGAGGCGTCTTTAACGCCGTCGACGTCGGTGAGGAAGAGGAGCTTAGAGGCTCGGTAACCGATGGCGCACGCGACGGCCATTTGGTCGGCGTTGACGTTATAGATATTGCCGAGGCGATCTCCGGCGACGCAGGCGACGACGGGGAGGAGGTGGCCGGCGGTGAGGACTTCGAGCACAGCGGGGTTAGAACGGATGACCCGACCGACGGCACCGAGTTCGGGGCGGAGCTGCTCGGCTTCGGTGAGCCCGGCATCAATGCCGCTGAGGCCGACGGCTTGCGCACCGGCGGCTACAAGGGAGGCGACGAGGAGGTGGTTGACCGTGCCGGCGAAGACCTTCAACACGGCATCGAGCACTTCGGGTGTGGTGACGCGGAGACCTTCGACGAAATGGTTTTCGACGTTGCGTTCGGCGAGGAAGCGGGTCATCTGCTTGCCTCCGCCGTGGACGACGACGGTTTCCGGATTGGCGGCAAAGGCTTGGGCGAGTTGGGCGCTGATGGCCGAGCGGGAGGCCGCATCGTCGAGAAGCGTGCCGCCGAGTTTGATGAGCAGTCTCATAGCAGGCCCTGCGTTTCGGGGAAGCCGAGAATGAGGTTCATGTTTTGGATGGCTTGGCCGGCGGCACCCTTGACGAGATTGTCGATGGCGGCGACGACGATGCCCCGTTTGGTACGGCCGTCGAAGACGACGCCGATGTCGCAGAAGTTGGTGCGGGCGACGGCGCGGAGGTCGGGGACCTTGCCGGGTTCGTAAATGCGGACGAAGGGTTCGTCGGCGTAGCGGGTTTCGTACATGCCGACGATCTCGGCTGCGCTTTTGAGATCCGAGGCGCGGAAGTAGATGGTTTCGAGGATGCCGCGGTGGACCGGGATCAATTGGGCGGCGAAGCTGAACTCGGCTTCGCGGAGGCCGGTATTCTGAAGGACTTCGGCGACGTGGCGATGGTAGAGCAACGAGTAGGCCGAGAAGTTTTCGGTGACTTCGCAGAAGTGGGTGGCGAGGCTGGCTTTGCGTCCGGCGCCGCTGACGCCGCTTTTTGCGTCGCAGACGACGCCAGCTTGGCGGTCGATGACATCGACGAGAGGGACGAGGGCGAGGCTGGCGGCGGTGGGGTAGCAGCCGGGATTGGAGATGAGGCGTTTGCCGACGGCGTCGGCGCGGTTGAGTTCGGGGAGGACGTAGGCGGCTTCGGCGAGCAGTTCGGGCTGGGTGTGCTCTTCTTTGTACCAGCGCTGGTAGTTTTCGGGGGTGCCGAGGCGGAAGGCTCCGGAAAGGTCGACGATTTTGGCACCGGCGGCGAGGTAGCCGGGGGCGAGATCCATGGAAACTTCGGGCGGGGTGGCGAGGAAGATGCCGTCGAGGGAGGCAGCAGCGACGGCTTCGGCGGAGGCTGACATGGTGGCCTGGCCTTTGACGGCGGCCGCCTCTTCCCGGTGCTCCATGAGAAACACTTCGACGTCGGCGTGACGACTCAGCAATTGAACCAACTCTGCGCCGCTATAACCTCGAAAACCAACGATTCCAATCTTTTTCATGGCTGATTAATTATTCATCCCAATGAATAATTATACCATTCAGCGCGGTCGACTGTTGCTTTGCTCGTTCACGCTGCGGTCGGCCATTTCGCCGACGATGGGCAGACGGATGAGTTCGTTCGCGGAGGTTTTGACAAGCATCAGAATCCAGGTGGCGAGGAGGCCGAGCTCTAAAATCGGGATCATGCGCCGGAGACCGGAGACGCGCATGACCGGATCGAGGGCGACATGAACGATCATCCAGGCCACGAAGAGGTAGAGACCTTGAAAGGCGTGGAAGCGCACTAAACGGTCGGTACGGAAACGCGCGGTGGAGAGGATAACGAGGCTCATGATCCAGCCCACCCACGGGACGTAACAGAGTATCGACGCATTGCGGGGCTTGAGGAAGACTAAGGGGTCGGAGCCCGTCGCGGCCGCGGTGATGGGCTGCGCGGAGCCGCAATCTTGGCAGAACGCCGCGGCGCTTTGGACTTGAGTTCCGCACTTTGTACAAAAGGGCATTGGCTGCCTCCCTATTCTGTTCTACGTATCCGGGGCTTGCGATGTTCCTGCTGTGTTCAGTAGCATGGGCAACGATGAAATCCTTATCAGCCCTTCTCTTGATCTCGTTGACGGCTCTCCAGCTTGCTGCTGCTGAGAAAACGCTCGACATTTATTTTATCGATGTTGAGGGCGGTCAGGCGACTCTGATTGTTACCCCGGATAAGCAGTCTCTGCTAGTGGATACGGGTTGGCCGGGATTTGACGACCGGGACGCGGATCGGATCGTGAAAGCGGCGAAGAGAGCCGGGCTGAAGAAAATCGACAACTTGGTGATCACCCACTACCACCGGGATCACGTGGGCGGAGTTTCCCAACTGTTGCAGAAGATGCCGGTTGTGAACTTCATCGACCACGGGCCGAACCGCGAGACCGACCGGGCGGCGGAGCAGTTGATGGCCGCGTATACGAAATCGGCAGCGACGGGCCAGCGGAGGTCGGTGAAGCCGGGGGATCTGATTCCGTTGAAGGGGGCGGAGGTGAAGGTGGTCAGCGCCGATGGGGAGGTTTTGAGCGGCGCGGGGGCGAAGAACCCGCACTGCAGCGAAGCAAAGAAGGAGGCGGATCCGACGGAGAACGCGCGGAGCCTTGGGTTCCTTTTAACTTTTGGGAAGTTCAAGTTCGTTGATCTCGGCGACCTAACGTGGAATAAAGAGCTGGAGTTGGCTTGCCCGGCGGATCGCTTGGGGGCGGTGTCGGTATACCTGACGACGCACCATGGGGCGGACACTTCCGGGCCGAAGGGGATGGTCCACGCGCTGCGGCCGCAGGTGGCAATTATGAACAATGGCTCGAAGAAAGGCGGGTCGGCGGCGGCTTGGCAGACGGTGAAGGCGTCGCCGGGACTCGAAGACATTTGGCAGCTTCATTACGCGATTGCAGGCGGGAAGGAGAACAACGCTCCCGACGCGTTTTTGGCCGATGTGGACGAGTTCGGATCGGGCAACTATTTGAAGGTAAGCGCGAGCAAAGACGGTTCGTTTTCCGTATTCAACTCGCGGAACAAGTTTACGAAGACGTACCGGGCCCGGTAATTCGGGTCGTGCTGCCGCGAGTGCCGGGGACCACTTCGAGGCGGAGGGGGATGCGTTCCTTCATGTCGGCAACGTGGGATATGAGGCCAACGAGGCGCCCGCTGCGCTGGAGGTCGGCGAGCGTGTTCATGGCGAGGTCGAGGACTTCGGGGTCCAGAGTGCCGAAGCCTTCGTCGACAAAGAGAGAGTCAAGCCGAATGCCGCCGGTCGTAGCTTGGACGACGTCGGAGAGGCCGAGAGCGAGCGAGAGGGAGGCGAGAAACATTTCGCCTCCGGAGAGGGTTTCGACGCCGCGCATGACGCCGGTGTAGTAGTCGCGGACTTTGAGTTCGAGCCCTTTGGCGCCGGGGGGATGGTGGAGTTCGTAGCGGCCGTTGCTCATGCGGCGGAGGCGGATGGTGGCGGCGGCGAGGACGTCGCGGAGGAACGAGATTTGGGCGTACTCCTGCAAGCTGAGCTTGCGGGAGTTGTCGCCTCCGACGACCTTGGCCATGCGGCCGACGGTGCGGTATTCGGCTTCGACGAGGGCTCCGGCCTTGAGGAGCCGGTCGAGTTCGGTAGCGACTTTTTGGAGGCCTTCGCGTTCTTGGAGACGTTTGCCGCGCTCATCGGTGACCCGGGTTGCGTGAGCGGCGGCTTGGGATTTGCGGGCGTTTGCGGTGGCGAGGTCGGGTGGGGTGAGGCCGGTGACGGCGACTTCCGCGGCGGTGGCGCGGGCGCGGTCGGCGGCCAACTGCTCGCGGAAAGCGCGAATTTGGGCGGCCAGCTTTTCCTGCTTTTCCTTGGGTAGACGGGCGAGGGAAGCTCTGGCGGCGTCGGGAAAGTGGGCTGCGGCGAGGGCGGCTTCGGCGGCTCGATGGGAGGCTTCCCAAAGCCGGGCGGCGTCCTTCGCGACGTGTTCGGTGGCGGCTTCGGTGGCGGCGGCGGCCACGGACTCGTTGCGGGCTTGGGATTCGGCGGTGCGGGTTTCTTCGAGTTGGCGGTCGAGCGCGTCGATCTTGCGGGCGAGTTCGCCGATGGCGCGTTCGAGGGCTCCGGCGGCGCGGAGTTCGGCAGGGACTTCGCCTTCCTCCTTAGCGAGAAGCGTGGCGAGGCCGTACCAGTGTCGATGGAGTTCGGCGGCTTGGTTTTGCAGGGCTTCCACGGCGAGGCTGATGCGTTGGGCGAGCAAGTTAGCGTACTCGGTTACAGCGGAACGGCTTTGCTTTTCGTCCTTCTGCGCCTGTTGATAGAGGGCTTCGGCGTTGGCCGGGAGGTCGGGGGGAAGGGCGGCTAGTTGTTCGCGGAGGACGGCGGCCTGCTCAGAGAGCTTTCGCCAGCCGGTGCTGGTGCCTGATTGGTGGCCAGCGGGGTTGGGGTGGTCGGTGGAGCCGCAGACGGGACAGGGTTCGCCAGGGTGGAGGCGCTCGGCGAGGGCGGCGGCTTCGGCCTGCTCAGCGGCGGCGGCTTGGGGGCCGACGTGGGCGAATTCCGCTTGCCACTTGTCGAAGTTGCGGCGGTGTTCGTGGGTTCGTTTGGCTTCGATCGCAGCGACGGTTCGGTCGGTGGCTAGCGCGGCCAGAGGTTCGAGCGCGGGGAGTCTGGCGTCGATGACGGTGCGTTCGGCGAGTTTGGTGGAGACGATTTGTTCGGCTTCGCGGAACTGTTTTTCGGCGAGGTGGGCGGACTCTCGTTGGGCGACGAGCCGATTAACGGTCGGGCGGAGGGATTCCAAGCGGGATCGTTCGCCGACGAAAAGGTCGCGAGCGGGCCGCGCGGCTTCGGCGTCGCCGAGGGCGGCGATCGAGTGCTCCAGGGCGACGATGGCGGAGGCGGTTCGCTTGCGGGCGGCTTCGTGGCGAAGGGTGATGTCGTGGCGCTCTTTGGCTCGGGCGGCGAGGGCTTCGAGGGCTGGGCAGACGGTGTCGGCGCGGGCGGCGGCGGTTAGGGTGGCTTCAGTGATGGCGACGGCATCCAGACGGGCTTCCTGCTCGGCTAGCGTCTTCGTGGCGTCCGTCAGTTCGTTGAAGAGGCGCTGGCGGAGGGTGGCTTCGGCGAGGGCTGCGTCGGCGACGGCGACGGCCTTTGCCGCCTCGGCGGCGGATTGTTCTAGCGCTGCGATCTGGTCCGCTTGAGCGTTTAGCTTGGCGGTGAGGTCTTCGACGGTGGGGCAACCGGCGATATCGAGATGGGTCTTTCGCCGGGTTTCGAAATCGAGGAATTTGGCTCCGAGGTCTTTGGCGCGATCCTTCAGCCCGTCTTCGATGCGGCGGTAAAGGTGGGTTTGGAAAAGAACGGCGAGGATGCTTTCGCGTTCGCTGGGTTTGGCGAGGAGGAAGCGCTGGAACTCACCCTGGGGCAGGAGGACGACTTGGCGGAACTGGTCGTCCTTGAAGCCGAGGAGTTCGGTGACGCGGGCGGTGACGTCGGTGACTTTGTTTTCGAGGAGATGGTCGGTGCCGTCCCAGAGGTGGGCTTCGGGTTGCTTAGTGGTGAAGCCTTCACTGTGCTTTTTGGGAAGGTCCTGAATGGGCGAGCGTTGGACGCGATACTGCTTGCCGCCCAGGGCGAAGGAGAAGGTGACTTGGGTGGAGGTTTTGGGGTCGGCGAAGTCGCTACGAAGGGTCCGGCCGCTGCGGAGGCCGCCGGAGGAGTCGCCGTAGAGGGCGAAGCAGATGCCGTCGAGGATGGACGTTTTTCCGGCACCGGTGGGGCCGCTGATGAGGAAGAGGGGCGCTTCGCCGAGGCGGGTGAAATCGATGGTTTCCGTGCCGGAGTAGGGGCCGAAGGCCTGCATCGTGAGGCTGAGGGGCTTCATTGTGCAAGCTCCGCGATGATGGCTTCGTGTTCGGCGGTGGGGGCCTCGTTTTGCACGTACTGCCAAAAGCTCGCGAACATGGCTTGGGGGTTGGCGGCGGGGATGATGGCGTCGTCGCCGGTGGAGTCAAAGACGCGCGGGGCGAGGCCCAGGAAATGGGGGTAGCGATCCTGGAGGCGGCGGGCGACGTCGGGGATGAGGCCGGAGTCGGTGAGGGTGAAATAGAGGTAGTCGTCGCTGCGCGGGGCTTGGAGGAGTTGATCGAAGGAGGCTTCAATGCAGCGGAGATCGTGGCGGGGGGAGAGGGGGAACTCTTCGATGCCATGGCCAAGGGTGACGAGGGTAACGGATTTTTTCTGATGGGCTTCGCTCGTGCTGTATTTGAGCAGGGAGCCGGAGTAGCGGGGAATGCCGAGGGTTTGGGGTTGGTGAAGGTGGCCGAGGGCTCCGTAAGCGTAGCCCTGGAAGGCGTTGACGCCGACTTGGCCGGCGGTGCCGACGGAGAGAGGCCGTTCGGATTCGGATTCGACGCCGCCGGCGACGAAGGCGTGGGCGATGGCGACGGCGGGGCCTTGGGCGGGACGGAAGCGATGAAGGAGGAAGGCGAGGGCCGAGTGGTGATCCTGCCCGGTGTATTCGGGGAAGGCGCTGCGGACGCTGGCGGGTTCGGCAAAGGGGATGGCGACGAAGGTCGTGTCGGCGACGGTGACGATGCCGGTGGATTCGACGGCGCCGAACAGATGCAGCCCTTGGTGGCGGAGGAGACGGGCACCGAAATCGAGGCGTTGTTGGCTATCGTGGTTGCCGCCGATGGCGAGGATGGGGACGCGGCAGCGGGAGGCGAGTTCGTGAAACGTGTCGTCCAATAGAGAGACGGCGTCGGCGGGGGGGAAGGCGCGGTCGTAGAGATCGCCGGCGATGACGATTGAGTCGGGCTTGGTATCGACGGCGAGGTCGATGAATTGGCGGAGGACGTGGGCTTGGTCGTCGAGGAGGGAGTGGTTGCCGAGAACGCGGCCCAAGTGCCAGTCGGCGGTATGCAGAAAGCGCATTAAGTTGTTAGAGTAGCTTGGTTAAGGTTGCATGGACGAACGACAATATTTTATCGAGAGTAACACCACGCGGCCGGCGAACCTTTATTGTCCGTTTTGTCGGACGAGCGGGGGGTACGAACTACGCTATTTGCTGCGGAAAAAGCGGGATCGGTTGCCGGCGGGGGGCGACGAGCGGGATCGGGCGAAGTTTGCGAAATCGCAGAGTTACCTGGTTTTGCTAGATGATAAAGTTCGGTGTGGGAACGCTCGCTGCCGAAAGACGTTTGAAATTACGGGCCTGAAGACGATGTCGTTTCTAGCGGAGTAAATTATGCCTGAATTGATTGCGCAGCCGACGCGGGTGACGGCGGCGGGGAATAAGCCGAAGCTGATCGACGAGTACGTGGGGCGGGTGAACACGGGAACAGAGGGGCTGAGCATTGCCCATATGCGGTCTCCTGGGGGTTGGGTGGAGCCGGGGCAGCGGCCGGAGTTTGATGAATATACGGTGGTGTTGCGGGGGGCGGTGCAAGTGGAGTTTGACGGGGGCCAGATGGTGGTGAGTGCGGGGCAGGGGGTGTTGACGCGGGCGGGGGAGTGGATTCGGTACAGCACGCCGGGAGAAGAGGGGCCGGGGTATATTGCTGTTTGTCTGCCGGCGTTTGCGCCGGGGACGGTGCGCCGGGATGAAGCCTAAGGGGAAATATTTCAGCGGTCGAAAACTTTTGCCCTCGGCGAGACGCGCACTGTTTCTCTCTCTTTGCTCTTGCGTCAATGGGCGCGGCCGCCATTGGTCCTGACGCTTTCGGCTACACCGCTTTTAGTACGCGGTTCAATTTTGTGAACATCTCGTGCACGGGAACGACTATTCTTGCCAACAACAACGACACCGCCCAAAGCGTAGGCATTGGGTTTAACTTTGGGTTTTATGGAAGCACCCAGACGAGCGCCTTTGTGAGTTCGAACGGGATGCTCGCGTTTGGAAGTTCGATTAGTTCCCTTACTCCACGGAATCTCGCGACGACCAGCCCTCCAAACTAACGTACCTGTCATCGCGGTGCTGTGGGACGACTGGACCACCGTAAAGAGCACGTATCCGGCATCGGACGCTGTTTGCACGCAGACGGTGGGGGTCCCTGGAAGCCAGCAGTTTATTGTGCAGTGGAACAATACGTTCGGCTGTTGCCCCGTAGGAACCCAGCCACTGGTTTTCCGGGCGATCCTGCTTGAGGGTTCGGGGAACATACTGCTGCAATATCAAAAGGTGTTGAGTGGGGTTGGGCTACAGAGTAGAGCTGGCGACAACGGCGACAACGGCTCTTCGGCGGCGGTGGGAATTCGCGATGTTGACGGCCAGCTGAACGGTCGCAATCCGCATTGGTCCTTTTCGCCCGGCACGGCGGTGATTGCGAACGAGTCGGCGATTCTGTTCAGCACTTCGACCGCGGTTCCAGAGCCGTCCACGTTCCTGTTGCGTGGCGTTGCTGCCGGCGCGGAAGCGGCGTAAAGCTAGTGACTAGGCTGGCTGTGCTAAGCTCAAAAATTGGTTTGACGACCAAATATTCCCTACAGTTTTGGAGGCAGGGTTTTCGTGGCAGAAGGTATACGTCATATTTTTACTTCCGAGTCGGTAACGGAAGGTCATCCCGATAAGATGGCCGACCAGATTTCCGACGCCGTTTTGGATGCCGTTCTCACAGACGATCCGACAGGCCGCGTTGCTTGTGAGGTTCTGGTTACCACCGGCATTTGTCTGGTGGCGGGCGAGATCACGACGACGACCTACGTCGACGTGCCGAAGTTGGCGCGCGAGGTGATCGCTCAAATCGGATTCACCGATGCGGCGATGGGCTTCGACGCCAAGACTTGCGGCGTGTTGAACGTGATCCAGGCGCAGAGCCCGGACATCGCGATGGGCGTGGACACCGGCGGCGCCGGCGACCAGGGCCTGATGTTTGGCTACGCTTGTACGGAAACGGAAGAGCTGATGCCGCTGCCGATCACCTTGGCACACAAGTTGGCTCGTCGGTTGAGCGAATCGCGCAATTCGAAAGAGTTGGCGTGGTTGCGCCCGGACGGCAAGAGCCAAGTTTCGGTGGAGTATGTCAACGGGCAGCCCGTGCGCATTGATGCGGTGGTTGTTTCGACGCAGCACGATGATGCGGTGAGCACCGAAGAGCTTCGCGCGGAAGTGAAGAAAAAGATCATCGACGTCGTGATTCCGGCGAGTATGGTGGATTCGGGTACGAAGTACCACATCAACCCCACGGGTCGCTTCGTGATCGGCGGGCCACACGGCGATACGGGCTTGACGGGTCGGAAGATCATTGTTGACACGTACGGCGGAATGGGTCGTCACGGCGGCGGCGCTTTCTCTGGTAAAGACCCGACGAAGGTAGACCGTTCGGCTTGCTACATGGCTCGCTATGTGGCGAAGAACTTAGTTGCCGCTGGATTGGCGACGCGCGTGGAAGTGCAGTTGGCTTACGCGATCGGCGTGGCTGAGCCGGTATCGGTGAACGTTAACACGTTTGGTACGGGCGTTTTGGACGAGGAGAAGATTGTGGGCTTGATTCGCTCGCACTTCCCGCTGACTCCGAAGGGTATGATCGATCATCTCGATCTGCGCCGTCCGATCTACCGTGCGACTGCGGCGTTCGGCCATTTCGGCCGGAACGAATTCCCGTGGGAGTCCACTGCGAAAGCCTCCGATTTGCGGGCTGACGCTGGGCTTACCAGCTAGTTTCGTCTGAGGAACCCTATGGCCACGAACGCGGATCCGATTGTCGATTTCGACATCCAGGACCTCGGCTTGGCCGAGTCTGGGAAGCGGCGTATCGAGTGGGCGTTCCAATCGATGCCGGTGCTGCAAGCGATTCGCAAGCAGTTTATCAAGGCGCAACCTCTGGCTGGGTTTCGAGTGGCGGCTTGTCTGCCGGTTGCTCCGGAGACGGCAAATTTGATGGTGACGTTGCGAGACGGAGGCGCTCAGGTAGTCCTGAGCGCCTCCGATTCGTTTATGCGGCAAGACGATGTGGTGGCAGCGTTGGCGAAGGACTACGGGATCGCCGTGGTGAGTTTGGCGGACGCGCTGGCGACGGAGCCGCATTGGGCGCTGGATCATGGTGGTTTGCTGTTGCGCGATGCGCCGGCGAGCTTGCTGGGGGCGACGATGGACAGGGCGACTTCGCGGGAATTGGCGTTTCCGGTGATCGCGGTGGACCAGGCGCAAACGTCGCATTTGTTTGATCATCGATACGGCGCGGGGCAGTCGGTGATTGACGGGATTTTGCGGGCGACGAATTTATTGCTGAGCGGTTTGACGGTGGTGGTGGCGGGTTATGGGTGGTGTGGGAAGGGGATTGCGACGCGGGTGCGGGGGATGGGGGCGAACGTGATCGTCACCGAGATTGACCCGATGCGGGCGCTGGAAGCTTTGATGGATGGCCATCGGGTGATGTCGATGCCGGAGGCGGTGGCCTTAGGACATTTGGTGATCACGGCGACGGGGAACAAGAACACGATTGGCCGCGACCATATTGACAAGATGAAGAGCGGGGCGATTTTGGTGAATTCGGGGCACTCGCCGGTCGAGATCGACCTAGGCGCATTGGACCGCGTCGCATCGAGCCATCGACCGATTCAGGATTTGGTGGAAGAGTACGTTTTACGGGACGGGCGGCGGGTTTACGTATTGGCGCAGGGACAACCGATTAACGCGGCGGCGGCGGGCGGACAGCCGGCGACGGTGCGGGATATCAGCTTGGCGAACCACGCCTTGGCGCTCGAATATTTGAGCAAGAATTACACGACTATGCAGCATCGGGCGCATGCGGTGCCCGAGGAGATCGACCGTCAGGTGGCGCGTCTCAAGCTTGAGGCGCTCGGTTTGAAGATTGATCGGCTGACTCCGGAACAGGAAGCCTATTTGGCGAGCTGGCCGGAAGCAAATTAAGATAAGGATTCCATGGCATTACTCGAAGGTTGCAAGCACGAAGTAGAATTGACCGTCCCATTGCTGACGATTGCGGACGAGACGGATAGGGCGGTCGAGAAGATCCGCGCGAAGGTACAGCTGCCGGGGTTTCGTCCGGGCAAGGTGCCGGCGTCGCTGATTCGGCAGCGTTTTCAGAGCGAGATCCGTCAGGACGTGATGGAAGCGGCGATTCCGAAGGTATTCCACGAGTACGCCACGGCGGAGAAGCTGCAAGTTGTCAGCCAGCCGAACGTGGTGGAGATGAAATGGGAAGGGAATGAGCCGATGTGGTTCAAGGCCCAATTTGAAGTGGCCCCGGAGTTTGAGCTCGAAGACAACTATCGCGGGATCACGGTGCCGTATGCGCAGCCGGTGGTGGAGGACGCGAAGATCGAAGAGCGTCTGGTGACTTTGCAGCAGCAGAAGGCGGAGTATGTGAACGTGGATCCGCGGGCGTCTGAGATCGGCGACCATGTGCTCGTAGAGTTGGAGAGTTTGAGCGGCGCGGCGCAGCCGATCAACGAGAAAGAGGTTGCCCTTGAGTTGGGTGCCGAGATGACTTTGGCGGCGTTCAACGAGAACGTTGTGGGCATGGAACCGGGCGATGAGAAACAGATGGAAATCGTGTACCCGGAAGACTATGGGGCGGAGAATCTAGCGGGCAAGACAGTTAATTTTCGGGTGAAGTTGACGACGATTCGGCGGAAGGAGCTTCCGGAGTTGAACGACGACTTTGCGCAGGATCTGGGCGACTTCAAGACGCTGGACGAGTTGCGGGAAGCGATTAAGCGGTCGATGCTTTCCGAACGGGAACGCGAGGCGCAGGGCGCGTCGCGGGAGAAGTTGCTGGACGGGTTGGTGGCGCTGTATGATTTCCCGATTCCGGAAGTTTTCGTGGAGCGGCAGATTGAGAGTTCGCTGGAGCAGCGGCTGCGTGGACTGGCCGAACAAGGCATTGACCCGCGGAAGCTGAATCTGGACTGGACCAAGCTGCGGGCGTCACAAGTGCCGCAAGCGACCAAAGACGTGCGGGCTTCGCTGTTGCTCGAGCGGATAGGGGAGCGGGAGGCGATCCACGCGACTTCGGAAGAGGTGGATGCCGAGGTGAACCGGATCGCTCGTCAGGAGCGGGAAGCGGTGGCTTCGGTGCGGCGTCGGTTGGAGAAAGAAGGGGTGCTCGGGCGAATTGCCGGGCACATCCGGACGGAGAAGATCCTGGCATTCTTGTTTGAGCAGGCAACGAAAGTGGCACCGGATCCTGAGGTTTTGGCTATCGAGGCTCCGGCGGAGTAGGCGAGGGTTTGTTTTTCCAGGCTTCGTTTCTGACGAGCCATTGGTTGTTGAGGCGGATCATGGTCACCTTGCCCGACGCAGTTTTTGGCCGTCGAGCCCGGTGACCGTGAGGAAGACGTCGTCCCCGACGATCTTGGAGGGTTCCAGGGTTTGCATCGTTTCGAGGATCTTGGGCCCTTCGGGGCTCTCGATGGCCATGGCGGGCTTTTCGGAGTCGACGGCCTTTACGCTTTCGCGAAGGGCGGTGACGTAGGCGAGGGAAGCTTTGGTAACGGGGGAATTGGCGGCGGCGGAGCCGTCGGCAGGGTTGGGGGCGCTTCTACGATAGGCTTTTCAATTTCGGTGTCGACCGGGATATTGAGAGGGCGCAGCGGGGGACAGGCTACCTTTGACGCGGCTATGGGCGGGTTAGAGATTGAAGGGGTTGGGGAAGCGGGAGCCGGAGAGTTCGAGCTCGATGCCGTGGAGGTTGCCTTCGCTTTAGTTTCTTAGTGCCCGGTCTAATGCCCTCCCCCGGCTTTCAGGCGGGCCGAACTACGTGGTGTGGATCACCACAAGTATCACTACAACGTATTGAAACGGAGCGTCGCGGAGCGAACGCGCGACTTGATCCGGCGGATCTGCGAAGCACGGGATGTAACGATAGTGTGGGGCGCAGTCTCGCCAGACCATGTCCATATGCTCTTGCCGGTACCGCCGGATCTGTCGCCGTCGAAGTTGGTGTAATGCGTAAAAAGGGCGGTCATCGCGAAGGCTGCAAGACGAATTCCGCGAACTCAGGAAGCGCTCTTGGGGGCAGCCTCTGTGGGCCGGTGGATGAGAACACAGTCCGAGAGTAGATCGAAAACGAGAAGTGGGATGAAGACGACCAAGGGCTCAAGATCACCGCGTGTTTGGCGACAATTAGAAACGGCCGAAACGACAACTACCAAAGTCGACTTGCCACCGGCGGAGGGTGCTCCCGTGGCTTCATGCCCACCTGGGATGGCGCAATCCGCTAAATCCTGGGGCTTGGGGCAAAGCCCCATCTCAATCAACGCCCAGCGGCATCTGTTGAATTCACATTAAAACACCTGCTGATGGTGCTGCAAAAGTAATTGTCGTTAGAAGCGGTTCCTAATTGTCGCCCATCAACCGCGCTCGCGGAGCCTTCAGGCGGCTTTAGCCGCGCCCAGCGACTTTCAGTGCGGGTGTGTTTCGGCTCGACTGAAACCGGAGAGGTATCGAGTTGAGGTAAGGACGTCCTGGGGGCTTCCCGGCGCTGTGTATTTTGCGGGTCAACCGTCTTGCAACCAAGTCGAGCGGCGCTCCGAAGGACTCGCCAGACGGCCATGGGCCCGCTTTGCGGTCGAATCGTGCGGTCTCGTCTCCGAAGCCAAGCAGGCCGACGGAGATCGGGTCGATAGTCCTCACTGCCTCCAAACTCCCCGCCCGCAGGGCGGAACCAATCCGTTAAGGCCAGCGGCAATCCTCATGATCACGCTGAACCAAGACAGGTGCATGGAAGCGCAGGGGAGGAGTAAGCAGGTTAGGCGAGGCATATCGGACAGGGGCGTAATTTGAGGGCGAAATCTATCAGGGTGCCATCCGATTCTGAGCGGGGCGCGTAAGAGCTAGTACGATGCGACTACTTCACCTTCTTCCTACCGTGGCCTTAGGGGCCGCTTTGATCCTGCAGCCCGCGGCGGCGCTGGCTGAGACGGCCTATGCGCTGGACTCTCGGAGCCTGCTTTTGCGTTTCGACACGAACTCGCCGGGGTTTGTGGAGAGCACGCAAGTGATCCGGGGATTAGCGCCGGGCGAGTCGATCCTCGGCATCGACTTCCGGCCGGCGAACGGGACCCTCTATGGGCTGGGGAGCACAAGCCGCCTGTACGTGATTGACGTGATGACTGGACAAGCGCGGGCGCTGGGAACGGGGCCGTTTGCTCCAGCGCTGGAGGGCACCGAGTTTGGTTTTGATTTCAACCCGACGGTGGACCGCATTCGCGTGGTGAGCAACACGGGGCAGAATTTGCGGTTGCATCCGGACACGGGGGCGACGGCGGCGGTGGACATGCGTTTGAACGGGGACGGGATGGCGCGGCCTACGGTGGTGGCGGCGGCGTATACGAACTCGGTGGCGGGGGCGACAACGACGACGCTCTATACGATTGACGCGGAGACGCGGGCGTTGCAGACACAGGTGCCGCCGAACGATGGGAAGCAGAATGTGGTGGGGATGTTGAACATCGATATGTCGGAACTGGCGGGGTTTGATATCTCGCCGACGACAGGGATGGCGTATGTGGCGACGCGGGTGCGGGGGAGCAATGCTTCGGCACTGTACCAGGTGAATTTGATGAGTGCGACGGCACTGCTGCTGGGTGTGTTTGATCGAGCGGATCAGGTTTCGGGGTTGGCGTTGCCGACTCGATAAAGCGGGGCGTCTACACTGGATAGAAGCGAACGCCGCATGTCCAGACAGGTGCTCCATCTCCATACGTATTTTCTCTTCCCGTTTGTGATTGAACGGGAGGTGGTGGCCGACGCGCATCCGGAGCATTGGAGGGCGCAGCGAACGTGGATTGACGGCGTGGACGATTTTGTTCAGGCCGAGAGCAGTGCGGCCAAGCGGACACCGCTTGTGGCGCATCTGGGGCCTTGGCGGCGAGTCTCTTACGGTCAGTTTGACCAGGACTCGCCGGCCTACCAGGACATGGTGTTCTTTCATCCGTTTGTGCGGCGTGTGTTTTTTGACGTGAAGGCGGGGTGTGATGCGACGCGCGAGCAGGAGACGATGGTCCGCTGCTACGAGATGCCGTTGCCGAGCACAGAGAAGGTGCAGTGGACGGCGTCGGTGCCAAACCGACGGCAGGTGACGGTGGACGTCACGGACTTGCGGCTGTTCTTGTTTGCAAACGGGGTGGGGATTTTGTCGGTGGGGGTGGAGAAGTTCGACCTTCCGTTTGGCGAGGCGCTGTGGGTGAACGAGATGATGCGGAAGGTGTATCCGACGAGCGGGCGGCAGCGTCGGGAGGGCCGGATTCCGCATCTTTCGCGGATGCACATTGGGGGCACGACACTGACCGAGGAGACGTTCGAGGGTGGGGCGCTCGTGAGCTTTCAGCCTCCTTTGTCGCGGGTGATTCGGGATCTGCTTTATTTTTTGGACTATGGGCGGCGGGAGTACGAGCAGATTTTTGACGAGCGGATGATTGTGTATTCCTACGTCGCGGTGGAGCCGGCAGAGGAAGGGGAGAGCTTCGTTAACAGCGATGAGCTGCAGGTGATGTTGAGCCGTTTTCTGTATGTGGATCGTAATGGGGACGACTTTCGGTATGACCCGTTATTTATGCGGGAGCAGATGAAGGAGCACCTATACACGCGCTGGGCGCATGAGGGGACGTACTACGGATTCACCCGGTATTCGAATGTAACGCTGTCGTTTGGGGTGTCGGATCGGGGCGACCATCTGATGCGGGAAGGGGCGTTGATCCATCGGATGTTTGTGACGCGGTACTACCTGATGGCGGTGGTGGCGTTGTTCTATCGGGCGGCGTTGTTGGACTTTACGGAGAACATCGCCCTGGTATCGCGGCGGTTGTATTTGGACTTACAGAGCGGGGCGTTGACGCGGCAGAACATGGAGATTGCGACGGATCTGCGGAGTGATTTCCTGAACTTTTCGAACTACTGGTACTTCACGAAGCTGGCGAATAAGGACGAGGAGATTGAGCACTTTGCGCAGCAGTGCAAGGCGTTTCGGGTGGAGGAGTTGCGGAAGGAGATCCAGGAGGAGCTTGAGAGCATGAACGCGTCGATTTTGGAGTTCAACCAGAGCCGGTCGACGGATGCGGTGAACCGGTTGGCGGTTTTGAGCATGATCTTCGGTGCGGGCGCGGTGTTGACTGGATTCTTTGGGATGAATTTTGGGCGGGAGTTTGGGGCGCTGTTTTTTGAGGCGACGCCGGGGCGGGAGTGGATCCACTATGCGTCGGTGATTGCGGTATCGTTGATTGCGATGGGGACGATTGGATTTGGGGTGTTTCTGGTGACGTCGAATTGGCGGGATTACCGGTCGATTTTGCGGGGGCGTCATGCGCGGCGGCGGGCGCATCGGTGGTTTAGTATTCGAAATCGTGGCTGAGGTGAACTTATGG
Organism: Acidobacteriota bacterium; assembly: GCA_025354525.1. Classification (GTDB taxonomy): domain Bacteria; phylum Acidobacteriota; class Terriglobia; order Bryobacterales; family Bryobacteraceae. The sequence continues at coordinate 20,538 of JANXMS010000558.1, forward strand.
CGAGAACGGCGATTATTGTGTTCCACGGGATCGGCCAGCATCAGGAGTTCGATACGTTGGAGGGGGTGGCGCAGGCGCTGTTAGACCGAGAGGGCGGGGATGGAGGGGTGACGGTGAAGCTGGTGGAGACCGGGGAGCGGGCGGTGGCGGCGGCGACGGTTCAGTTGGGGGGAGAGCCGGTGGATTTGTATGAGGCGTACTGGTCACCTTGGACGAAGGGGAAGGCAGGGCTACTTACGATTTTCTGGTTTTTATTGCTGGCGGGGGGGCGGGGGCTGTCGACGATTTTGTTTCGGGGGGCGAAGTTTCAGAGGTTTCTGTTTGGGAGGGCGGAGGAGTTTCGGCTGTCGCTCGGGACCGGTTTTGTGCTGGCGTTTGTGATGGCGTTTGTAGTGGCGATTTTTGCGACGGCGGGGGCGCTGATGTGGGTGGCGGTTGGGTATGGGACGGCGGTGATGGGGCTGCCGCTGTTCGACCAATGTTTTCTGCGGGATCTACGGACGTGCCTGTACGTCTTGCTTCTGATTGGAGCCGCCTGGTTGGGTGTTTTTGGGGCGTTGGCGGTTGTAAGTCGCGGGAAGCTGCCGATGGTTTTGAACGTTGTTTTGGGCGGGTACATGGTCTCTACGGTGGCGGGGTTGGTGCCGCTGGGCATGTGCGTGCGACGGCACTGGATGGGGCATGAGAATAGGCCATGGCCGCGGAGTTGTGGGGTTGAGAGTCTGGACCCTTGGCTGGATTGGGTGGCCCCTCCGAACTCGTTGCTGCGGCCTTATTCGGATGATGCGACGTTGGGATGGTTTGTTCTGACGCTGATTGCTTTGGTGGTGGGGTTGGGCTATTTCTTTGTGATTCGGGAGCGGTTTACGGCGTACATGGGAGACGTTGTGGCGTATTTGGGGGCTTATCGGATCAACGAGTACTACGAAGTTCGGGAGCAGATTCGGCGGCGGTGTTTGGCGTTGGCGCGGGTGGTGATGGACCGGCAGGACAAGTCGGGCAAACCGTTTTACAGCAACGTGGTGGTGGCTGGTCACTCGTTGGGGACGGTGATCGGGTATGACACGATGAACGCTTTGTTGCGGGACAGCCCGGAGACGGCGGGGCGGATCAGCGCGTTTTTGACGCTGGGATCTCCACTGGACAAAGCGGCATTTTTGTTTCGGACCGATAGCGGGACGGGGCTCTCCGTTAGGACGCGATTGTTGGGGGCGCTTCAGCCGATGATTTCCGATCGGGAGTTACGGGAACGGGTGCCGTGGGTGAACTTCTATTCGGGGTTGGACCCGATTAGTGGTTCGATTGAATACTACGATCCGCCTTCTTGGGGGACGGCTTGGACGGGTCGGGTGGTGAACGTGGTGGATCGGCGGTCGTCAATTCCGGTGGAGGCGCATACTCGTTATTGGGGGCATGGGGAGGTAGGGGAGGTGTTGTGGATGATGGCGCAGCCGGGCAAGTTTTCGGCGGCGGATATTCGAGAGAGAGCGGGTGCGATGAAGTAGTTAGGGGGGGATTTGCCAGGCTCCGAGGGGTTTCCAGGTGCTGTTGACGGCGCTGGAGTTGAGGGCTCCGAAGACGATTCGGGGGCCGGCGAAGGCGGGCTTGAAGACGGTGTTCAGATTGAGGGTGAGGGCGTTACCGGCGACGGTGGCGCTGGAGCCTTGGGCGTTGATGCGGCACTGGGAGTTTTCGAGGAAGCCGGAGCCGGAGAGGGGCATGGCGGTGGCGAGGTTGCCGTCGCCGTTATCGGGGAAGAGGAGCAGGAGATTGCCGGGTCGGAAGTAGGCGACGTAGCAGGCGCGGTTGGCGTCGACAGAAGAGTTGACGAGGAGCCAGGTGGTTTGGATGTTGGTGGCGTTGGTCGCGTCGAGGAAGGTGGCGGTGAGGGTGGAGGTGGCGTTGGCGCCGGTGGTGGGGGAGAGGGCGTTGGCACGCGGCAACGGCGGGGTGGTCTCGGGTAGGGCGGAGACTCCCTGGGGCTGCCAGCCGGAGTTTTGTTCGGTGACGGAGCGGGCGGCGAGGTAGATGACGCGGTTGCCGGAGAAGGCGCCGGAGAAGCTGATGTTGAGGGTAAGGGTAAGTTCCGAGTTGGTGGTGGAGACCGATGAACCGGCGGAGAAGATGGTGCATTGGCTGTTGCTGACGGAGCCGGTGGCCCCGAGAGTGAGGGCATTGGAGAGGCCGGCGTCGGGGCCGGCGTTGTTGACGAGGTAGAGAACGCGCTGGGGCTGGGAGAAGGCGATGTAACAGGCGTTGCCGCCGTCGAGGGCGCGGTTGATGAGCGCGTTGAGGACGCCGAGTTCCTGGATGCCGGCGGGATGGGAGAAGCGGAGGGTGATGGTTTGAGAGGCGCCGGAATGAAAGAGGGGGCCGGTGGAGGAGACGGTGGGGACGACGGGCGTGGGGACGGGGGTGAGGAGTGCTGTGAGAGAGGTGGTGACGGCGACATTGGGAGTGAAAGAGGCGAGGGAGACGTAGTAGATGCCGGGTTGGAGGGGCGGGTTAGAAGCTGGAGTGATGACTATGGTTTCGTCGCCGGTGAGGGACTCGCTTTTATGGTCTGCCTGGACGGTGCCGGAGAGGAGGACCGGTGGGGTGCCGCGTCGGACGAAGAGGTCGATGTCGACGTTAGGGGTTTGGGTGCGGAGCCGGATTTCGAGGCGGGTGGTGCCGATGGGGACGGTGATTTGGCGGTTGAGCGCGGAGCTGTTATAGAACTGGGCGGTGGTGCCGGAGGGGAGGTTCAGGATCGACGGGGTGTTGTGGAGGAGGGCGAGGAAGCCGGGGGCGGAGTTGAGGAGTTTGAGGGTGAAGGAGCCTTCGGCGGCGGAGGGAAAGGTGGTGGCCTCAATGGTGTAGGTGCCGGTGGTGGGGAGGGTCAAAAGGCCGGTGGCGTTGGGGATGGCGGAGTTGAGGTTGCCGGCGGAGTCGTCGTCTTCGGCGAGGATGTTGCCGGCGGGATCGAGGAGGTAGAGGTAGGTATCGAGGGTGGGGGATTCGAGGACGATCTGGACCGACTGGCCGGCGATGCCGGAGAAGGTGAAGCGGGCGGCGTAGGTGCCGGGTGGGCGGAAGGTGGACCGGCAGGGGTTGGCGGCGGAGAGGGTGCCGGAGACGGTGACGCCGATGGTGAGGGGGGACGGGGCGCAGTTGGCGAGGGCGGCTTGATTGACGGTGAGGGTGCGGCCGGCGATGGTGACGGTGCCGGAGCGGGCGGCGGCGGTGTTATTGGCGGCGAGGTCGAGGCGGACGTCGGCGTTGCCGGCACCGGAGGAGTTGGAGGCGACGGCGATCCAGGAGGCTTGGGAGACGGCGGTCCAGTTGCAGCCGGCGGCGGTGGAGACGGCGACATTGCGTTGTGCGGCGAGGGCGGCTTCGGAGAGGGTGGTGGGGTTAATGGAGTAGGTGCAGGCGACGGTGGGGAGGATGGTGGTTAGGGTGAAGGCGCCGGTGGCGGTGGCGTCGAAGGCGGTGGTCTCAATGAGATAGGTGCCGGTGGTGGGGAGGGTGATAAAGCCTGAGTTGGCGGGGATGCGGCTGTTGAAGTTGCCGCCGCCGTCGTCGTCTTCGGCGAGGACGGTACCATCGGGGCGGACGAGATAGAGATAGGCGTCGAAGGCGGTGGAAGTGAGTTGGAGGGCGACCTGTTGACCGGCGTTGCCGGCGAAGGAGTAGCGGGCGGCGCGGGTGTTGCCACGGAGGGGGCTGATGCAGCTATTGGCGGAAAGGGCGGCGGAGGTGGTGGTTCCGAGGGCGAGGGGGGCGGTGGAGCAGGAGATGGTGAAGGCCTGTTCGACGATGTGGGTGGTGCCGCCGATCTGGATAGCGCCGCGGCGGAGGGTGCCGGAGCCGTTGGCGGCGACCTGGTAGTTGAGGGTGGCGTTGCCGGGGGCGGAGGCGGGGGAGAGGCCGGTGATCCAGGAGGCTTGGGAGACGGCTTGCCAGGGGGCGGATGTGGTGATGGCGACGGAGAAAGCTCCGCCGGCGACGGGGACGGAGCGGGTGGACGGGCCGAGGACGATGGGAACGGCGGTGCCGCCACGGGGGCGAAAGGATTCAATGGTGGGGGCGGAGAGAGTGAAGGTTTGGGCGGCGTCGGCGCTGTTGGGATTGCTGGCGGGGAGGCCGATGGGGCGGCCGAGGACGAGGATGTCGGGGGAGGAGAAGTATGGCTGGGTGGGGCAATCGGCGTTGGCGCATTGATAGGCCATGATGTCGCGGAAGAAGGGCTGGGCTTCGGTGGACTGGTAGCCGAAGGAGTAAGAGAAGAGGCCTTGGCTTGCGTTGGCGCGGTCGTGGGCGGAGCCCATGTTATGGCCGAGTTCGTGGGCGAAGGAGATGTTACGCCAGAAGGTGGGGGATTCGGTGATGGTGACGCTGTAGGCGTTGCGGGCAAAGCTTTGGTCGTTCGAGTTCATGATCCAGGCGATGCCGCCGCAGTCGCCGCGGAGGACCCAGAGGCTGACGAGGTCGGCGCCGGTTTGATCGCGGAGGGCGGGGACGTCGTCCATGACGCCGTCGGTGGGGTTGGTGATGCGGTCGAGGGCGGTGGAGCAGGAGCCGTTTTCGGTGTAGGTTACCTCGCGGGTACCGACGAGGTTGATGCGGAGGGCGAGGCCGGAGTTGGCGTAGGCTTGGTTTGTGAAGGCGACGGTTTCGCGGATTTGGTTTTCGATGGCGGCGGGGCTGCCGGCGGCGGTTTTGGCGGCGGCGGAGTAGACGACGAGGACGTCGAGGATGCTGGCGGGTCCGGGGAGTTGGCGTTCGGGGAGGGGGGATTCGGCGGTGGCTTGGGCTTGAGGAGCGTGGGGGGAGGGGCATTCGAGGCGGAAGGAGGCGGGGTCGACTTCGGTGATTTCGGCTTGGTTGACGGAGCCGGAGATGTCGAAGATGCGGCCGGCGCCGGTGGCGAGGTAGCCGTTGAGTTGGCCGTCGGTGATGGCGAGGCTGAAGGAGCCGGGGAGGGTTGTGTCGACGGTGCCGGTCCAGGATACGGAGGCGGATTCGGGCCAGAACTGGGCGTTTTGGATGGAGACGGGGAGGTCGAGGCCGGGGGCGACGTTGAAGCGGAGGCGGACGGGTTTGCCGAGGCGTTGGGCTGCGGCGAAGTGGGCGACGGAGGAGGGGGCGAAGAGTGATTCGGCGAGGGTGGCGCGGTAGGTGGGGCGGAGGGCTCGGCGGGTCGAATTGGGGGCGGGAGTGAGGCGATCGAAGGCTTGGGGCGGTTGGGGCTGAGCGGCGAGGGAGGCGGCGAACAGGCAGAGAAGGGCGAGCCGACGATGCACGGGCATGAGCGAGTTTGGCTTATTCTGAAGGGGATTGCAAGAGGCGCATTTGGGCAGAGCTTCGCCGCGCCGGGCAGATTTTCGAGTTGGCCGGTCGGGCCGAGCCGACTTTTTGGGTTAGTAAGGGGGCTCCGGTTGGTCCGAAAACGCGTTGCCTTCGACGCTGGAGCCTGCGGCGCGGACTAACGGCTTGGCTGGGCGCTGCTGAACGGGGCTCCAGCCGGTTTCGAGTTGGCTTCGCTCGTCGGCTTGGGGTGCAACTTCTTGTTTGTTTGCTTCATTTTCGGCTTCCTGTGATTTGAATATGTCGTCGACAGGGCCGACGTCAGGCCCGAGGTATTCGGTACGGGGCCGAACCGGCGATTTGGGCATTGGATTGAGTTTTCGGAGCATATTTAGCTCTCGGAGACTGGCATTGATGAGCCGGGCGAGGGCGGCTTCTTCCCTTTGGAGTTGCTGGGGCATTTTCGAATCGAAGGACATCCGGGTGGCACTGATCAGATCGACGGCACCGACCAGATGGGCACCCAGCCCGGGGTGCTCGATTTCGCGAACCTCACTGAGGCAGGCTTCGAGTTCGAGAGTTTGGAGTTTTGAGTTGCGAACCATGCGCCATTGGGCGTCGACAATTCTTTGGACGATACCGTATTCGACACGGTCTCTGGGTGATATGTAGCGCGAGTATTCGGCCATCATACTGCGATATTCGGCCGCGCCTTCGCCGGAGAGCATGGCGAGCCCACAGGCTCCGGTGAAGTCGACGACGACGGTTCGGCTGCCATTTTTGAGGCTGTTCAGCCGAGAGTTCATTTTGCCGGCCTCCGTTTTTGGTCCGGTGCTTTTTTGGGCGTTTTGACGGTTGCTTTCAGCGCGACGGGCTTTTTTTTCTTCGTCGGTTAGTTCCTGCGACATGTTGGAAACTCCTTTTGGAAATAGAAACGCCCTGCCTGGTAGCCAGGTCAGGGCGTGGTTGCTTTCGCTGGTTTGATTGTATCCTATGCGTTCCAAATATCGGGGGGTCGGGTGAGGGTGAAAAGTGGGCCTATGTAATTAAAAACAATGGAGTAAAAATAAATGTGAATTGCTTGTGATGGATTGACGGGAGGAGGCAAAAAAGGTCGAATTCTGGTTGCTGATGAGCTTAGGAGGCTTGGGGCAGGGCCGTCCGGCTTTGCGCTTCTGCTCGGCTGATCTGGAAATGGAAAACCAACTCTCTCCGGGAAGGGGTCCGGAAATCGGGGCTTTGCACGGATTCTTCTATGCGGGCAGTCCAGGTGTGGAAGTTGGGGCGGCGGCGGTGCTTCGACGCCATTTTCTGAGCCGATCATCACTGTGCTGCCGACTCGCCTTCAATCGCTTCGCGACGTCGGGTTGGGTCAAACCTTACTTTTCGATATATTTCCGCAGCGCCGTCATCATCTGCGACTGGAGCCGCGGGTTCCGGTGCTCGGTGTGCGAAAAACCGAAATCGATGGGGAGATTGTTGCTGCTGTGGGTGATATTCGTCGAGGACTCGATGATCGTATCGCCCGTAATCGGATCGGCCAGCTTCACCGAAATGCTTTGCGGGTCCGTGCGGTAAAAGTGATGCGAAGCCCGCGCCGATGACCGCCCGAAGACAAAACCCGTCGGCGGCAGAAACGTCGGGGCCAGAGCCAGCGCTTCTGAAGAGTCCAGATCGACATCCGTCAATCCACCCTTGCCGAGCTTGATTCCGCAGTTGTTCTCGGCATTGAAGTCGGCGGCGGTGAACTCCCGCGAGGGCCAATTGGCCGTCGAAGGCCTCTTGGAACGAAGGCCAAGCGGCACCACGTCCAATCCCATGCCCAGGTACTCCGCAACCCGCGGACGGATGTCGAACGACGGGTGCGATGTAGGCGAGTTATCATTGAGAGTCGAGACACGCGTCCGCTCACCCCCCGTTTGCACCGGGGGGTTTGTTGGTGTGATTTGCATGGTTACCTTCTCCCGCCGTTGAGTCCGGAGGCGATGAAGGTTTGTAAGTCTTCAGGACGGTATCGAACCGCCGCTTTGGGCGACCCGCCCAGTTTTGTCCAGGCTGGGCCCTTCTTAAAGAGCGCCAGTTACGGACGGTGTGGACGGAGACGCCCAGTGCTTGTGCGGCATCTCATTCCGTGAGGAGAGCCGAGGCGGCTCCTATTTCAGTAAATGTTTTAGCATTTGTGAATTCCATAAATTAAATCGTTATTTCTATAACCGGATTCGTAGGAGCTGTGGAAATGTGGAGTCCTTACTAAACTATAACACTCAAATATAGCACCGGACACTATATATGGTGGCCAGTCGCCAACGACAGTCTATCCGTTGTGCTTCTTGTCACCCACCACCGGCCGATCTAGAGCGATGTGAGAGCATCGGCACGGTTCCCATCGGCAGACCTTGAAGACTCGACTCGCCCCCGCGAAGTATCGATATTGGCCATGCGGCTAAGTGACCCTCGGGACGGTTTTCGGCCGGTCCCTGAGAGAATTACCTTCCCCCCCTTTTTTCAAAAAAGTCAAAGTTGGAATTCTTGGGGGATAGGCCCCGGTGCGGTACGGGAACGGGACGCGGGAACAATCGCAGAGCCCCCCGTCACTCCCGCCACACGTGGCCCCGTCCCAAATTAGAGGCTAAAATTAGAGGCTACAGTCTCGGAGGATGACGTAGACCAGTTTCCCGCCAACCTCACAATTGCCGGTCGCTTGCATCCCCTTGTCATACCGAGCGATGGCCGCTTCTGAGTCTCTCTCGAAAACCGCCTGAACCTTGTTGTCAAGAACCAGATATGGCTTGCCGAGTATCTCCTTCCCGATACTGGTGATCTTCCCACTCACCCGGTACTTCTTCCCCTTGTAGTTCCGCTCTGCTCTGACCTCGTTGGCTTCGAAGTCGTCCGCAAGAGCCTCTGCCGTGATCTCGGTGTAGTAGCTCTTGGGGACATTCGTCGGGACTTTCGGTCCGCCCACTTCGCCGCCGTTCGACAGAATATTTGCCAAAATGTACGTCAACAAGGCTGCCGACGCCACGGCAACGATTATCGAGGTGCCTAAGCAGCCCTTCGCTGCTTTCGTCGGTGAACCGCAAACCACGCAATATTCCTTCTCGTCGCTCCACTTCTTGCCACAGCTTACGCATTCAACCATTTCCCTTTCCTCCATCCCGTATCGCCGTAAGCAATCGCCTGGGTAACGTCCATCATAACTATGCAGCCTCGTTCGCCGTAGCACTCACCTGGAACGTCCCCCCTTTGCGCTCTATTTGGCGCTATGCCCCCCCCACGCGCGTCGGAACGCGCTCCTCATTCAACACGGCTGCCATCCGGTCGAACCCCAGGCCATCGGCCCACAGTTGCTTCACCGGACACAATCTTTTGATGTTCCCCTAGAACGGCACCATCAAAACCACCAGAACCCTCTTCTGTTATCTGAATACTCATACTCCATCGCCCGTCAGTACTTTTTCACACCACTAACTAGCCCCCCCGTGTAAAAGCTCTTTACCCCCTCACGGGAAAGACCAGGGAGGACCCAAGAGCCCCGGGGGGGGGGCCACGCGGCCTAGTGCGGGTATAATGGCGAAGACATTCGGAAGGAGGCGTGAGTGAGGAAAGTAGCGGCATTACTGTTTTTGTGCCTGGCGGCATGCGGAGCTCCGCCAGCCGTCTTCGGGCAACAGCGGGAGACTGTCGAAGTCACGACACCGGGCGGGGGCAAGTTTGTCTTCAGTGAGCTCCGGTTTGACGCGACGACTGGCGAGGTGTCTGGCGTTATCACGAACCGAACAGGCGAAAGATGGCGAACGGCGGACTTTGTGATTGATGCAGAGGCTAATTGCGATGGCCGACGTGGAGCGCTAAGTTTAAGGATTTCCGGGTCTATGGGCGTGGATCCGACCACCTTTAGCGAACGACCGAGGTGGGACCCGCCGTGGTCCGTTCGCTGCGCCGCTAAATACTTCACGGTACAGCTGGCCTCAGGCAAGTCTATCGAGCAGACTGATCGGGATGCGGTTCTGCAAAAATCCGAAGAGATTGCAAAGGAGGCAAAAAGAACAGCCGATAGGGAGGCAGTGCAAGAGCAGGCCGAGCGGTTTCGTTCAGAAGAAGAGAAGAGGATTGCGGCAAAGAAAGTGAGCGACGCGAAGGAGGCAATCGAGGAGTATTTAAGGAACAAAGCCGAAGCGGACCATCAAGCAAAGCTAAAAGCTACCTGCGTCGTTATTCGAAAGGCCACCATCGACCGCAAGGTGTCGGACCTGACCGTGCGGGAGACGCAGCAAGTCAAGGCTTGCCAAGCGCTCGGCATCTATTGACCAAAACTCCAACGCAAAGATACGCACGGTAGTGCGGACGAACGCAGCTATGCCGCACTCGCTACGGCGTCCCCATCCAAACAGGAACGTTGTACCCCCAAACTTACCCCCAAAGGCAGTTTCGAACCGGATTAACGGGGTCTTGTTGTGAGGATAAGTCCTTTAGAATGACAGTGGTGAACGCGGACAAAATCGAACTGTCAACCTACTGATTAAGAGATGGTAGGTTCTAACACCTTCGATCATGAGATCTGGCTCTTCTTTTGAACCAAAGCGCGCTGGATCCATGCTGATATCTTTAATGGCTTGGCTGATGAGGGCGTCCTATCGAAGTGCTGCCCGTTCGCCGAACCTTATATAAGTCCATTCCATCACATGGGACAGATCGCGGCGGAAACTGAAAGTTAGCCGCACTTGGCACGTTAAGGATTCAGCCACGCACTTTTTCGAAAGCCAGTTTTTGCGATACTTCTCGGCGGATCTGATTTATGAGCGTGTCAATCTCTGCCTCGGTGCTTAGAGTTAAGTAGTCGCCGTTTTCGATGTCCTCGAAGCCTGTTTTGGCCGCGGCGCGGAGCCATTCGGTTTTGGCCGCGTCCTCCTGCTCCCGCTGCTCCAAAAGGCGAAGGCCTTCGCAGACAATTTCGCTAGGGTTGCTGAATCGACCGGAGGTTACGCTGCTCTCGACAAAACGTTCACATTGCTCGGTCAGATCTACATTGCGTGTCGGCATGGTCGAATTCTCCTCTGCGTTCGGACTAGCAGGGTTGGCGACAGGTGCGGGGAAGGGTTGGGGATTTGGCGGGTGCGGCGGGCCATCCTTTGGTCGCTACTCTATGGCGGGAATCGCGAGTGCGGTAGTCTTGCGGTCGACTCGCAAAACCGGATTTGGGTCGCCGGCGCGTCTCGTGGCGTAGATTATCTATCTCCGATAAGGTGCCGCCTTAAAAGGTTAGGCGGAGGGCAAACTGCATTTGGCGGGGCGTGGAGATGGTGCCGCGGACTTTGCCGAAGTCGGGGCTTTCAAAGTTCGAGATTGGTTCCCCTAAAGTTGGAGTGTTGGTCAGGTTGAATATCTCCGCTCTGAGTTGCAGGCCGATGCGCTCCGTGAGAGCAAAGTTTTTCATCATACCGGTATCCCAATTCAGGAGACGCTGACTGGTCAGGATGGAGCGGCCGGCGTTCCCTAAACGCCACGAACCATCCGGGTTGCGGGGAGAAGCGAAGGCCGTCTGGTCGAACCAGCGATCGGCGGTAGGGTTTTTAAGAGTAGCGTCCCGGAGCCGGTCCGGCCACCAATTCCCAATGCCGGTGGCACCGAGCCGTTGCCGAGCGTTGGGGACGGTAATCGTAAAGTTATTCCCGGATTGCTGCGAAAACATGTTGGAAAGCTGCCAGCCAGCAAGCACGGCAGCAACAACTTTGTTGGGGTAGCGACCGGGGATCGCCCAGACCTGGGTAGCAATGAAGCGATGGCGCACGTCGAAATTCGAGTTGGCCCGATTCAGGTTGATGTTGCGGAAATCCATGAGACCGCCTCCGCCCGGGCCGAACTGTTCGGGTAAGTTGTCGATGGAATGGCTCCAGGTGTAGGCGGCCGAGAAGGAAAAGCCGCGGGAGAAGCGCTTCGTGGCTTCGAGGTCCAGTCCATGATAGTTGGACTGGCCGAATGGGCTTACTAAGTCGACCGTATTCCACTGCGGGATGCGGCGGCGCTCCCGCTCGGTGGCAAAGGGGCCGGGGGCGGAGCCGTTCCAATTGTAGCTCCCTTGTAAGTAAGTGGAGGAGGAGCCGACGTAAGCGGCGGTGGCGGTGACGTCGCGGAATAGCTCTCGTTGGAGAGCGAAGTTCCATTGATAGACAGTAGGAGCGGGAAAGCGATTTTGCCAGACGTTCCAGTTGAGGTCGTTCGGCGGGGTCTTGCCGTCGCCGAGGAACCCGGCGGGGACCCCGTTTTGGAGAAAGAAAGGAGGACGGGCGGCGGTGGACTGGGCGGTAACGGAGCGGTAAAAGGGGAAGTTTGAGATCATGCGGCTATTGGCGCCAAGTGAGCCTTGGCCGGCGAAGAAAATGCCCGCTCCCGCGCGGAGGACGGTGCGGGGGGTGAGTTGATAGGCGAGGCCGAGACGAGGAGCCCAGTTGTTCGTGTCGGTTTCCAGGAGGCCGCGGCAGGACCAGTTGGAGCCACACTCACCGCCGAGAATGACTTGGTTGAATTGGGGACCCGGGGAGATGCCAAGGTTGGACTGGTTGTTGTGCTTTTCCCACCAGGGAGAGGTCAACTCGTAGCGGAGACCTAGATTGACGGTAAGTTTTCGAGTTACTTTCCAATCGTCTTGAGCGAAGAACATGTAATTGCGGAAGCGCATTTGGCCCGGGAGGACGGTGGTCAGGGTGAAAGCGGCTGGCATTCCGAGTAAGAAGTCCGCCATGCTGATGCGAGAGAATTGGCCGTCGAAGCTGAAGTTTCCATGGGCAGAGTCGCCCCCGAAGATATCGGAGCGATTCCAGCGGAGGTCGACACCGAACTTGAAGTTATGATTACCCCGGTACCAGCTTAAGTTATTGAGCCATTGGTGGACCTGATGAACTTTGAAGTTGGGCATGGAGCCAGGCTCCCCGAGGCCCTGATAACCGATGCCTCCGGCGAGGTTGAACATGGGAAGGCCGAAGAGGTTATCGTAAGCGGGGATGCCTCGAATGCCGTACCGGGCATTGACGGCGGCCATGGGTTCGGTGGATAGTTCGCGTTTGTTCACAACTTGGCGATTGAGCCCATAGCGGAACTCGTTGACCAGGGTGTTCGAGAGGATGCGGGTCCAACTGAAGACGCCGTTGCGGGCTGCATCGTCGTCGATGGCGCGCTCATTCGGTTGCCCGCCGCGGGCTGGGGCGGCAAAGACACTGGCGCGGAGGTTTTTCGCATTCGTGAAACTGAAGCGTCCGAAAATCTTGTCTTTCTCAGACAAATTGTGATCGATGCGGAAATCGACCTGATCGCGATCGTTGTTCCAGGGCGGGTTGTTGATGAAATTTTGGCGAGTTCCGGCACCGGCGAAATTGGGAAGGGGCCAGAGTTCGGAGAGCTTGGCGGCGGTCGAATCGAAGCGGGCGCGGGGGATAGTATTTTGGGGGAAAGGCTGGTTGGTGGTGGGGTCGAGAAGAGTAGCGAGGCGAGTGGGGAAGATGCCGTTGCGTTCCTCGGAGGTGGGGACGATGACGAAGTCTGATTGACCGCGGCGCTGGAGCCGACGCTCCCAACTGGCAAAGAAGAAGGTACGACTGCGGACGATGGGTCCACCGACGGTGGCGCCGAACTGGTTCTGTTTGAGGATTTCGGGATCAGCCTTGCCGTCGCGGGTCCGATCCACGTAGTTGAACGTATCGCGGGCGTCCGTTTTGTCGTTGCGAAGATACTCGTAGGCGGAGCCGTGGAACTGGTTAGTGCCGGACTTGAGATTGACAATCATGACGGCGCCGGAGTTACGACCGAATTCGGCGGAGTAGTTTGACGTTTGGACCTTAAACTCAGCGACCGCGTCGAGGGAAGGGACGACGACTTGAGCTTTTCGGTCCTGCATGCCCATGACGTTATTGTTGTTGTCGACGCCATCAATGATGAAGTTGTTTTGTGTGGCGGCCTGACCGTGGGAGTTGAAGCCACTTTCGCGGTCGCGGCCGCGGGTAGCGGGTAGGACGCCGGCGCTCATCCAGGCGAGTTGCTGGAAATTGCGCCCGTTGAGCGGGAGATTGGCGATTTCCTGCTTGCCGATGACCTTGGCGAGGGTGGCGGTTTCGGTATTGAGCAACGGGGCTTCGCCGGTGACGGCGACGGTTTCGGTGAGTTGGCCGAGTTCGAGTTGGAGATCGACGCGGACGCGATCCTGCGCGCTAAGGCTGATTCCCGGGCGGACGCTTTTCTTGAAGCCGTCCTTTTCGATCGTTATCGAGTAAGTGCCGATACGGAGGGGACCGATTGTGTAGTTACCCGATGCGGAGGATTCGACGAGGCGAGTTTCATTCGTGTCGGCGTTGCGGGCGAGGATGCGGGCGCGGGGGACGACGGCACCGGAGGCATCGGTAATGACGCCGGTGATGATGCCCATATCTTGCTGGGCGATCGCGAGCGAAGCAACGAGCAAGGAGAGAGACCCAGAGCGCATGGCCCGAATATTATCAGATCGGATCAGCGGTGTTCAAATTAGCAAGACCCGGGATGAATAACGTTAGGGGAAATGCAGAGGCTAGTGATTTCCGGGATCGCGGATTCGGGTAAAACAGGGCGCAATAGGGCATGATCACCAGAAGATCGGAAGCGGAATGGCGCGGCGGACTGAAGGACGGCGCGGGGAAGGTTAAGCTTGGGAGCGGGGTCTATGAGGGGCCCTACAATTTCTCGTCTCGCTTTGAGGGCGGGGCGGCGACGAACCCAGAAGAGCTGATGGCGGCGTCCCACGCGGGATGCTTCTCCATGGCGTTCTCGCTGTTCCTGGGAATGGCTAACTTCACCGCGACGCGGATCCATACGACTGCGGCCGTCAAGCTGGAACAGGTCGGCGGTGGGTTCGATATCACCCACATCCAATTGACCATGGAAGCGGGGATCCCGGGCATCACCAATGACCAGTTTCAGGAGTTGGCGAAACAGGCGAAAGAGAATTGCCCGATTTCAAAGGCGCTGGCGTCTGTACCGATCAACTTGATTGCGACGCTCGCGTAAGAGCGCGAGGCGAAAGACGTTCCCTGATGGTCGCGGCTCTGTATTGGATTTTCGCTCCCTGACGGTCGCGGCTCGGTAGCGGCTGCTAAAGGGGGATGTTGCCGTGCTTTTTGCGGGGCAGGGAGTCCTTTTTGTTTTCGAGCATGCGGAGGCCGCGGATCAGCTTTAGGCGGGTCTGGCGGGGCTCGATGACCGCATCAATGAAACCGTTTTCGGCGGCTACAAAGGGCGTGGCGAAACGCTGGTTGTAGTCGTCGATTTTGGTTTGGCGGGCGGCGGGGTCGTCTCGGCGAGAAAGAATATTGACGGCTTCTTCGGCTCCCATGACGGCGATTTCCGCTGACGGCCAGGCGTAGTTGAGATCTGTCCGGAGGTGCTTGGAGCCCATGACGACTTCAGGCACTCGCTGGACGCCTCGTCGCATTTGAGGGGGAGTGTTCCTATTTATTGAGCGATCAGCAGGCCCTGATTCGAAGAGTTTCTGAGCGAGCCTTCCTACACCTGCAGCGCTCTATCGTTGCGGATCCCGAGATCCAACGGAAGTGGGAGAAAGCGTTCCACGAGGACGGGGAAGTGGGCTGTGAAAAGCTTGGAGCCGCCCATCTCTTGCTTCATGGGGTCTGGGCGTTCAAGGCGGACGGGGCACATGGACGGACAGATTTGATTTTCGGCGAACCAGTGGAGAGCTACGGCGGCCAACTGCACTTAGCAGAAGGCTTGGTTCTTACGGAGTGGAAGAAAGCCACAGAACCAAGACATATCGATAGCATTTTTGGGAAAGCGCGGCAACAGGCTGAGCAGTATGTGGGTGGTGTTCTCGGCGGCACTGAGCTGGCAGGCTATAGATACTTGATCGTGGTGTCCAAAGACTGGCGCGCCAATCCACCCGATCAGCTTCATCAAGGAATTGTATACAAACACATCAACTTGGCGTGGGCTCCGAAAACACCTTCCAAGAACAAGTGAGGGTCGGAGTTACGCCGCGTCTTGAATCGAGAGCGAAGCGCGCTTGCCGACTGCGGTGAGCGCGGCTTCGAGGACTTCGAATTTTGTGTTGTGGGCGGGATCGACGATGCGGGCTACCTGTTGCCGGTGACAGCCGAGGCGTTTGGCCAGTTCGGATTGAGTGATCGCTTGGTCGCGCATGGCTTGGTAGAGCGCTAATTTGGCCACCGTCGAAGCGGAGAGATAGACGTTTGTCTGGTTTCGCTTGGGGGCGGAGGGGACCGGCAAGGGTTTTCCGGCCTCCACGTAGAAGGACAGGGCGGCGGCGAGGGCCTCGGCGGCGATTGGATTGGCGGTAGATTTGTCTTCGGCGAAGGTTTTGGCTTCGGGGACGTCGGGGAAGGAGACGCAGTAGGTTCCGTTCGAGTCGAGGACGAACTTGGCGGGATAGGTGTTGTACATGGTCTTTCTCTATTGCTGCTGGCTACTTCAAGCCCAGCGATTTCTTAATCGAATTCACGAGCCCGAGACCAAGGTCTTGGTTCTTCCCGTGCATTGGCAGGACGGTCTGATTCGCGCCGAGGTAAACCTTGAGGTGGCTGCCGGTTTGGGTGCCGAAGGTGCATCCCTGACCTGCGAGCCATCGCTTTAACTCTTGGCTGGTCACACTGCTAGTATGCAACATTTATGTTGCTGCAGATTCAGGCGACAATAGGGCATGATCACCAGAAAATCGGAAGCAGAATGGAGCGGCGGACTGAAGGACGGCGCGGGGAAGATTAAGCTTGGGAGTGGGGCCTACGAGGGACCCTACAATTTCTCGTCTCGCTTTGAGGGCGGGGCGGCGACTAATCCGGAAGAACTCATGGCGGCGTCCCACGCGGGATGCTTCTGCATGGCATTCTCGCTGTTCCTGGGGATGGCTAACTTTACCGCGACGCGGATCCATACGACGGCGGCCGTCAAGCTGGAACAGATCGGAGGAGGGTTCGACATTACCCACATCCAACTGACCATGGAAGCGGAGATTCCGGGCATCACCAATGACCAGTTTCAGGAGTTGGCGAAACAGGCGAAAGAGAATTGCCCGATTTCAAAGGCACTGAAAGCAGTTCCGATTGAGTTGACCGCCACCCTGGTCTAAAGCGGGATGTTTCCGTGCTTCTTGCGAGGCAGGGAGTCCTTTTTGTTTTCGAGCATTCGCAGACCTCGGATCAGCTTTAGGCGGGTCTGGCGGGGTTCGATCACCGCATCAATAAAGCCGTTTTCGGCGGCTACAAAGGGCGTGGCAAAGCGCTGGTTGTAGTCGTCGATCTTGGCTTGACGGGCGGTGGGGTCGTCGCGACGGAAGAGAATATTAACGGCCCCTTCGGCTCCCATGACGGCGATTTCAGCCGAGGGCCAGGCGTAGTTAAGATCCGTCCGGAGGTGCTTGGAGCCCATGACGCAGTAGGCTCCTCCGTAGGCTTTACGGGTGATGACGGTGATTTTGGGGACGGTGGCTTCGGCGTAGGCGTAGAGGAGTTTGGCTCCGTGTTTGATGATTCCGCCCCACTCCTGCTCGGTGCCGGGGAGGAAGCCGGGGACGTCTTCGAAGGTGATGATGGGGATGTTGAACGCATCGCAGAAGCGGACGAAGCGGGCCGCTTTGAGCGATGAATTGATGTCGAGGCAGCCGGCGAGGACGGCGGGTTGGTTGGCGACGATGCCGACGGAACGGCCATCGAGACGGGCGAAGGCGGTGACGATGTTGGGGGCGAAGAGTTCGTGGACTTCGAGGAATTCGGCGTGGTCGACGACTAGGCGGAGCACGTCTTTGATGTCGTAAGGAACGTTGGAGGCGTCGGGGACGAGCGAATCGAGTTCGGGGGCGGCTCGGTCGATGGGGTCGTCACAAGGCAACTGGGGAGGGTCTTCGGCGTTGTTTTGGGGGAGATAGCGGAGGAGTTCGCGGATGTGGGCGAGGCAATCCTGGTCGGAGGGGGCGAGGAAGTGGGCGACGCCGGAGCGGGCGTTGTGGGTTTGGGCTCCGCCGAGATCTTCCTTCGAGACGTCTTCGTGGGTCACCGTCTTGATGACGTCGGGGCCGGTGACGAACATGTGGCTCGTGTGGTCGACCATGAAGACGAAGTCGGTGAGCGCGGGGGAGTAGACGGCACCGCCGGCGCAGGGTCCCATGATGGCGGAGATTTGGGGGATGACGCCGGAGGCGATGGTGTTGCGGAGGAAGATGTCGGCGTAGCCGGCGAGGGAGAGGACTCCTTCTTGAATGCGGGCGCCGCCGGAATCGTTGAGGCCGATGATGGGGGCGCCGGTTTTGAGGGCGAGGTCCATGACCTTGCAGATTTTTTGGGCGTTGGCGGCGGAGAGGGATCCGCCGAAGACGGTGAAATCCTGGGCGAAGACGTAGGTGAGGCGACCGTGGACGAGTCCGTAGCCGGTGACGAAGCCGTCGCCGTCGATGACTTGTTCGTCCATGCCGAAGTCTCGGCAGTGGTGGCGGACTAGTTGATCGA